>JBNJHQ010000159.1:3221-6109 GCA_051748705.1 Bacteroidota bacterium | reverse complement strand
GAGCTGTTGTACAATAGGATGGGGCTCGTCGCCCAGGACCATTGATTCAACTTCGTCGGCACTTACACCCAGCCCGATATTATTGAATTCCTCACCGAGTATCTCTTCCATTATCATCTTGTTCCAGATATCTTCCCGGATTGATTCAGACATTTCTTCGGTGATATTTGTAGTGCCCGACAATTTATATATCTCAATCAGGTTTTGCAGCCTTTCGTCGTATTCCTGGTAGGATATTGAGCGCCCTCCTATTTCTGCAATTTCATAATAGTCCTTCATCTTTTTAGTCTGACCGCCACCTCCGCCGAGGAAGTCACCCAGAATGAAGAACAGAAGAGATACACCTATAACCACAGCCAGGAGCACACCTGCTCTTTCCCGTAGTGTTTGAAGTACTGACATTTATATAAGTTTTTAGTTACTTTCCCGCTTTTTTCAGGCGACAAATATACTAAAAAGGGATGAAAAGGATTCAAAAAGTTGCAGAATATATGGTATAAGGGTAATCAGTCAGGTCAAAACGAAAAGCCGGCTAATCAATTATTGACCCTTTTGTTAAATATTATATATAATAATTCAAATACACCCCATTTGGAAAGGGGTATTATTAACAAATAAACAAAAATAGTTAATAACAACCCTGATAAAAATGGGGTATATGTCAAAATATGTGTATTATTGCAGAAAAAGTTTTAAAAAATGGCAGAATTACGTTTCAGTGCATTAAGGGAAGTTTTTTCGAGGGAGCCTGTTAAGCCAGATCTCCCCGGAACAAATATTTCAGAGTATTTTGGTCTGAATGTCTTCGACCTCCAGAAGATGGAGAGGTATCTTCCACGAGGGACCTACCTGTCGGTCAGGGATGCCATAGACAGGGGAACCACTATCAGCAGGGAAGTGGCTGATAAGGTTGCAACAGGAATGAAAGCATGGGCTCTGGAAAGGGGGGTGACTCATTATACACACTGGTTTCACCCTCTCACGGATGCTACGGCTGAGAAGCATGATGCTTTTATAGAAAGGAATGATTTCGGGGGATTGGTAGAGTCGTTTTCGGGTGAGTTGCTGGTTCAGCAGGAACCGGATGCCTCCAGTTTCCCCAGTGGTGGAATACGCAATACTTTCGAAGCCCGTGGTTACACTGCCTGGGATGTATCATCACCTGCTTTCATAGTGGGCACAACACTTTGTATTCCAACGATATTCGTGTCGTATACCGGAGATGCGCTGGATTATAAAACCCCACTTTTAAAGGCACTGAGTACACTTGACAGGGCTGCGGTGGATGTCTGCCAGTACTTCGACAGGAATGTAAATAAGGTAATTGCCACCCTGGGCTGGGAGCAGGAATATTTTCTTATTGACGAAGCACTATATTACGCCAGACCGGACCTGGTACTTGCTGACCGTACCCTGATGGGACACCAGTCATCGAAAGACCAGCAGCTGGCCGATCATTACTTCAGTTCAATACCTGAAAGGGTTATGGCCTTTATGGAGGATTTTGAAGTAGAGGCTTACAAACTTGGCATACCGGTGAAAACAAGACATAACGAGGTGGCCCCCAACCAGTTTGAATGCGCACCGCTGTTTGAAGAAGCAAACCTTTCAGTCGACCATAACCAGCTGATAATGGATGTGATGAAAAAGATTGCACGTAAGCATAAATTCAGGGTTCTGCTTCATGAAAAACCATTTGCTGGCATAAATGGTTCGGGCAAGCACAGTAACTGGTCCATGGCTACCAATACAGGTATAAACCTGCTGGCACCTGCAAAAAATCCCAGGGGAAACCTGCAGTTCCTGACTTTCCTTGTAAATGTTATCAAGGCCGTAAATGATAACCAGGACCTCCTGAGGGCCAGTGTGCTTACTGAAACAAACTCTTACCGTCTTGGAGGCAACGAGGCACCACCCGCAATAATGTCGGTTTTTCTCGGTTCCTATCTAACCTCTATGCTTGATGAAATAGTTGAAAAGGTTACCGGCAAGAAAATGACACCTGCGGAGAAGACTGAACTTAAGCTTGGCATAGGGAAAATACCGGAAATACTCCTGGATAATACAGACCGGAACCGGACATCACCTTTTGCTTTTACCGGGAACAGGTTTGAATTCAGGGCCGTGGGTTCTTCTTCAAGCTGTGCCCCAGCCATGATAGTGCTTAACGCTGCTGTGGCCGATACCCTCAGAACTTTCAAGTCTGAAACAGATGCTCTTATTTCCGGTGGGATAAAGAAAGATGAAGCAATATTCAAGGTGCTAAAAAGATATATCGTGGAATCATCACGCATAAGGTTTGAGGGTGACGGCTATTCTGACAGCTGGGAAAAGGAAGCATTGAAGAGAGGACTAAAGAATATCAAAAGTGTACCTGAATCGCTCGGTAATTACCTTGACAAACAATCGAAAAAAGTGCTGATCGACGGTGGTATTTTCACCGCCCGCGAACTGGAAGCCAGGGTGGGGGTGGAATATGAAAAATATACCAAGAAAGTACAGATTGAAGCAAGGGTACTGGGAGACCTGGCAATCAACCATATTGTTCCTACTGCCATAAGATATATGACCGAGCTCCTGGATAATATCAAATCATTGCGCATGGTTTTCAGCGAGATAGAATATGAGAGGCTGGCCGGAGCCAGGAAGGAGGTTGTTACAGGTATATCCGACAATATATCAATGATAAAAAGGCTGGTCAGGGAGATGATCGAGGAAAGGAAAAAGGCAAATATCATAGAGGATGCAGGTGAAAAAGCCTTTGCATACGAAAAGAATGTGAAACCTTACCTGGAAAAGATTAGATACCATATCGACAGGCTTGAACTGATTGTCGACAATGAAATATGGCCACTGCCCAAATACAGGGAACTGCTGTTTACAAGGTA
>JBNJHQ010000159.1:0-3121 GCA_051748705.1 Bacteroidota bacterium | reverse complement strand
AATGCCTTAACCCACGCATATTTTTTGCATAATATTTGCAGCCTGTATTTCGTTTATCTTTTGCTATATATCTGCATAGTTATGATTACGGAAGAAAAAGGTTAATTTTACGAACACTATTTTTGGAGTTTATATGGTACGTACAGCTGTTATGCTACTGATTATACTGATCCCTCTGACTGCTTTTCCCCAGAAAAGAAAAGCCCAGAAAGCTTATGATGCCTGGGAAGCAGGTGAGTATTTTGAAGCCATTGATTTTTTTAAGGATGCGTATTCAAAGACCAGGGACAGGGATGAGAAAAATGAATATGTCTTTATGGTGGCCGAATGTTACAGGCTTACAAATAACCCGCGAAGTGCTGAACCCTGGTATAAGAGAATATCCGGAAGGGATAATGCAAGACCCGAGGCAACATACTGGTATGCACAGACACTCAAGAAGAATGGCAAGTATGAGCAGGCACTGGAAGCATTCGAAGAATACCGGCAGATCGTTCCTTCCGATGCCAGGGCTGACCTGGGAATTCGCTCTTGTGAACTGGCTATCGAATGGATGGAGTCGCCCCAGCCCTACGAGGTTGAGGAAGTGAGGGACCTTAATTCCCGTGAGTCTGATTTCTGCCCGGTCTATGCCAGGGACGACTATGGCATGGTGTATCTCACTTCATCAAGGGATGAGTCAACAGGTAAAAGGGATCATGGAGCGACAGGAGAGAATTTTTCCGATATTTTTGAAAGCAGGCTCGATAAAAAAGAACGCTGGAGCACTCCTTTGCCGGTGCAGGATCTGAATACCGAGTTTGAAGACGGTGCAGTCAGCTTTACTTCTGATTTCAGGGAGATATACTTTACCCGCTGTGAGATGGGAAAACGCGAAAACAAGGGTTGCATGATCATGACAGCCAGCAGGAATGAAAACGGGTGGAGTCAGCCTGAGAGACTGGATATTCTCCCAGATTCACTTGTTGCAGCCCATCCGGCTATATCTCCTGACGGACTGACATTATACTTTGTGTCTACATTATCTGACGGATACGGGGGGAAAGATATATATAAGGTTACAAGATCTTCAACAAGCGATTCATGGTCGCAGCCCAGGAATATGGGACCGGAAATAAACACGACGGGAGATGAGATGTTCCCCTATGTCAGGTCCGACGGTACTTTTTACTTCGCTTCGAACGGGCATATTGGAATGGGCGGACTGGATATTTTTAAAGCCGAACCTCAACCCGACGGACGCTGGCTGGTCGACAATATGAGGTACCCTGTTAATTCAAATGCTGATGATTTCGGTATAAGCTTCCAGGGTGATAATGAAAACGGTTTGTTCAGCTCAAGCAGGAAAGGCCGTGGCAATGATGAAATATATTCCTTCCTGATGCCCCCGCTCCGATTCAGCGTAACAGGCCTGGTGAAGGATGAGGAAACAGGTGAACCCATACCTGAAGCTGTCGTGCAGATGATTGCCAGCGACGGCACAACGGTCAGGGATAATACCGGAGAAAGTGGTGAATTCAGGTTCATGCTCAACGAGGATGTTGATTATATCTTCCTTTCTTCCAAGGAGGGCTACCTCAACGGGAAGGAAAAGGAAACAACCAAGGGGCAGGATACAAGCAGGGAATTCCTTACCACCATACTTATGACATCCATAGACAAGCCCATTGAGTTACCGAATATCCTTTATGATTTTAATAAGTGGGATCTCAGGCCTGAATCAATGGTATCTCTTGATAAGCTGGTCGAAACGCTTAATGATAACCCCAATGTAACCATCGAGCTAATGTCGCACACCGACTCGCGCGATACAGAGGAATATAACATGGAGCTTTCACAGAAACGTGCACAGGCAGTTGTGGATTACCTTATAGACAAAGGCATTGATCCGGCGCGACTCTCAGCCAGGGGCTATGGCGAATCAAGTCCTAAAGTGGTGGATGAAGAGATTGCTTCAGGGTATGACTTCCTGAGAGAAGGATACATATTGAATGAGCAGTTCATTAACAGCCTGCCCAATGACGAACAGAAAGAGATAGCGCACCAGATTAACAGGAGAACGGAATTCAGGGTGCTGTCAACTGAATATGAATCGAATTAATTTACCGGCTTAAACAGGTTATCACAATAGGGGGCGTACAATTAAGGGGTGCAGGGTCGAAGCCCTGCACCCCTTCGTTATAAGTGCTATAAGTTTACATAGCCCAGTTCCCCGAGGATTTTGACTGTATTGACAATATCGGCCAGCTTGCTTTCACCATCCTTCATCTGCCCGTCAAGCAATATTTTGATCTCAAACACATCATTATGCCCATCGGACAGCCTCAGAATCTCGCTGATATCGACCCTCCCCTCAAGCGGGTACTTATCGCGCAGACCGGATGCTTCTCTCATAATACCCCTGCTTGCGCCATAGCCTGCTTCAGCCAGTTTCGCTGTTTTAACAGGTATCATCTTTGATGCACCGGCTTCCTCTTTTGAGAGTGAGTATTTAAGGGGCTTCAGACCCAAAGCACCGGCTTTATGATCGGCATAAGAGCTAAAGGCCCGGAGCATTGCCTGTCCTGCTGCATCGATATTTTCCAGCTGGGCGGAAATAAAATCATTGTTTTCTTTTATACCCAGTTCGCTTATCGATCTGAGGGTGGCTTTTTCATTCTCCGTGGCTGCCTGGATATACCTGTAAGCCCTGAGTCCTGCTTTTTCGAATGATAATCTGTCAGCCCTGTCAAGCAGGTCGGTGGCCCTTCTCAGCTGGGCTCCTATCCTTTCTGAAGCATTACCGCTTATCTCATTTCCAATCTTAAGGGCCATACTTTCATCAGCAGAGGCTATTGTATAGGCTGAGGCAGCTGTTATCACACACACCCTTTTCATCTGTGTGGCATCGCATTTATCAGCCCTGTCCTGCGAGGTATGGTAATAAAGGTCGGGCCATGTTATCATCATTACGCCAGGGACACCCACGGACGGGTCATTGAAAACCTCGTGGTCGGATGCACCATAGTGGTCATCTATCTTGAAGTAGAAAGGATCATCACTGCCACTTGGCGCAACAATACGTTTCAGGTAACCACCGCGTCCCGATATGGCCAGTCCTTCCCTGTTGGTGATCCCGACA
>JBNJHQ010000158.1:0-6154 GCA_051748705.1 Bacteroidota bacterium | reverse complement strand
GCAATGTAAATATCAATCCGTTCTTTGTGATTGTTGGATTGGTGGCCGGTGCCACAGTGTGGGGTATTGCAGGCATGGTAGTCGTTGTACCACTGCTGGCTATGGCCAGGATAACCTTTATCAATACTGAGCGACTTAAACCTTTTGGATACCTGATCGGGCCAACCCGGTCCAAAAAACCGTCCATAAAAGAGAGACTTCTGAAACTCTTCAGGCAGGAAAAAGACGATCAATAAGCTGTGGCTTTTTTCTACAATTTGCGTATATCGGGCAATAGATTCCACATAATATGGCTCTGATAAGTAGAAAATAGTGATGGCAGGGTATTTGACTTACCATAAGCAGTTAAAAACCGAAAAAACAAATTTATTATGTCAGACAACTCAGGTAACTCAGGAGTATCAGCTTTTGTAAGCTTTCTTGCAGGAGCAGCTGCCGGTGCAATAACAGGAATATTGTTCGCACCGGATAAAGGATCAAAAACACGTGAAAAAATTGTAGAAAAGACAAAGGAAGTAGGCTCCGATGTGAATGAAGATGTGGGTAAAAAGATGGATAATCTGAAATCTTACATCAATGATTTTATGGCCGAAGTCAAAGACAGGTTCAATGATCTGGAAAGTGACATGAAGCAAAAAGCAGAAGAGGCAAAAAATGAGGCTGCTAAAACAGTGGAGAAAAAGGCAAAAAAGGCGCAGAGTTAAAATTTTGAGCCGGGTAAATTAACCTAAACAAAACTACATGTCAAACAACTCATTACATGATAATTTCTCCGAATTGCAGGAAGCAGTGCAGGGCTATGTCGAAGCCAGGATAAATTATTATAAGATCACACTTATTGAAAAAGCGGCAAAGATGGGAACCTATATGTTTTCCTCAACCCTGATACTTTTTTCAGTCCTGTTTATCTTCCTGCTACTGGCACTGGCATTCAGCTTCTGGTATGCTGCCAATAAGGGAAGCATAACGGAAGGATTGCTGATATCGGCAGGTGTGTTTGCCCTTTTAACCATCATTGCTTACCTGCTTAGAAGAAAACTCTTTGCTAACAGTATAGTGAAGAATATCGCATCGGTCCTTTATGATGACGAAGATAAAGCGGACAAACAGAAAAGGAGCTTATGAAAAATTTAAAAATCAAGTCCATCCGGGATATCAAACACGCAAAGGAGATATATCGTTATGAGGCTAAAATCCATAAGCAGTCCATGGCAACCGGTATCAGCCATTTCAGGAGCCAATTCAGGACTGCACTGGAGAATACCCTGCGCGATGCTGCAGCAAAAGCAATGATATTTGGTATAGAAAAACTAACAGGTAAAAGAAGATAAAGAATAATTTTTTTAATAAATAAAAACCAGAAATTATGAACAAATTAGAAATTAAAGGAAACTGGAATGAACTTAAAGGTAAAATAAAGCAGAAGTATGGTCAGCTTACAGACGATGACCTGCAATATGCTGAAGGTAAAGAAGATGAATTGCTGGGCAGACTCCAGAAAAAAACCGGCAAAACGAAAGAAAAGCTTATAGAAGAGCTAAATAAGCTTTAATAGCTTATGTTAAATTTGAAACTAATAATCAAAAGAGCGGGAAGAAATGAAGGCTGAAGTTCAGAGGGATGCAGAAGACTTTGAGAAGAAGCTGAAAGATCTTAATAAATAAGCCACACTGGCATACCCGTAAATTTAAAGAGACTGTCTTCAAAGGGCAGTCTCTTTTACTTTTGTGTCAGCCAAATAAATTGCTTTCTGCTTAATGAATTTATTGTGTTATCATATTCATAAAACAGTTCATTCAGAATAATCTATTCTGTATTGGATTCAATGACTGGCAGTATTTGTCCGGACATGATATCAGGAAAGGTACAGGCGATGCCCCTTAAAATTGGGATAGTATAATGATTATTACCTGGATGTCACTTCGTACCACTCAAGGTTATCACCAAGCATGATTGGTATGTAGTGCTTCCAGCTGTTGGCATCATATTCTATATCTTTAAAAACATATTCCTCAAAGGCTTCAGAAGATTCATAGATTTTACCGTTCTCAAAAAACACTTTAACCCTGCATATCAGTATTAGCTTATCCTTATAATTATCAAATTTGTACTGGTATGGCTGTGCCAGGTACAGATCTGTAGCTGAAGATTCCTCATCCACATACAGGAATCCATTGATCGTGAAATTACCGCTTTCTTTACCGTTGCAGTATATTTTTCTTATGCTTCCCGTAATCTGTACCTCTTCAGAATTAGCTATGTATAAATCGCCTAGCTTCTTATTAAGCTTTAGCAAAGTCTTGATATAAATTACCGGTTCTTCAGTTTGAGGCATCTTCGTGGCATCACAGTCGTCATTTTTATCGTTAAAGAGCTCACAGGAATTTAAGGTGGCAGAGAGAATGATGAAAACGATAAGCGGGATAGGAGATAATCTTTTCATAATAATTCTGGTTGTTGGGTTTATAATTCGATCCAACAATTTAAAAAAAATAATATAAAAAAAGGACTGATCCGCAGATCAATCCTTTTCTAACTTGAAATAAACTATCGCTTTACAGTGAAGAAATATCAATTGGCATATTAGTTGTTTTCCTGCTTTCAACCTCTACATCTTCAACTATACCGAGCACTTCCTGGAACTCACCGTCAACCGATGTGGTAATAACAAGGTCGTAGACCATGGGAGCAAGGAAAGCAAGGTGATAGCTGTCTGCATCATCTGCAATACTGCTTGTTACAGCATTGGGGAAGCGGGGTGTTTCCTCATCAGCCGGATCATCGGCCTCACTCTCAGCCCAGGCGCCATCTTCATAGGCATAAACCACTATATCCACATCTTCGGGAATATTGCTCAGTCCCCCGGCAATCTGACCGGCCTGGTCGTCAACCACCAGCCTAATTGTAGGCTTGAGGATATATTTGCCGGCACCGTTCTGGAAAATTGATTTCCTTGCATCAAAATCAGCAGTGACCGACACTTCTCCGTTTGCAGGCACTTTGAACTGTCCCACTGCTTTCCATCCCGATTCATGTCCGCTCGGAACAAACAAAGGCTCCTGGCTCTCATCATTAAATTCAATATAGCAGCCCGGGTTGGTCATACCCGGACCACCGAATTCAGGTGCATCGAGGATAAACCTCAGCTGTGTGTAAATACCAGCCTCCATCTCGAAGCTGCCAAGCAAGGCTGATTCCCCGTTCACCAGTTCAAGGATATTAAACTCCTGGGGACCTGTAAACTCTTCAAAAGTCATCCACTCGCTGTCGTTCATATGGTACTGTACCTCCGTTATAGTGAGCCAGACACCTGCAATATCTGACTGGTCAACAGGAGCATCGGTAACAGACAGATTCAAAGTACCGGTGTTTGCGTCCTTTTGACAGGAGGTGAAGGCAAAAGCTGCAATAAAGGATAACAATATCAGACGAAATAAATTTTTCATGGCTATTTAATTTTTATGATTATTCAGGTACAATCTTTATCTCCAAGACGAAGGCGGGGCTGAAAGGGTTGGAAGAGTGACTGAGATGGTGCTAAAAAGGTTGGAAAAGTGACGAGGGACAAGCTCAAAGGGCTGGAAAAGTATATTTTATCTCAATAGGTATTTGAAGGAAAGGGTAATATTAACAGATGCATTATTGGTAACATTCATATAGGACGGGATATTCTCATCACCGGAATATATGTTGCTCAATCCGTAATAGGCCCTGAAACCTGTTCCCAGTCCAAGCTGGCCGGCCAGGGGAAAAACATACTCGTAGCCCAGCATGAGCCCGTAATCAATGTTATTGTAATTATCTGAGAGGTATAATTTATCACCGTCTATTTTCTGATAGGCATTATGCAGGTAGGCGAGGTAGCCGCCGAAATTTACGCCGTGTTCACCCTCCATGAACCTTTGTGACATTAAATTATAGCGTAAAGACAGTGCCAGCTGCGAATAGTCCAGTTTGAGCTTATTGGTCACATAGTTACCGTCCATGTATTCGTTATAGTCCTGGTTATTCTGTGCCAGTATGTTAAAATCGGCCTGCAGGTCCACGTTTTTCACCAGGTTTGTCCCTGCGAAGAAACCGAAATTTGAACCGAAGGTGGCATTGGTGGAAACCAGGCTGGCGCTTTTAAAGCCGCTTATGGTTTTCTCATTCACCAGCCAGGTGTTTGCCAGTTGCCCGGTTGTGCCAAGGTAGAATTTCCGGAAGACCTTCCTTGTTTTGGCGGCGGCGCCCCGGATAATTTCCCCGGTTGGAATTATATCTTCGAATTTGTCCTCCGGGGTGTATACCGTCAGGGATCCTGCTCCCCGTCCTGCCATTTTTGTTAAGGCTTCTTCTCTTATTACTGCTTCCTCCCCGCTTAATACGTCCTCCCTTACGGCAGGCATATCAGCCGTCCGGGTATCACCTTCCCCTGCATCTCTAAGGATATTTTCCGCAAGAACAGGAAGGGTGGTTTGTTTATTATCCTCTGCCTTACCGGGACTCACCTCCTGTACAATTTCTTCCGCCGGTTCTTCCCCCTTATTGCTGCTTACCCCTGGAACAATTTCTTCAGCAAGCTTTCCCCCCTGATTGGTTCCCACTTCCTGTACAATTTCTTCGGCCAGTTCTTCCCCGGGCCCTGCATTGCCAGCAGAAGAAAAATATATCCATGATGCACCTGCCGCTACCAGTATCAGGAGGCTTGCTGCAGCTGCAACCCTTATCCTCAGGGCTGATCTTGCTCTTTCATTCAGGCGTTTGTTGATCACCTGCCATGAATTATCAATATCAAGCTGATCCTGGATATGATCCCATGTTTTGTGCGGGGGATCCAGCTCATTTGATTCGAATATAATTTTATACCATTTCAAAAAATCCATGATCAGGCAGAATTTTTATTAAGCATTGAAATAAGCATTTTCCTTGCCCTGTTAAATTGCGATTTTGAGGTACCTGTGCTTATATTCATTTTCATTGCTATCTCTTTATGGCTGTAGCCTTCCAGGGCATACAGGTTAAAGATCATCCTTGCTCCTTCCGGTAATTTTGCCACCAGCATCATCAGGTCCTGAACTTTCAGCTTATCAATAGCCTCGGGGCTGACAGTTTCCTCCTCCGCCCCCTCACTTCCGGCTATATACCTGTATTCCCTGTTCTTCCTTCTCAGATGATCTATAGCAGTGTTTGTCACAATCCTTCTTATCCATCCTTCAAGTGATCCTTCGCTGCTGAAATCTTTTATGCTCCTGAAAACCTTGATAAAAGCATCCTGTAGCATGTCCTGTGCCATATCCCTGTTACCGGCATAGCTCATGCATATCCCGTACATTTTCTTCGCATACCTGCGGTAGAGGATCTCCTGGTATTGCCTTTTGTTCTTTCTGCAACCTTTCAGTATTTCTTCTTCACTGTAGAGGTCAACCTGCATTGCTTAATCAAAAATCACCTGTACTGACTTGTCAAGCCTTGTTGCCAGTACGCTGAATATGTCTGTGTTCTTATCGCTGTTTATTATTATTGTTTCTTCTCCTTCAAATTGAAACCGGTCGGCATTTATCAGCATGCCCATGTTAAAAAGCTGGAACATAAAAGGTGCATCGAGCAAAATTGTTGCTTTACCCGGCACGTCTTTTGTCAGCACCACCTGCCTGTTTCCTTCCCTGTTCATTGCCCTCACCCTTATCTCTTCCCTGAACGGGTATTCAAAAACAACGGGAACATCTTCGAGGGGACCTTTATGGAAGCTTCCGCGGAGCATTATGGCCGGGCTGGATTCGGTTCCCACGCTAAGGTTCAGTTCAATCCTGTTGTAGACACCCTGCGGTATATCAAATGAAACAGTGCGGCTGCTATTTCCTGTATGCATTTCTGCCTGCAGCGGTTCATCGAAATTGCTGGTAAAGAAATAGTCCTCACCCTGCTCCCTTTCCCCGTCAAACTCAAGAGAGCCAAGTACGAGATAGGCTTCATCAATAGCAAACTGCTGTCCGGCTTTGGCATTTTCCTGCATGTCAAAGGTATTCATGTCGAAGGCAAGCTGCACTTCGGCAGGCAGCTTAAGCTCGTTTTTCTCACATGCAGTGCTTACTGCAATACAGATTATGCAGGATAGAAAGAGTGTCTTTTTCATCTGGCAATACGTTTTCCTCTATTCTTCAGACGATAAAAG
>JBNJHQ010000157.1:0-6172 GCA_051748705.1 Bacteroidota bacterium | reverse complement strand
GTGCTTGGCATAATAACGGCATGGGTGGTGCTGGCCTGGAGGCTCAGGGATGAGGCCGAAAAGTACAATGTGAACACTTTTTCAGAATATATATCAAAGAAACACGGTGAGAACGGCAGGCAGATAAGGATAGTGGGCAGCCTGACCATTGTGTTCTTCTTCTTTTTCTACGTGGGTGCGCAGTTTCTCGGGGGAGGAAAAACACTGCATACCATGTTCGGTATCGATCCCCGCCTGGGCCTGGTCATAACAGCTTCCATCATAGTGCCCTATACCATTTACGGAGGCTTCCGGTCGGTGGTATATACCGATGTCATACAGGCTATAGTGATGATCATAACCCTTGTGATAGGACCGATAGCCGGTATCATCTATCTTGCCAATCACCCGGAGCTCTTTGCCCAGAGCATACCTGGAGCATTGCAGTCGGCCGGCACCTCCTATACATCGTTCACAGGAGCAGCACAGGGCTTTGGTGCGGGACTAATCATTGCGGGCGGCTTCTCCTGGTTCTTCGGCTACCTGGGCGGTCAGCCGCAGCTGAGCATGCGCTTCATGGCCATACGGGATGCCCGGCAGGCCAGGAAGGCACGCAATATAGGTATTGCATGGACACTGGTGGCTTACGTGGGAGCGCTGAGTATCGGCTGGATAGGCATAGCCCTTTTTGGTCCGGCCGGACTGGATGACCCTGAATACGTGATGCCCAGGGTTATACTGACCCTTTTCCCGCCCGCCTTTGCAGCTTTACTTATTACGGGGGCCATAGCGGCCATGATATCGACAGCCGATTCATTGCTTATACTGTCGGCCACCGAGCTGTCGGAGAACCTGCTCAGGAAAGCAGGGCCTGAGGAAGCACGTAAGAAAGGAGACCGGGCGCTGCGCCGCTCGCGTATAGTGACAGCCCTGCTGGCAGTGGTAGCCCTGGCCATAGCCTACGTGTCGCCCTCCAGGCTGATATTCACACTGGTGAGCTACGTATGGGCAGGCATAGGATGCACCTTCTCTGTTGTCATACTGCTGTCGCTCTTCTGGAAGCGCTTTCATGGAAGGGCCGCACTGGCAACCATTATTGTGGGCCTGCTGTTCACTATATTCTGGATCAGCGGAGGCTTCGAGCAGCATTACAGGGTGACACAGGAAAAAACACTTTTCCTTGTCGGGCAGAATGTGATCATGCCGGCTGAAGAGAGCCTGTTTGAAGATATGAGCGGTGAGAAATATGTGGGATCAGGACGATTTGAGTCAGATCTCACCGAAAGGATGAAGGAAAGGTGGAGCGAAGAGGAACTGCAGGAAAAAATACCCGTGATGGTAACGGCTTACACCGAGAAAGGCATACCTGCCAGGCTCATGACCTTCCTGGTGGCACTGCTGGTGGCTGTGGGCACCACTTACCTGGTACCACGCAAAGAGATACAGTCGCATGAATTACACGGGCACATTTAAAATTAACGATTAACCGGTGGTTTCACGGAGCCGGCTTATGGCAGATACAATAATACCCCCGGCCTGTCGAAATCGTTTGATTATTTATGAAAAGAGTTTAACTTTACATTAGATCAATTTTATTTATCATGGAAAAGGAAAAAGATATTATTGTTGTTCCCTGGGACTTCACAAAAAAGGCCGAGAATGCCCTTGCACACGCGGCCAAAATATCAAAAACGGTAAATGCTGAGATTTCCCTGCTTCATATAGTGGACAGGAATGTTAAAACCGGTGAATACAAAAAGAAAGAAAGCCGGCTTATCAAGATAGCCGAGGACGGTAAGCAGATTTACAATGTAGATATCAAAACAGCCATGGTGCCGGGCTCTATCTTTACAGCCATAGCTGAATTTGTAAACGAGGTGGGAGCCACCCTGGTGGTAATGGGAACGCATGGTATTAAAGGGATGCAGAAACTGACGGGCAGCTGGGCGCTGAAAGTGCTGGTAAAATCAAAGGTGCCTTTTATAGTGGTGCAGGATGAGCCAAAGGACATGGAAAAATACCAGAATATCGTTTTCCCGGTCGACTTCAGGTCGGAGAACAAGGAAAAGCTCAAGATGACAATCTTCATGGGTAAGTATTTTGAATCCAAGGTGCATATCCTGAAAACAGTAACAACGGACAAGAGCCTGCTGAAAAAGACCAATATTAACCTTAATTTTGCCATCAAGTACCTTATCCAGAACAATATAGACTACGAGATACATGATATGAATAGAGGTAACCTGGCAAAACAGACTATTGAATTTGCGGAGAGCGTGGATGCAGACCTGATACTGATCATGACCACGAAGAATATAACACTTGCTGATTATATGCTTGGTGCCCAGGAACAGCAGATCATTGCCAACAGCTCCAAAATACCGGTCTGCTGCGTTAACCCCAGGTCGAGCTTCGCATCAAAAGCACAATTCATGTACGGCTAGGTGGCAATTCACTTACGCCTGGAAGCATTCATAATACAAAACGGCTCCCCTCATCCGGGAGCCGTTTTAACATCAGAAGCACAATTAAAGTACGCCTGGAAGCATTTAGCCACAAAAATCATGCTAAATTGGATATTAGTTTTTATTTTTGTCATAATTAATAACTGACAAAAGCAGGATTTTTATGCCAAGGGAAAAAGTAAAGCACTTGCTCGGATCTGAGCCGGGAAGGGATGTACTGGTCAAAGGATGGGTGCGTACCAGGAGGGGCAGCCGCCAGGTTTCATTCATTGCACTGAACGACGGCTCATGCATACATAATATACAGGTGGTGGTTGATATGGATGCCTTTGATGAGGAAAAGATGAAGCTGGTAACCACCGGCGCGTGTATAGCAGTGAAAGGCACCCTGGTAAGATCGGAAGGCAAGGGACAGGCCCTGGAGATACAGGCAAAAGAGATAGAGGTGTACGGCGGGGCCGATCCCGAGACATACCCGCTGCAGAAAAAGGGCCATTCAATGGAATTCCTGCGCGGGATAGCTCACCTGCGCTTCCGTACCAACACTTTTGGGGCAGTGTTCAGGATAAGGCATGCCATGGCATATGCCGTTCATAAATATTTTAACGATAAGGGCTTTTATTACCTGCATACACCCATAATAACCGGCTCCGATGCCGAGGGGGCAGGGGAGATGTTCAGGGTAACAAACTTTGACCTGGATAATCCGCCGAGGGACAAGAACGGCAGGGTGGATTTTTCAAAGGATTTTTTTGGCAAGGAGACGAACCTCACCGTGTCGGGTCAGCTCGAAGGTGAACTGGGAGCACTCTCACTGGGTGAGATATATACCTTCGGCCCTACCTTCAGGGCTGAAAACTCAAATACACCGAGGCACCTCGCTGAATTCTGGATGATAGAACCGGAAATGGCCTTCTATGATATCAATGATAACATGGACCTGGCGGAGGAATTCACAAAATACCTTATCGGCTATGCACTGGAGAATTGCAGTGACGACCTGGCTTTCCTCAATACAATGGTGGACAGGAGCCTGGTGGAAAGGCTCAACTTTGTGCTCAACAATGATTATGTGCGTATAACATATACGGAGGCGATCGATGTGCTGACGGCTGCCGGCAGGGACTGGGAATTCCCTGTCTACTGGGGCTGCGACATGCAGGCAGAGCATGAGCGCTACCTGGTTGAACAGCACTACAAAAAGCCGGTGATGGTAACCGACTACCCGAAGGAGATAAAGGCTTTCTATATGAAGCAGAATGATGACGGGAAAACGGTGAGGGCCCTGGATGTGCTCTTTCCGCTGATAGGTGAAATAATAGGAGGATCACAGAGGGAAGAAGATTATGATGCCCTTGACAGCAGGATAAAGGAACTGGGCATACCGCAGGAAACACTGTGGTGGTTCATGGAAACACGCAAATTCGGCACTGCTCCGCACAGCGGCTTCGGGCTTGGCTTTGAAAGACTTATGCTCTTTGTGACCGGGATGAAGAATATCAGGGATGTGATCCCTTTTCCGCGAACACCGAGAAATGCTGAGTTTTAATATTGATAAGAGGATGAGATGTTAAAACAGAAATTATCACAGAAGCTCCTACAGAAACTGTCGCCGCAGCAGATACAGATGATCAAGCTGCTGGAGATACCCACCATGCAGCTTGAGCAGAGGATAAAGAAGGAGATAGAGGAGAATCCTGCACTGGAGGAGGGAGCCGAAGAGGAGGAGAAGATGGATTCACAGGAGGAGGAGGATAACCAGACCGATAACGACCAGGATGAATTCTCCCTGGATGACTATATCGGTGATGATGATATACCCGATTACAGGCTTGAAGCAAGGAATTACAGCAAGGGTGAGGATAAGAAACAGGAGATACCCTTTTCTTCCGGCACCTCCTTCCAGGAGTACCTGGCCACACAGGCCGGGCTGCGATCACTTGATGAGAGACAGGAGATGCTGCTCGATTATATACTGGGGAACATGGATGAGGACGGCTACCTGCGCAGGGAGATAGAAAATATTGTTGATGACCTGGCTTTTTCACAGAATATTTCCACAACTGAAGAAGAACTGCTGGAGGTGCTGCGGGTGGTGCAGGACCTCGATCCTGCCGGGGTGGGGGCCAGGGACCTGCGCGAATGCCTTATGCTGCAGCTGGAAAGGAAAGACCGTGATAACCCGGCGGTGAAGAATGCAATGCTCATTATTAATAAATATTTCACCGAGTTCACAAGGAAGCATTACGATAAGATTAAATCGAGACTGGAATTGAGCAACAGTGATCTCAAGGAAGCCCTTGACGAGATACTCAAGCTGAACCCCAGACCCGGAAGCTCTTTCAATGACCCGATGAGCCGCGACAGTCAGCATATAATACCTGATTTCATCCTTGAATATACCGAGGAAGGGCTGGAAATAAGCCTTAACAGCCGTAACCTGCCCGAGCTAAAGATAAACCGTACATATGCAGAGATGCTCGAGGCTTATTCGGTCAGCAAGGAAAAGAACAAGAAGCAGAAGGAAGCGGTTACTTTTGTCAGGCAGAAGCTTGACTCGGCCAGGTGGTTCATCGATGCCATGAGGCAGCGGCACAATACCCTCCTGCTTACAATGAATGCAATACTGGATTTCCAGACTGAATATTTCATAGAGGGCGATGAGACAAAGCTGAGACCCATGATACTCAAGGATATTGCCGATGCCACCGGCCTGGATATCTCAACTGTTTCAAGGGTGGCTAACAGCAAATATATACAGACACATTTCGGTATACTCCCGCTTAAATATTTCTTCTCCGAAGGGATGCAGACCGACAGTGGCGAAGAGGTGTCGACACGTGAGATCAAAAGCATACTGCAGGATTGCATAAGCAAGGAGAACAAGGACAAGCCTCTGACCGATGAGAGGCTTACAGAAATTTTACAATCAAAAGGATACCAGATTGCCAGGCGTACAGTGGCCAAATACAGGGAGCAACTGAATATACCCGTGGCGAGACTAAGGAAGGAGGCATAATGTTAAGTTATAAAGATAATAAGGCACTGACCCTGGCATCACAGGTAGTATCAGTAATATTTTTCCCGGGCTTCGTGCCCATCTACGGCCTGTTGATAATCTTCAATGCCCCCACCCTTTTTTCCTATGAGCTGGCGGTGAGGTACGGGAGCCTGAAAGGGATCATTCTCCTGCTGGCCTTTGTTAACATGACCGTTGTACCTCTTGCCTTCATGCCCCTGCTGAAGTACAGGAACGTTATCTCATCCTACAGCATGTACACACGTACCGACAGGATCATACCCATGTCAATAGGATCACTGATGTATATTGTTACCACAATAATATATTTCTCGTTCAGTATACCTGAAATAATACAGTCTTTTATTCTTGCCACCACCATAGTGGCCATACTGATACTGGTCATCACCTTTAAATGGAAAATTTCCATTCATTCCGCAGGCCTGGGCAGCCTGCTGGCAGCCGTGATGGCACTTTCGGTGAGGATGTATGCCGACCTCACCCTGCTGTGGATACTCATCATCCTCTGCTCGGGACTCGTTATGGCAGCACGCCTCTACCTCAGTTCGCATACGCCCTCGCAGGTATATGCGGGCTTTGCCCTTGGCTTTATAGTTATGTGGCTGACGATGGTTGTTTTCTGAACAGCCCGTCAAGGGCTTCTTCCATAAGCATCCTGCTTTCAGCATTCCAGTCAATGTTTTCTTCC
>JBNJHQ010000156.1:0-6178 GCA_051748705.1 Bacteroidota bacterium | reverse complement strand
TCATCCTTTAATATCCTGGAATTTTCAGCAGAGTGGATCTGCATGCAATCGATATAATCGGTCTGTAGCCTTTCCATGGCCTGGTAGGAACGCTCCAGGACTTCCTTTTTCGAGGGGAATTCTTTTTCAGTGTACAGCTTGCTGTTTATGAATATCCTGCTACGGTCAAAGTCCTGTAGCACACGCCCGATGATCCTTTCACTGTTCCCGTTCATATAGGTCTCCCCGGTATCAATAAGGTTAACACCTTTCTCAAGCAAAGCCCTCAGAACAGCTTCATTTCCGGGAGCACCACAGCTGAAATCAGACACCATGAAGCCTGTATTGCCAAATTTGCGGTAATCCTGTATGACAGGTGACATTGTGCTTTTTCCCGTATTGCCTGCCGCAAAAGTGCCGGCAGAGGCCAGTCCCGCTCCAATTGTACCCAGTGATGTTCTCTTAATAAACTTTCTGCGATTCAATTTTGATGAGTCCATGTCTGTGTTTTTATCTTTATTAATCTGTTTTCTCCATCCTCCCTACCGTTACCTTCATTGTATTGACCTTTTTACTGTAATATATTATACCTGCAAGCCTGTCCGGCAGCTCCAGTATCACATGGTAAAAACTGTCATAGCCGGGTTGCCACCGGGTGGCTACAGTCATCTCCGGGTGCTTTTTTACCATCCTGCGAACATCCGTCCTTGCCATGTCAAAACTGTAGGAATCAGGTAAGCCTATAAGTGTATTCTTTATCAGCCCTCCTTCTTCAGGACTTTCCCATGTATCATCTTTCAAATAGCCCTCTGCCCTTTCAAGAAGATCATTAACGAGCAGGTTGCAATATCTGTCAATCAACTCTCTTTCGCCATCCTGGGCATTTAGCGCCAGGTGAAATATCACCAGTGAGAAAAAAACAAGTGCCTTCTTCAATTTTAATCCTTTTGCCCTGCAAAATACGTAAAAGAGGTAAATAATTTTAAGGGATAAGGCTGGAGCTTATGAGCAAAATATACTATTTTTGAACAGTTTTTTAAGAATACCGCAAATAAACATTTAAACCATATTACTTATGAAACTTTCTTTCAGTGTTAAAGCAATAGCCCTTTTGCTGGCAATATCAGTTCTCTTTGCCAGCTGTGCAAGTACAACCATTATTCAGTCTGACCCCCCGGGAGCCAAATTGTACCTCAATGGTGAACCTGTTGGTGAGACGCCTTATACACATACTGACACAAGGATTATCGGAAGCACTAACACCGTTATGCTGACCAAGGAGGGCTATGAAGATTTCATGGCCAGTTTCTCCAGGGATGAAGAGGTGGATATAGGAGCTGTTATCGGCGGGATATTTTTCCTTTTCCCCTTCCTCTGGACAATGAAATACAAGCCCTTCCATACCTATGAGCTGGAGAGGAAATAGAAGCCAGTCCTGTCACTTTTCTTCCAGGCTTTAACACTGGCTGATAATTTCATTATATTGCCGGTGAAATGAAGATTATAATTAGCAAAAGCTTATATGGGTATTTGCTTTTTACTGCCTTAATTGTGTTACCTGCCAACAGCCCTGCACAGGATTTTGAGATTGGATACGCATCTGTCCGGGCAAGTGATGAATCCAGGGATGGGCGCGTGGTCGAGCTGCTTATTTATTACCCCGCCGACAGCAGCGGTCAAAATGTACCCCTGGCATCATCAAACGGAAAGGGTTTCCCTGTTGTTTCCTTTGGTCATGGATACAGGATGCCTGCCAGGTACTATCAGAATATCTGGACCGCTATAGTCCCTGCAGGTTATGTAATGGTGCTGCCTGACAGTGAGACGAAAATGTTCCCGTCTCATTCTGATTTCGGTCTGGACCTGGTTTTTGCAATTAAGCATATGATAACTGAAAACAGCGACTCTTCTTCAATATTTTACAAGCGTCTCAGCACAAAGAGTTGCCTGATGGGACACAGCATGGGGGGTGGTTCAGCAATACTGGGGGCAGCACATTACAGTGGGGTTAATTCCCTGGCTGTACTCTCGCCACTCGACACAAGGCCATCATCTGCTGAAGCGGCAAAATCAGTTACCACACCCGCCCTGGTCATCACCGGGAGTAACGATTTTATTACCCCTCCCCGTAAACATGCCCTTCCTGTTTTTAATGCCCTTGCCAGCCCTGAAAAAAGATACATAAGCATAAAAGGCGGTAACCATTGCAATATGGCAATGAAGAACCGGCTGTGCGACTTTGCGGAACGAACAAGGCCGGGCAATAAGATAAGCCGGGAAGAACAACACGAAATACTAAAGAGCTACCTCCTGCCCTGGCTGGATTATACATTGAAGGGATACATTGAGGCCAGGAGAGAATTCGAATCCATGCTGGAGACAGATAAGTCTATCGAAAGCCTCAAATAAGCATTATTTCTTCCCGGATCTGAAATCTTAAAAATTTACCGTTGCCATTATTTGAAGTCCTGTTCCCGCCATCAGGTTCCTTTCTTCTTCAGCTTCGTAAAGAGAAGTGCCTTCAGGATTCCAGAAGGCAATAATATTTAAACTCACGAAATCATAATCCCTTTGAAAATTAACGAACCTGTAGAGATCACCGGTATCCCAGTTATAATAAATTGCTGTTACCAGACGGTTCATCAAACCGAAAGGATAGCTCAGGGCCACTATTGAATAATTATTGCTGACTGATCCTGAATACCTGAAATATTCCGTGGTAATGTTTAAACCATTTCCCAGGCCAAAGGTATAATCCATACCCAGGTTTATGAAGTGCTCATCCCTGGCAAAAAGAGTATTCATCTTATCATTCCTCTTCCAGGTATATTCGAACCAGATTCCCGGCCCTATATCCCACTTGCCATCCAATCCCAGCAGGTCCTGCCTGAAAAAAGGCTCAGTCACTTCCGGCATGGCGATATAAAATTTAGAAAAGTCAGCTTTCCTGTGGTGGTAACTCAGGCCGACTTCACCGGTAAGCAGTGGTACCTGGAACCTGCCACCATATTCAGCCCTGTGCTTTTGTGTGGGAGCCGCTTCCCAGCCTTTAGTCCCTTCGTTACCGTAAAGAGCCCATAACCAGATATTTACATTATTCTGAAAATAGTAGCGCCCCCGCAGTCCGTATACACCATCTGTTAGCTGCAGTGGATCACGGAAATCCATTTTATCGAACCACATCAGGGGTCTCAGTACAGATGCCGAGCCGAAGCTGATTTTTTGAAGCCCTGCCCTTATCTCCAGGCGGGGCGAACTGTAACGTATCCACATACGGTAAGGCTTCAGCCTGTAAGTGCGCCCATCAGATCCCTGGCCGTTTAAATCAATGCTGGCATAGCCGCTGGCAGAAAGCTTCATATCAAAAATACGGTCGTTTTTAAGATCGCCTGTTAAAGTTACAGCGGGTATATACCTGCCTCCCAGGTTATACATAGCAGAATCGGCAACATTGAGGGAAGCACGGGCACTGATCATGTTGTTAAAATCAAAAACCCTCGATTGTCCATTTAAAGGAAGAAAGGATACCGGCAATAGAATAATCAAAAGAAAGATATTTCTATTCATAAGCACATCTTATTCCTGTTTACCGTTTTTTTTTATTAATCGTTTTATTACCTGGTAGAGACCATATTTATCCATAAATCTCCCGGTGCTTTTACCCATCATCATATATTCTGAGAGTTGTTCTTCACTGTATTTTATTCCCCTGTTTTTCTTGGCATCCCGGAATTCCAGCATGTCTTTACGCATTGAAAACCAGAACAGGAAATTAACAAGCACCATAAAGATAACATAGTAAATATTCCTGAAGTAAAACCAGTACCATAATATTATGAGTGCATAGGTACTGAATCTCAAAACCATTATACTGCCAACAATATAACCCAGTATGCTTGATGCTAAATTTGCTATCAGGAGACCGTACCAGTTAATTACAAGCAGTGCCCCTATCATAGGTGACTCTCCCCGGCCACCCTCAAAACCATGGTAAACAGGGTAAATATGACCGGCTATACCCGCCAGGGCCACAATGAGGAAATAAGGGTGATCGGTAAACACAAGTTTGAACAGAAGGGTTGGCAGGGCTACCTTTATCATATCGAGAATAGCTGCTATGCAGCCATGCTTCTTCCCTGTTTTTTTTGATACCCATGTTGCACTTACAAGGTCCACCCTGTATTCTTCTCCTGCAGGATTAGTTTCGTAAAAGGGAGAATAATCCTTCGATCCGGTTACCATGTAATAAACCATCCGTGCAGTGGAAATCGACCCAAGCAAATAACCTATAACTATTGCTGCCACAATAATTATCCAGGGATGGCTCTGAAGGCTTGCAATAAATTCACTCATAATCATGGATAGTTAAAATTCCGTTTGATCCGTCAACAGTAACATAAATATTATCCTGCAGTGAACAGGCATCCTCTACTGATACGAGGGCAGGTATGCCCATCTCCCTGGCGATAATGGAACAATGGGAGAGCATTCCGCCCGACTCTGATACAATGGCCCCGGCTTTAACAAGGATAGGTGTCCAGCTTATGTCTGAGAAAGGGATCACGATAACATCACCCTTATTCACCCGGGCAAATTCTGAAATCCCCCTGATTATCTTTGTCCTGCCCTGGAACGACCCTGAGGATGTAGCTACACCCTTGATATTCTTTATCTTTTCCCTTTCAAGGACAGGGGCCTCATCGCCATAAATAACGGGAGGAAGAACAATATCCTTAGACGCTTCCATATTCGCTTTTCTTTCTTCAACAAGATGATGAAGCCGCCCGGTGCTGTTGGCATTGATCCCCTTAACTATCTCATCGACTTCCGATCTTTCAAGGTAGAAAATATCTTCCGTTGATCCGATAATACCCCTGTCAGTAAATTCTTCCCCCAGGCTCAGAAAAAGATAACGGAATAAGCCGTAGCCAAATACATAAAAGGAACTTATCTCTTCCCTGTATATTTTATACCTGCCAGCCTTTTGATAAAGCCTGTTCAATCTCTTATGCCCGGATTTTGAACCAATGAGCTCATTGAAACCAACAAGCTTGAGGCTGGCAGATACTTCGGGACTCTGTTTAATAAGGTCGAATAAAAGTTCCGGGTATTCTTCCCACTTACTTACAGAAAAGTCATTGCCACTGTCGCTTAAATGTCCGAATTTCATTATGAAACTGTTGAAAGCATCCTTAATTTCAGCCGTTTCAGGTATAAGGAAAAGCTCTTCCAGGGTATGCCCGGCTTCTTTAAGCTCCGTGGACAGGGCTTCATACTTCAACCTTATCCTGTTCATTGCCAGGGTAGGTGTTAAATCTTCAAGCTCAGGGAAATCCTTATTGAAATTTACCAGTTCATAATCGGCCCCGAGTTTTGCCAGTTTGTTCTTAAGCTTTTTATTATAATACTGCATAAGCAGCGGTATAATGATGTTGAAGTAGGTAAGCCTCCTGCCTTCGCTGAAAAGCCTGTCAAATAGTTCCGGGTATTCGTGCAGTTCGAACCCGCCGGTAATCCTTTTCTTAAGTTCAATATAATTCGCACGCAGTATTTTGAATTCATCCAGGTAGTGCTTTTCGATATTCATCTTTGAATGGATGAAGCGGATAATCCTGAAAACATGTTTCATTGACCTTGCACCAGGTCTGAATTTAGGTTTTAATGACTGGTCTTCAAGAAGCATAAATTCCAGGACAGAGGCAGAAAGTCCAAACTGCCTGAAAATTTCGCCAAGTGCCAGCATATTGAAATAAGCACGGTAATAAAAGGGCCGCGCCAGTTCTTCAGGCTTAACATCCAGTTTACCGGTTATTTCTGACAGTATCTGTATCCATGTACCGTTAACCATGGGTATATTCACTGACCATACCAGGGGTTTGATCTGGCCTGGAAGCATCTCCCTGGCCATTTTATTCGAGTATACCGGGATATTGCTGCTACCGGTTATACTTCTTACCTGCAGGTAATAGATATTCCGGCCATCATAGGCCCATTCAAGATCAACATGACGCTTATAAAGTTTTCTTAATCGTTTTGTTGCTTTTGCTATTTCTTCAATCACATGTTGCAAAGGGAAGTCTGCAGGCCCTTCAGTGATTTTTCCTTCCCTTATGCGCCACCTGTGAGGTGTAATACCTTTTTGCACCAGGTCTTCACCCTGCCCTTCAACAGCCTCCACAATTATTTCATTAAGGTTGTT
>JBNJHQ010000155.1:2933-6213 GCA_051748705.1 Bacteroidota bacterium | reverse complement strand
CAATGTATAAAAATACCGAAGGGCCGGAAAGACGAATAAACAGGCTTTTAATAATTGCCGGTACGGGTCGCGGAAGTGGCAAAACCACTCTTGCCTGCCAGATCATCAGGTGCTTCAGTCACCTCGGGCCTCTTGCCATAAAGATCAGCCCGCATTTTCATGCTCCCGGGGAGGGGCTGATTGACTGGCACAGAGGCGAAAAATTCAACATATTCCGTGAGAGTTCAAAGACGGGAGGCAAGGACACATCACGAATGCTTGAATCGGGTGCATCCGCGGTTTACTATATACAGGCATACGACAGTCATGTACGCGAAGCCTTTGAACTGCTTGCAGGCGAACTTGACCCTGAGCGGCCTCTTATCTGTGAATCACCTTCGCTAGGCAGATATATCAGTCCCGGTGTACTATTCATAACGGACAGTGAGAAAGTCGAAAGCAAGAAAGACCTGGGCGGATTGCTCCGCCAGGCAGACAGCACTTTTAATCCCCTTGCGGGCAAGGCTGACATTGGCGGTCTCGATTTTTCAGGGGGCAGATGGTTCTTCAGGTAATTCCGCACTTTTCTGTTTGAGCCTGTCAAGATCGTGTTTCATTCTTGCCACCGTGTTTATCAGTTCTTTTTCGGGCAATACCGGTTCAGGCAGCTCGGCGCTGATATAATGAACGAATTTCCATATCTCCCTGACCTCGCTTATCCTTACCTTGTAGGGTTCATAAACAGGATTAAGCGAGTAAAGGATAAGTTTTCCCTCATTCTTTATCCTGTTTTCAACTATTTTAAACATGATACCATCATCGATGGTGAATATTATATATGCTTTTCCATCTTTTATCTCGAACCAGTCCTGCACATATTCACCTGTAACCCATGAGCCGTCAGGGATGGGCAGCATGGAATCACCCTTGAGCTGAAAAGTCCTGTATTTTCTGTTTGAAAGCAGGAAAGGCAGTTTAAATACCGGGAGTTCACTTATGAATTCAGGGTCGGCATAGCCTGTCATATAACCTGCCTTTGCCTTTTCCGGAACAAGCTCGATATTGTCCCTGTTGCCTTCATCAACGGTTGTAGCCAGCACTCTTAGTTTACTGCCACTGAGGTAAGCATCAAAACCCCGCTCCAGCTCTCCCAGCTGGCTCTCGCTAAGCTTACTGAGATCCATTTTCAGCAGGGTGTCAACAGCAATCTCAAAATATTTTGAGAAAGCCACAAGCACGTCAATACCCGGTTCGGCAACATTATTTTCGTAACCGCTGAGCGTTGAACGCTTTAATCCCAGCGCCGATGCCACATCATCCTGCGTCCTGCCCTTTCTCCTGCGAAGAAACTTGATATTTTTTGCAAAGTTCATAATTACTGATTATATTATAGTCACAAATTTGATTAATTTCTAATCAAATATATGCTTTTGCATCAATATATGCAAGTGGTGGGAGAAAAAAATTGGCAAGCCGCGGCGGGCTTGTATTACGGGGACGGCAATTATGGCCGCGGGAGCAAAAATATTTAAAGAATGGAACGCACGATTTTACATATGGATCTTGACACTTTCTTCGTGTCGGTTGAGCGGTTGAAAAACAGTCGGCTCGAGGGTATACCCGTTATCATCGGGGGGCTGTCTGAGCGCGGCGTGGTAGCCGGATGCAGTTATGAAGCGCGCCGTTACGGAGTAAGTTCCGCCATGCCCATGCGGATGGCCCGCAATCTTTGTCCCGAAGCAGTTTTCATCAGGGGCGACATGGAATCCTATTCCAGGTACTCGGGGACGGTAACGGATATCATTGCGGAAAAGGCCCCTGCCTATGAAAAGGCATCCGTTGATGAGCATTACATAGATATGACGGGAATGGACAGGTTTCACAGTACCTGTAAATGGGCCGGGGAGCTTAAACAAACGATAATGAGGGAGACAGGATTGCCGGTGTCCCTGGGCTTATCGGTCAATAAGACCGTATCAAAAATAGCTGCCGGTGAAGCAAAGCCCAATGGTGAAAAACAGGTGGAGTCGTCGCTGGTACATCCCTTCCTGGATCCTCTTTCAATACGAAAGATCCCGATGGTAGGTCAAAAAAGCTATCATCTCCTGCGTTCGATGGGCATTTCCAGGATATATACACTCAGGCAGGTGCCCCCCGACATGGTGGTAAGCCTGATGGGCAAGAACGGGATGGACATATGGAAAAAGGCAAACGGCATTGATCACAGTCCCGTAATAAGCTATTCGGAACAAAAGTCAATAAGTACGGAGACCACCTTTGAACGCGACAGCACCGACCTGGTAAGGCTCAACCAGGTGCTGGCGTCAATGGTTGAAAAGATTGCCTGGCAGATGCGCAGGCAGGAGAAACTGACCTCCTGCATCAGCGTTAAGATAAGGTATTCGAACTTCGACACCCACAGCCTGCAGAAAAGGATAGCGTATACATCCTTCGACCATGTACTGATAGATGCAGCAAAGGAGCTTTTTGCAAAATTGTATACAAGGAGGATGCTTATACGCCTTATAGGTGTGCGCTTCAGCCACCTCGTCAGGGGTGTGCAGCAACTGAACATGTTTGAGGACACACCCGAGATGGTAAGCCTTTACCTTGCAATGGACAGCCTCAGGAAGCGTTTCGGGCAGAATGCAGTGAAAAGGGCGTGCGGGGTGTGGACCAGGACCGAAAAAGAGGAAAAAGCTCTTAAAAGGCTTCAAAAACAGCTGAAAGAGCAGGAAGAGATGGAGGCAAGGCTTCTATCCCGCCGGCACGGGGCATAAGTCCGCTGGACATAAGACACTGACGAATAAAAAAACATGTATATCTGCCATTCATATTACAGCCTGCGTTACGGTGTGCTTTCATTAGAAGAGCTGGTGGCGACGGCACGGAGCATGGGTCTTGGCACACTTGTGCTAACCGACATAAACAACAGCACGGGCGTGCCATATTTCGCCGGTGACTGCATAAAGGCAGGAATAAAACCTGTGGCGGGAATTGAGTTCAGGGACGGGAACAGGTACCTTTACACGGGCATTGCACGCAATAACGAGGGAATGCAGGAGCTGAACGAATTCCTTTCCGGGCATAACATAAGCAAAACGGCCCTGCCCTTTCCCGCTCCCGCTTTCAACAATGCATACATAATCTATTCCACTGCCGCTTATCCCGGCAGGAAGCTCAGGGAGAACGAAAGGATCAATATCAGGCCGGATGAGGCAAACAGCATGCCGCTCAGGAAAGAGCGCCTTGACAGCAGCAGGCTTGTTGCTTTTCACACCGTCAGTTTCAAAGACAGGGA
>JBNJHQ010000155.1:0-2833 GCA_051748705.1 Bacteroidota bacterium | reverse complement strand
TATCAGGCCGGATGAGGCAAACAGCATGCCGCTCAGGAAAGAGCGCCTTGACAGCAGCAGGCTTGTTGCTTTTCACACCGTCAGTTTCAAAGACAGGGAGGGATGGGACATTCACAGGAACCTCAGGGCGATAGACAACAACACCCTGATTGACCATCTCCGACCGGATCAGCTGGCCCGGGAAAATGAATATTTCATTGGGAGAAGCGGGCTGGAAGATGCTTACGGCAGTTGCCCCGAACTGCCTGAGAACAGTGCAGTGCTTCTTGCGGACTGCAGTATATCCTTTGATGACAATGTGCCCCGGAACAGGCAGGTGTTCTCGGCAAGCAGGTATGACGACAGGCTCCTGCTGGAGAAGCTGGCCCGGGACGGCATGCGCTACAGGTATGGCAATAATAACAGGGTGGCCGAAGAAAGAATAAAACATGAGCTTGAAATAATAGATAAGCTCGGCTTCTCTGCATACTTCCTTATCACATGGGACATCATACGCTACTCGATGGCAAGGGGCTTCTACCATGTTGGTCGCGGCAGCGGCGCAAATTCCATCATTGCTTATTGCCTGAAAATAACCAATGTTGACCCTATTGATCTCAACCTTTACTTTGAACGATTTATCAATCCTGCCCGAAGTACACCGCCCGATTTTGACATTGATTATTCATGGAAGGAAAGGGATGAGGTGCTGGACTATATTTTCAAACGTTACGGCTACAGTCATACATCACTTCTCGGAACCATGAGTACCTTCAGGGGCAAATCAATTATCAGGGAATTAGGCAAGGTATATGGTTTACCTAAAGAGGAAATTGACAGCCTGGTGGAGAATCCTGCCGACAGGTCAGGTCATAACAGTCTGACCGACAGGATATTCTTCATAGGGAGCAGGATAGCAGATTTTCCCAATATGAGAAGTATACATGCCGGGGGTGTGCTTATTTCCGAAAAGCCCATCACCTGTTACACTGCCCTCGACATGCCTCCGAAGGGTTTTCCCACCACGCAATGGGACATGTATGTAGCCGGGGAGCTGGGATTTGAGAAGATAGATATACTGAGCCAGAGAGGTATAGGTCACATCAAAGAAAGTGCTGATATCATACGCGAGAACAGGGGCATTGATGTGGATGTGCATGCCATACAAAAGTTTAAGAATGATCCCAGGGTGAAGAAGTACCTTTCAGAAGGAGAAACAAAGGGATGTTTTTATATAGAAAGCCCGGGCATGCGTGGTCTGCTTCAGAAGCTGAAGTGCAGCGACTACCCCACCCTGGTGGCTGCCAGCTCGGTTATCAGACCCGGCGTTGCCCGTTCGGGCATGATGAAGCAGTATATCCACAGGTTTCATAATCCCCGGAGCTTCAGCTACCTCCACCCGGTGATGGAAGAGCAGCTAAGTGAAACCTTTGGAATCATGGTATACCAGGAGGATGTGCTTAAGATATGTCATCATTTTGCCGGTCTTGACCTGCCGGATGCCGATACCCTCAGGAGGGCAATGAGCGGTAAGTGCAGGTCAAAAGAAGAGATACGTAAAATTACGGCCAGGTTTTTCGCAAACTGCAGGAAGAAAGGCTATCCTGAAGATATTACAAAAGAAGTATGGCGCCAGATAGAGTCCTTTGCAGGCTATTCCTTTTCCAAGGCACATTCAGCCTCATATGCAGTGGAGAGTATGCAGAGCCTCTACCTGAAAGCTCATTTCCCGCTTGAATTTATTGTGGCTGTGATAAATAATTTCGGCGGCTTCTACCGCACCTGGGTATATGCACATGAGGCAAAAAGGTACGGGGCCGGCCTGCATCCTCCCTGTGTAAATAAGAGCAGGTACATGACTGGGATTAATGGTAAGGATATTTACCTGGGTTTCATCCACATACAGAACCTTGACAGCTCAGTGGCCACCCTTATAGAAAAGGTCCGGGACCAGGGCGGCGACTTCCGGGATCTTGCTGATTTTATCAGTCGTGTCCGCCCGGGACTGGAACAGTCGATATTGCTTATCCGGGCGGGAGCTTTCAGGTTTACCGGCAAAAGCAAAGCCGAACTGCTGTGGCTGGTACACCTACTTGTCAACAGGAAGAAGGCAGAAAAATCACACAGTCTCTTTGAAAGTCCCCGCAAGGAATACAGGCTCCCCAGGCTTGAAGGCCAAAAAATAGAGGACGCATATGACGAGATAGAGCTATTGGGGTTCCCCGTCAGCATGAGCTGGTTCGATCTTTTAAAAACATCGTTCAGGGGGGATATAAGGGCTGCCTCCATGGGCGGCATGAAAGGCCGTAAAGTGAGAATGGTGGGTCACCTTGTTACTGTCAAGTATATTAAGACCGTCAACAGGCAGTGGATGAATTTCGGCTGTTTTATTGATCATGAGGGACAATTTTTCGATACTGTGCATTTTTCCGGGTCGCTGGAAAAGTTTCCTTTCAGGGGCAGTGGGACCTACCTGCTTATGGGAAAGATAGTTGAAGATTTCGGTTTTTACCAGATGGAGGTTGAAAAGATGGCAAGGTTACCGGTGATACCCGATCCGAGATACTGATTTACCTTAATAAGTGCTAAAGGATCCTGGAAGCCCGCGCTGAGCGGACCAGGGGCATTAAATGAAAAAGGCCGTGCAGTAACTTAATAGTATGGGCCGTAGCGGTAGGGTGAATAATAGGACGGGTACATATAGCCGGGATGGAAGCCTTTTGTGGTACTTATGCTGGCCCCTATCCTGAAGTTCGGAAATGGCATGTATTCCATTCCCATGGTAACTGACTCAAAACCATCGTTACCGAAAAGGCCTTCATTCATAAGTGACCTGGAGTAGCTTCCGTAAAAG
>JBNJHQ010000154.1:0-6225 GCA_051748705.1 Bacteroidota bacterium | reverse complement strand
ACCTCCCGGGGCAGACTTAAGCAGCTGGAGGTATTAAGCGGGTCCCGGCCCGGCGCCATCCCTTGCTTCTCTTACTATGGCTTTTGCCAGTACATCATTCGCATCGATGAGTGGTACAAATTCGATGGCCTTCTCCTTTACGGCCAGCGGTATCTCACTACAGCCCAATACAATAGCTTCCGCCCCCTCGCTGATTAACATCCGCACAACCCTTAATAGATCAACCCTTGCCCTGTCACTAACAGGTGAAGAGCCGGATTTGATTCCATATTCCATGTCGTATATGGCAGGGTGTAAAATCTCGTACTGGATATCCTCATCAGGATACAGGGCATTAAGACCGGCTTCATTCATATATCCATCGTAAACCCTGCTGTTAAAAACCCCGTTTGTACCCATTATACCAACATTCCTAACATCAGGATAGCGCATTGATATATATTCGGCCACCTCTTTCAGCATATTCACCAGTTTACAGCCTTCCTGGATAGTATCTTCCACAGGCTTAAGTATCGCAGGGACATGTGCCGTATTGCAGGGAATAGCAAAAATACAGGCCCCTATATCCCGCAGTGTCTTTATTACATCTGCTATGATAAAACCAGGGTTTTCATCCACCTCTCCAAAAAGGTATTCAGTGCGGTCTGCAATCCTCTGAGGTAAGGAAAGCATTGCCACCGGCAGGTGCTCCTGGTCTTTAACGGCACCCGTGTTTTCTGCTATTTTCATTAGCAGGTCTATCCCGGCATAGGTACCCATGCCCCCCACAACACCAATTAATTTACTCATCAGTAGAAATTTTATTGTATTTTCTCATAATCTTTATCACCTCCTCAAGGGGCAGGCTTTCAACAGTGTGCCCATCCATCCCCATCATTGTACGTGCGGCAAAAAGTGAATTGAGTATTGCCTCTTCAGTGGCTTCAATAGCAGCCAGGAAAAGAGGTGAGACAGCATCATTGGAAAGAAAGCTCCCCGCCTTCAAAGGTGAAGATTCCCGGCCGTTAATAAGGTTTTCCTCCGCAACGGAAAATGCGATCACATAGTCACCGCTTCCGTTGGAAGCTATACCCCCGGTACGTGCAAGGCCCATAAATGCCCTCTTAGCCAGCCTCTCCAGGTTACGGGCATCCAGTGGAGCGTCTGTGGCCACAACTATCATACATGAACCGTCTGCCCCCCTGTTAACATTGCGGCTGAAGGAAAAACGGCCCAGCTCCTCACCCACCGGCACCCCATCAATCTGCAATACTCCCCCGAAATTGGTCTGCACCAGCACACCCACTGTATATCCGCCAAGCGACGCGGGCAGAAGTCTTGACGATGTGCCTATGCCTCCCTTGAAACCAAAACAGACCGTACCCGTACCGGCACCTGCATTTCCTTCTTCCACCTTACCATCCCTGGCATTAGTGATCGCATCAAGCACATGCTCCTCCCTGACATGCCTTCCCCTTATATCATTCAGGTAGCCATCATTCGTCTCCCCCACAACAGCATTGACCGACCGCACATTCTCATTACCCTCCCTGTTGATTGTATAGCTAATAAGTGCATCAAAAGCAAGCGGCACACTCATGGTATTGGTTAATACAACAGGTGTCTCAATATTCCCAAGCTCTCGTACCTGGCTTATCCCCGTCAGCTTGCCATAGCCATTGCCAATATAAATGGCAGCGGGAACTTTAAGATTATATATATTACCGTCATGAGGCAGGATGGCGGTAACACCGGTCCGTATATTATCGCCCGAGATCAGCGTTGTATGTCCCACCTTTACACCCTTCACATCCGTAATGGCATTATATTGCCCTGCCGGCAAAACGCCGGGTGAAATACCGTAATCCCGCACCCTTCCATTTTGTGCATAAATGGCCGGGGCTAAAACAAGTATCATTAATACAGATAAAACAATCCTCATGTAAGATTCTACATTTTTGATTAACTAATTTAAACAAATATTAGTGCAAATATTAATAAGAACAGGAATTTGTTCATCAGAAAAAATAATAAAGATAAATTTAATGTACGTATTTTGTATATTTATAATTTATTCGTATACTTGCGATGTTATCGTAATATTATTATCAAATGTCAAGGACAGGTAAAAAGTACAGGGATATTATCTCCACAGCCAGGGACTTATTCTGGAAACACGGTTTTAAAAGGGTGTCCGTAGAGGAGATATGCCAGAAGGCCAATGTAAGCAAAATGACATATTATAAGTACTTTCCGAATAAAATTGCCCTGGCTAAAACAGTGTTCAACGGTGTGGTTGAAGAGGGGGAGAAGCAGTTCAGGAAGATAATGAAGGAGGATACCACCGCTGCTGAGAAACTGGAAAAGATCATATTGCTGAAAATGGAAGGGACAAACAGCATCAGCCCTGAATTCCTCCAGGATTTTTATACCGGCTCTGAGCCGGAACTGAAAGCTTTTGTGGAGGAAAGGACGAAAAAATCATGGGACCTTCTGATAAATGATTTCAGGAAGGCCCAGGAAGCGGGTGTTTTTCGAAAGGATTTCAAACCTGAGTTCATGGTAAGAATACAGAACATACTAATCGGTATATTTGAAGACGAGGACATAACAGCCATGTTCGAAACACGCCAGGAACTTATTATGGAATTTGTAAACCTTATGATATACGGGATAGCACCCAGGGAATAATCAATAAACAGACACTTATACCAGTAACACAGAAAATATGAACGACAACGCAATCATCAAAACAGATAAGCTAACCAAAAGATTCCCGATGGGGAAGGGTGAATTTACAGCACTTAAGGATATTGACCTGACCCTCGGTATTGGTGAGTTCGCCGGCCTTATCGGTCCCAGCGGATCTGGCAAAACAACACTGCTTAATATTATTGGTTCGCTGGACAACCCGACAGAGGGCAGCGCTGTTGTCCTGGGACAATCAGTAGGTAAGCTCAATGCCAGGGAAGCGGCCAGGCTTCGAAAGGAAAGCCTTGGATTTATTTTCCAGACATATAACCTGCTGCAGGTCCACACCGTATTCGAGAATGTTGAGCTCCCCCTGCTGCTGCTTAAGATTGGCAGCGGGGAACGCAAAAAGATGGTACAGGATGCCCTGGAGTGGGTTGGCCTCACTGACAAAACAAGGCAAAAACCACCGCAGCTGTCAGGGGGTGAATGCCAGAGGGTGGCTATTGCACGTGCCATGGTCAAAAAACCATCCCTCGTGCTTGCAGATGAGCCAACGGCTAACCTCGATGCTGCAAATTCACATAATATTTTACAGACCATGGAGAAACTGAACGAAGAGCTGAAAACAACTTTTCTCTTTGCCACACACGATGAAAAAGTGATAGCCTATCTAAAAAAGAAAATATACCTGAAGGATGGTAGAATTGATAAAATTGAACCGGCAGGTGATGCTAAGTGATGGGAGAAAAGCAGAAATAAAAAACTGCTTAAAAGATAATAACTGCTTTAACAGTATAAAAAAATAAAAACGATGAAACTGGCATTTAAACTGGCATTTAAAAACCTCATAGGGGCCGGATTACGAACCTGGCTCAATGTGATAGTGCTGTCTTTCTCCTTTGTTATTATAATTGCAGTTAAAGGTATCCTTGTCGGATGGGACCGCCAGGCAAAGAACGATATGACTGAATGGGAGATAGCAGACGGGCAGTACTGGCAGGAGAATTATGACCCCTATGATGCATTTTCACTGGAAGAAGCACATGCACCGATTCCCCCGGAGTTTACAAGCGAGATAGAACAGGGAAATATGGTTCCCGTACTGATGACACGTGGTACAATCTATCCCCGCGGCAGGATGCAGTCGATACTCATAAAGGGAATTGATACACAACAGGAGCTGCTGGAAATCCCGGCACACAAGCTCGACACCGCGGTAGGAGCGATACCGGCAGTGATAGGGTCAAGCATGGCCTCGGCAAACAAACTGGAAAAAGGGGATTACCTGACCATGCGATGGCGCGATGCAAACGGCACCTTCGACGCTGCAGAAATATTTATAAGCGAGATCTTTACCACCAATGTGCCCACCGTGGATGCCGGGCAGGTGTGGATACCGCTGGACAGCCTGCAGTCAATGTTACTGATGCCCGGCGAAGCAACAACATTGACTTTTCGCGACAGGGAAAAAGCAAGGGAGGACACGGGGGTATGGAAACTGAGGTCATATGAATACCTGGTCAGCGATATAGAGGAGATGATAAAGACAAAATCGGTGGGACAGTCAATATTATATATCATACTGCTGGTCCTCGCCCTGCTTGCCATTTTCGATACACAGGTGCTGTCAATCTTCAGGCGCCAGAAAGAGATTGGAACCTATGTAGCCCTTGGATATACCCGGCGGGAAGTGGTGGGTCTTTTTACCGTTGAAGGGGGAATGCATGCAATACTAGCAGCAGTAGTGGGAGCCATTTATGGCATTCCCTTCCTGGTATGGTTTGCAAAAAATGGAATATCCCTCGGTGTGTCAACATCGGACTTTGGCTTTGCCGTGGCCGATACCATGTACCCGGTTTACAGTGCAAGCCTGGTAATAGGGACTACAGTACTTGTACTCCTGGCTACAACAATCGTCAGTTACTGGCCTTCAAGAAAAATTGCAAAAATGAATCCAACAGAAGCATTAAGGGGGAAATTACAATGATTAAATTTTTACTGAAAGGGCTTATACGCGACAGGAGCAGGAGCCTGCTCCCCCTGATAGTGGTAATCATAGGGGTCATGATGGCAGTGTTTATGCGTGGCTATATTAACGGGATAATGGTTGATATGATAGAACAGACAGCCCGCTTTAATACCGGCCATGTAAAAGTAGTGACCAAAGCCTATGCCGGGAATATGAACCAGGCACCCAACGACCTGGCCCTTATCGGAGTGAGTGAACTGAAAAAGGACCTGGAAAAGGAATTCCCTGGTATGGAATGGGTAAGCCGAATAAAGTTTGGAGGGCTCATAGATGTGCCCGATGAGAACGGGGAAACAAGAAGCCAGGGACCGGCCATGGGTATAGGGCTCGATCTGCTGTCCGCCCATTCTGAAGAGGCAGAAAGACTCAACCTGGGCAGATCGCTCGTCAGGGGCCAGATGCCTGACTCCAGGGGTGAGATACTGCTCAGTGAGGACTTCTCCCGTAAGCTGGAATTAGATCCGGGTAAGGAGGTAACCCTCATCGGTTCAACCATGGACGGGGGCATGGCCATCCATAATTTCAGGGTTTCGGGAACAGTGACTTTTGGAAATACAGGCCTGGACAGGGGAACTATTATCGCCGACCTCCAGGATGTGCAGGAGGCCCTGATAATGGATGATGCCGCCGGTGAAATACTGGGTTTCTTCAATACCGGCTATTACGAGGATGAAATTGCCAACCCTGCTATCAGGACTTTTGAGGAAAAATTCAGCGATGAAAAGGATGAATATGCACCGGTAATGCTGCGATTAAGAGACCAGGAAGGAATGTCAATAATGGTGGATCTGACAGAAAACATGGCAACAATCATTACAATCGTTTTTATGATCGCCATGTCCCTTGTACTCTGGAATGCAGGACTGCTGGGGGGACTGCGCCGCTACGGGGAGGTCGGCATAAGGCTGGCCATTGGAGAAGAAAAAGGACATATCTACCGGACGATGATAATCGAATCCGTAATGATAGGTTTTGCCGGCACAATAATAGGAACAGCTATCGGCCTTGGCCTGTCGTGGCTGATGCAAACATACGGACTTGATATCAGCGAGTTTACAAAAAATGCAACAACGGGAATAATGATGCCTAATATTATAAGGGCCAGGATTACCCCACCCGATTTCTATATTGGCTTTATCCCCGGTTTGCTGTCGACAGTAGCCGGTACCATGCTTGCAGGAATAGGAATTTACAAAAGGCAAACAGCAAGGCTGTTCAAGGAACTTGAAACTTAACTACGCTATAGATTTAAAGGAAATAAAGGTTAAAACATTCAATTTTAAAACAGATGAAACGACCATGAACCGAGCTTGCGAGCTCACGAAGTAATTTTAAAATTTTAAACAGATGAAAAGAATTATATTAATATTATTGGTAATCATTCCCCTCACTTCATTTGGCCAGCCCGGTGCAGATGAAATTATTGACAGGGTTGACAGGAACATGTCTGCCGACAACCAGGTAGTTAAGTCGCAAATGATAATACACGGCAGGCGTGCCAGCAGGACCATAACATCAGTGTC
>JBNJHQ010000153.1:0-6251 GCA_051748705.1 Bacteroidota bacterium | reverse complement strand
AGTGGCAGCGGAGCTTCCCTGTAATCCTCATCGGCTTCAATATTATCAAAGCTGTTGGGGAAATAATTGGGACTGTCACCACTGTTGCCATCAACCCTCATGGCACCGTCACGCTGGTAATTATGCACAGGGTTTATGGGCCTGTTAACAGGTATCTGCTCATAGTTGGTTCCCAGCCTGTATCGATGGGCATCCGGGTAAGCGAGCAACCTTCCCTGCAACATTTTATCGGGTGAAAAACTTATGCCGTTAACAACATTTGAGGGTGCGAAAGCAGCCTGTTCAACATCGGCAAAGTAATTAGCCGGTATCTCATTCAGTTCCATTACTCCTGCTTCGATGAGAGGGTATTCCGAATGAGGCCATATTTTAGTAAGATCGAAGGGGTTCCACCTGAATTTCTTAGCCTGCTCTTCCGTCATCACCTGTATCTTAAGAGCCCATTTCGGGTAATCGCCCTTTTCAATGGCATTGACAAGGTCGCGCTGTGAATAATCAGGGTCCTTCCCCTTTATCTCATCAGCCTGGGGTCCCGACAGTGTTTTATTACCCTGGAGGGTCTTGAAATGGAACTTGACCCATACCCTTTCATTCTTACTGTTTATCATGGAGAAGGTATGGCTTCCATATCCGTTCATATGCCTGTAGCCATCAGGTGTGCCACGGTCGCTGAAAAGTATCATTACCTGGTGCAGGCTCTCGGGGTTCAGTCCCCAGTAATCCCACAGCATATTGGCACTTTTCAGGTTTGTTTTGGGATCACGCTTTTGTGTATGAATGAAATCCGGGAATTTTTTTGCATCCTTGACAAAGAATACAGGTGTATTATTACCTACCAGGTCCCAGTTCCCGTCATCAGTATAAAATTTAACGGCAAACCCCCTGGGGTCGCGCTCCGTGTCAGCACTGCCCTTTTCTCCACCCACGGTAGAGAAACGTACGAAGACGCGGCATTCATTGCCAGGCTTGCTGAAGAGCCTGGCTTTTGTGTATTTTGTAAGATCACCAGTAACCTTAAATGTACCAAAAGCACCCGTGCCTTTTGCATGTACCACCCTCTCGGGTATGCGCTCACGGTTGAAATGGGCCAGTTTCTCATGCAGGTAATGGTCCTGTAACAATACGGGTCCACGCCTTCCCGCGGTCATACTGTCTTCATTCTCATGGTATGGTCGCCCCGAGGCAGTCGTAAGTTTTTTCTTTTTGCTCATAGTCTGATGTTTTAAGTTTTAGTCTGTTTTAATTCTACCTTTTCAATTCTTCTTATCAAGCCTTCCGCTTATCTGCAATTTTATATCTTCGATAACGAAACCGGGTATGCTTTTTTTCGAGAAATAATCATCCAGCATCCTGTCCAGATCCTCATCAAAATAGTCCATAATATCTTCGGTGTTCCTTGAGTATAGATGATGATGCTTCTTCAGCATTCCATCATACCTCATGATATCCTTTCCGGTCTTAACCTTTTTAACAAGTCCCTTTTCAACAAGTATGTCCAGTATTTTATATATGGTACCTGTAGCTATACCAGGGTGTTTTTTCTGAATACTGTCCCGTATCTCCTCTGCCGTGGGATGAGACTTTAGCCTGCTTACCGCTTCAAGCACAGCTACCCTCTGCGGAGTAACCTTAAGATTGTTGTCCCTCAGTATTTTTTCGAAATTCATGAATTTAATCTTAGATAATAATAATTCTCTGGTGATACTCAACAAATTTAAGATTTTAATCGTGTCCGCGCAAGAAATATATTATGATATATATTATTATGAGGGTAAATCACAATTTGTGTCTTCCTAAAACATTTTTTTTGTACTTTTGGATATTCATTGGTTTCCGGAATATCCGCCCCTGGCGGATAGGAATTAAAAGGGAATGCCGTGGCCTGCTACCGGTAGAAAAGCAGGGAATCGGCAACAGTTCCCGCTGCTGTGAGTCCCGCGAAAGGGTTTGCCGCACAAAGCCACTCTGTAAAAAGGGGAAGGCGCTGCAAACAGGGATAAGTCAGAAGACCTGCCGGTGAATAATATCTGAGCAGCCTGCGGTGAACAGGTAAGGGAAATCATCGTTTGCTGCAGCCATAAAAAGTAAACGATGAGCAGGAAAACAATCATTTTAATTTCCCTTTCTTTTTTAAGCACTGCGATATTTCCCCAGGGCATACGGGATTCTGTGTTCAGGGTACCTCCTGTTACGGTAAGCAGCGAAACGCTTTTTAAGAAAGAAGAGGCAGGGATGAAAAAATCGAAGGTTGATTCGATTATCATACATGAAAAGATCAACCTCTCCCTTTCGGATTTATTATCAGAGAACACAGCGGTATTCATCAAGGATCATGGACGTGGTGCCCTGGCTACCGCATCGTTCAGGGGCACGGCTCCTTCGCATACACAGGTAAGCTGGAACGGCATCAACATAAACAGCCCGATGGCGGGCATGGTTGATTTTTCTCTTATTCCGGTTTATATCATTGATGACCTTGATATTAAGCATGGCACAGCATCGATAGCCGATCGCAGCGGGGGTATAGGAGGGTCTATCAACATAAGCAACAGGGCCGACTGGAACAACAGTCTGTCAGGCAAATACATACAGGGCCTTGGCAGCTTCAGCAGCTTTGACGAGTTTTTGCAGTTCAATGCAGGTAACACCAGGCTGCAGTCAAAAACAAGACTCTATCATAACTATTCAAAGAATGACTATACTTTCATCAACAGGGGTATAGGTATACCGGATCCGCAGACAGGGCTGATAGTGAACCCGGTTGACACCAATGATAAGGCCTCTTACAGGAAATACGGGCTGCTGCAGGAATTATACCTTAGGGCCGGCACCGGTGATGTAGTCTCGCTAAGATACTGGGGCCAGGGTGCCTCCAGGTCTATTCCCAGGGCAACGAGCTACGAGGGGCCAGACAATTCAAACCTGAACAGGCAGTCTGACACCGATCACAGGATAACAGCCGACTGGAAACATTTTGGTGACAACAGCAGCTTTGAGCTGCGAACAGGCTACAGCTTCAAGGAGTTAAACTACATACTCGAGAATATTGTCCATGGCATGGGCTTCATCCCTGTGATATATTCAGAGAGCAGGCAGTCTGTTTTCGCGAACCATGCAGCCTACAGCCTTGAGACGGGCAATGGTTTCTCCTTCAGGACAGGTATTGATGTAAATATGTACAGTGTAAATACGCGCGATACGGTAAGTGATAAGGGTTACGATGAACAGCGCTCCGAGTTTTCCCTTTTCCTTTCAATGCACAGGCAGTTTGCAGAGAGACTTAACCTGAACATGATGCTAAGGAGGGATCTTATTGACAAAAAATTAAGTCCTTTTATCCCCTACCTGGGTTTTGACCTTGCCCTCGTCAAAAGCAGGACGCTCATAATGAAAGGGAATATTGCAGGTAATTATCATCATCCTTCGCTGAATGACCTTTACTGGGAGCCGGGTGGAAATCCTGACCTCCTCCCGGAAAGGGGTTACAGTATGGAGCTGGGCCTTGAATACCGCACACAGTTGTCATCGCACAGGCTGGAGGCCGGCATAACAGCTTACCGTTCAGACATAGATAACTGGATATTATGGATACCAGGCTACAGGGGATACTGGGAGCCCTTCAATATAAGCAGGGTATTGTCGAAGGGAATTGAATTTAACCTGGCCATGGAAGGGAAGCTTGGGATAGTAGATTACAGGATGCTGGGCACATATGCCTATACCAGCTCGGTCAATTACGGTGATACGGGAATATGGGGTGATGAGTCCTACGGGAAACAGCTTGTTTATGTGCCACTGCATTCAGGTAATATTATGATAAAGTTGTTCTACAGGGGCTTCTCACTGGGCTGGCAGCATAATTCATACAGTGAACGCTTCACCACCTCGAGCAATGATACAAGCCGCCGCGATCGCCTGTACCCCTACTTTATGAACAAGCTGTCTGCCGGGAAGGAAGTTAAGTTCGGGGATATATTGCTCTCCGCTGAATTAAGTATCAATAACCTTTTCAACGAGGAATATCATTCCATTCTCTACAGGCCGATGCCGGGACGTAATTATATGTTATTATTAATGTTAAAGTTTTAAAACAAATGTCAGCAAGGATCTTATACACAATACTTGTTCTTTCCTTAAGCGGCGTATCCTGCATGAAGGATTACGAGTTATGGGAAGCGGGCGGGAACGAAGTAAATCAATCATCAAAAGGTGTGTTCATTGTGAATGAGGGGAATTTCATGTACAACAATGCATCATTATCGTGGTATGATATTGAAAAGAATGAGGTTTACAATGATATCTTCTTCAGCACCAACGGTCTTCCCCTGGGAGATATTGCCTCTTCAATGACCATCAAAGACAGCCTTGCTTATATAGTGGTAAACAACAGCGGCAAAATCATTGTCATCAACGTAAATACTTTTGAGTATAAAGGCAGGATAAGCGGACTGACATCACCCCGGCATATGCATTTCGTAAGTGATGACAGGGCCTATGTGAGTGATCTGTATGCAAGGTCGATAAGTATAGTTGATCCCATTTCAATGGAAGTTACCGGGACAATTGACACAAGGAATAACGAGAGTGCTTTTCACCAGCACACCACTGAAGAGATGATCAGCTATGGAAGGTTTGTCTTTGCCTCATGCTGGAGCTTTGACAACAAGATACTGGTGATCGACACAGGCAATGACCAGGTGGTTGATTCAATAGAAGTACTGATACAACCCCGCTCCATGGTCATTGACAGGTTTGGCAAGATATGGGTACTTAGCGACGGTGGCTTCGAAGGCAGCCCCTACGGCTACGAAGCACCGGGACTTATAAGGATTGATGCCGAGCTGAGGACCATAGAAAAGATATGGTATTTTGAGCCCGGCGATTATCCCGGCTCATTGAAGCTTAACGGAAGCAGGGACACCCTTTATTTCATCAATAAGCATGTTTACAGGCACCCTGTATTGTCAGAAGAAGAGCCGGTAATTATCATCGAAAGCAATTACCAGGCTTATGGTGGATTTTACGGGCTTGGAATTGATCCCGGAAGTTCCGAAATTTACATATCAGATGCCATTGATTATACGCAGAGAGGACAGGTATACCGTTACAGCCCCCGGGGTGTGGCCATTGACACATTTAAAACAGGGATAACGCCCTCTGCATTTTGCTTCAGGTAATTATCTTTGCATATGTAACACAGAGGAAAGCGGGGCAGCATCACATTAAGGCTGCAAATTACTTTTTCAATTAAGAATTAAAAACAATGAAAGGCTACATACAGCTTTATACAGGTAACGGAAAGGGTAAAACAACGGCTGCACTGGGACTGGCCCTGAGAGCTGCCGGCGCAGGCAAAAAGGTATTCATTGGCCAGTTTGTCAAGGGCAGGGAATATGCCGAGATAAAAGCCTTTCAGAACTACCTGCCCCAGGTTGAAATAAGGCAATACGGCAGGGAATGTTTTATAATTAATGAACCGGAGGAGGAAGATATAAGTATTGCACGCAGGGGCCTGGCAGAGGTGGAAACAATAATTTCTGAAGGCAGATACGATCTTGTAATACTGGATGAGGCCACCATAGCTGTTTATTATAAACTTTTCACACAGGATGAATTGTCGGGTATACTGGATAAGAAGAAAGAAGCGACAGAGATTATCATTACGGGCAGGTATGCCACCCGGGAAATGATCGATAAGGCTGATCTTGTTACCGAGATGAAGGAGGTCAAACATTATTATAACTCAGGAGTTGAGGCAAGGGAAGGTATCGAGTACTGAAAAAAGGAACTGAGGAGGGAACTCAGTAAATGAAGAGGAACAAGAGGGGAAGGATAATACCTATAGCTGTAAGTACAGCTCCGCGGCGTGTTATGCCGTTCTTTCCCTTAACAATAAACAACCCTGTTACAGTAACGACTATCAGTGCCACACAGTAGATATCGCTGAACCACTTCCACCATTTACCGGGGTTATAATGCAGGAAATTTACCTGGTAGAACAGGGGTCTTTTACTTACCCTTTCCACGTAACCTTCTCCTGTTTCCGTATTGACTATGGCCGAGCCACCAACGAGAAAGACTGTGAGCTTATCGCCTGTAGGATAGTATGATGTTTTAAAGTTCTTTGTCTCATCGATCTCCTCAAGGAGCCGGTACACTTTTTCCTCGTTTGTGGAATCGCGTGTAAACTGAATATCAGTGGTGAATGTACGCTGGTCAATTATATAGTTAGCGTTAAAGTCGTGCTTATG
>JBNJHQ010000152.1:0-6255 GCA_051748705.1 Bacteroidota bacterium | reverse complement strand
ACCCAGGGTGCATTTTCCTTCAGGTAGAGCACTCCCACGCCGGTCATCCATTCATGGAACTGGGCTATTATATCCTGGTACCCGTTATAAAAGCCCGTAAAGCTTTCAACCACCTTCCCGGCAGCATAACCAAAGAGGGCAGGCTCTATATAATCCCACTCCCCGGAAAGGCTGTCCAGTTTATACTGTTCCCACAGCCTGGCAAATATTTCGTTTTTCTCATTGAAATAGGGTGTGAAATCGACGAGCAGGACAACCGGCTTTGCCGGTATGTTCCACCGCCCTGACCTGACCCTCAATCCTTCACTGGCCGCTTTATCCTTCCAGTCAGAAAAAAGACTGTTATCGGGTATAAATTCAGGATTTTCCCCTTCATCCCTCCATACATCGGGTCCTATTAATATGTAATTATCATCCAGTTCATTGACTATATTAAATGCTTTAGTAGATATTACAGTATGTATGCCTCCAACTTTATTGCAAATTTCCCAGCTGGTTTCAAACAGCAGGTCAATCATTTTTGCTCCTTTCATTTTTCTCCTTATTTCTTTTTAGTATTTGTTTTCTTAGTTGTTTTTCCGGGTTTTCCGGGTTTTGTTGTTTTAGTCTGCTGCACCCTCCCTTTGCTTTCAGTCTTGCCTGACCTGCCTGCCGTGTCCGATTTTGTTGTTGACACTGTCATTGATTTCATTTTAGCCCTCAATGAACGTACTTCCTGTTCCCGTTCATTAAGTTCTTCCTCTATCTGTTCTATTTTATTTCTCAGGTTAATAAGCTCCTGGTTTTCTGAATGTTCAGGACAGATTGAATCGAGTCGTATTTCAAAATCGCTCAATACATTCATATAGTTCATAAAGGCGTCATATGGCGATTCATAGGGATTGAAATACTGGTGTACCGCACCATCCGAAAAGAACTTGGTGCACATATAATAAAAATGATCGCTCACCTGGAGAAAATCCCAGTCTTTCCTTATCCCGGCATCCTCACAGTTTTCAACCCTTCCTGTCAGTGAATAAAGTTTATTGAAAGCAGCATCCTGGAGATCATTACCCAGCCAGGCAGTCAGGTCCCTCTCTTCATCCGCCCATGATATTGGGTTTGGCACTTTAATGGCCGAAACCGGCTGAAACTCATTTACCACTTCAGCAGGAGTCATGAAATTGAAATCTGTTTTCTTCATTATTGCAGCGGGCAGGGCTTTAAGGAAGTCAAAAATGCCTGTTTCAGCTTTTTGATGCTCCCCGAATGTTTCATAATCAATAAAGAGGTTGATCAGTTCAGCATCCTTGCTTCTTTTTTTCATCCACAGGGCAAATTTATCTGCCGTAAGTGGCCATTCACTCCAGTCACGGTTGCCAAACCTGAAAGCTATGTCATCACTTAACTGGAAGTTTCTGAGCAGTATTTGCAGTTTTGGATTAATGTCATTACAATAGAGAAAATCGGGACTCCGCCATCCCATTATGTGTTTGGCTCCCTCGGTGAGCATGGTTAAGAAACCCATGTCTGCCACCCAGCTGCCTATTTCGTCTGAATATACCATTTCGGTATTCCTGAAAGAACGCGGTCTGACCCCGAAGCATTCTTCGATCTTACGGCTGTGCCTTTCAACCTGTTTGACAAACTCCTCCCTGTTACCCATACAGGCCAGTGAGTGAGAATATGTTTCAGCCAGGAACTCGACCTGGCCTGTTGCTGCAAGCTCCCTGAACGAATCCAGTACTTCCGGCGCATAAGTCTCAAGCTGCTCAATGAGTACCCCGGTGAGTGAAAAGGACACTTTAAATTTATGCTCGTACTTATTAATAAGATCGAGCAGTATCCTGTTTGCCGGAAGGTAACACTTTTCAGCAACCGTCCTTAATATTGTTTCATTGGTATAATCATCATAATAGTAATGATCATTTCCTATATCAAAAAAACGGTACCTCCTTAGTCTCAGGGGTTGATGTAATTCAAAAAACAGGCAAACTCCTTTCATATCTGTAGTTTAAATATTACTTAATTCAAAGCATCTATGTATACTCCCCTTACATGCATTGCAGAGTTTTCCCACTTAAGTGTTTCAACTTCCTCCCTGCCTTTCTCAATAAACATCCTTGAAAGTGCAGGATATGAGAGGATTGCATGTATTGCGTCAGCCATGGCATCAATATCCCAGAAATCAATTTTAACGGCATGGGTTAATATCTCTGCCACACCCGATTGCTTGCTTATTATCACGGGCACATTTGATTGCATTGCTTCCAGTGGGGATATTCCGAAGGGTTCCGACACGGAAGGCATTATATAGACATCACTCATTCTCAGCATCCAGTATACATCAGTTCCCCTGAGGAAACCAGTGAAGTGAAAGCGGTCAGTTATTTCCAGGTCTGCCGCCCTTCGTATCATCCTTTCCATCATATCACCGCTTCCTGCCATTACAAAACGCACATTATCCATTACCTGCAGCACCCTGTAGGCTGCTTCTATAAAATACTCCGGTCCTTTTTGCATGGTTATCCTGCCGAGGAAAGTAACGATTTTGTCATTTATTATATGCGGTTTATACTCATCATAAACACCTCCAACCGGCTCAACCGCATTATACACGGTTGTCACTTTTGAAGGATCAATATTGTATTTGTGAATTACCGTCTCCCTGGTAAGATTGCTTACTGTAATAATTTTGTCGGCAGCCTCCATACCTGATTTTTCTATATCATAGACTACAGGATTCACCTTACCGCCGCTGCGGTCAAAGTCGGTTGCATGGACATGAATAACCAGGGGTTTTCCCGAAGTCATTTTGGCTGCTATCCCGGCGGGGTATGCCAGCCAGTCATGAGCATGAATAAGATCGAACTGGTTCTCATCTGCGATAACCGACGCCACCAGGGCGTATTTTTCTATCTCCGCTATCAGGTCAGCACCATAAGTGCCCGTGAATTTAAGTCTTCCCTTGTCATCAGCTTCCACAAACAGTCTGCTGCTACTTACTTTTTCCCTGGTCATTTTCCAGAAATCTTCAGGATCCGTATAGGGTACTATCTTCGATTCTACCTCTATTTTATCGAAGGTCCTGGATTCTCCCCTGAAAAAAACCTTCTTATATGCAACCTGCACATTATTCGCTCCTATGAGCTGCATCCCGGTCTGATCTTCATCTCCGTATGCTTTGGGAACAACAAATAGTATGTCCACGTCAGGGATCGAAGCCATACCCCTGGTCAGCCCATAGCTTGCTGTTCCGAGACCACCGCTAATATGAGGTGGAAATTCCCATCCGAACATTAATACTTTCATCCTTCAACTTTTTTATTCACAGTTACCTGGTCAATAAGGTCCATTATCCTTAAAATCTCGGCAACACTCCATGCCTGGGATATTGCTCCACCAGGCATGTGAGGAGGATTACCATCGTACACCTCTGAAATGGTACTTACTCCGTGCTCATCCATCACCTCCTCGAATTCCTTTAATAACCTGCTTATCCTCTTAGCTCCTCTGTCTCCGTACAGGCGCAGGTAGGCTTCTGCAAAAGGTCCTATGAGCCATGGCCAGATCGTCCCCTGGTGATAGGCGGCATCCCGCTCATCCTGTGTCCCCCTGTATACTCCCTTGTAATGAGGATTCTTAGGTGAAAGCGTACGCAGACCCCGGGGTGTTAATAGTTCACTTTCAGCAATGTCGAGTATTTTCTTGATCATATCATTCTCAAGCATGCTATGCTCCAATGATGCGGCAATGACCATATTGGGCCTTACAAACATATTTCTGTCGCCACCATCTTCAACGTAATCGGCGAGGTAGCCCCCCTCTTCATCCCAGAAATATTCCAGGAAACTGTATTTCACTTTCTCAGGTAATTCATTTATGATTTGTTTCAGTTCTTCATCCTTTATTTTCCTGGTATTCGCTCTAGCAAAACACAATGCATTGTACCAGAGAGCATTAATTTCAACATTATAGCCCGTGCGTGGTGTTATGGGTCCGCTCGAAGTAACTGCATCCATCCAGGTAAGAGCCTTTCCTTCCTCTCCTGCATAAATAAGCCCGTTCTCACGCATGCCTATATTAAATGATGTGCCTTGGATGTAAGCATTAATAACCTGGAGCACGGCTTCTCCATACCTGCTCCATCCATCCCTGCCCCCGGCATTCACATATTGTTGCACAGCCCAGGTAAACCACAGGGGTGCATCAACTGAATTAAAGGCATAATCTCCTTCCTCCCCCATATTCGGGAACAAGCCTTCCTTCATCTTGCCTTTCTGTGTATCAAGGACTTCACGACATGTTCTGAGGTCGCCCCTGCTGAGGGTCAGCCCCGGAAGGGATATGAAAGTATCCCTGCCCCACGACCCAAACCAGTGATAACCAGCTATTATGTCAGTGCGTCCGCCTCTTTTCACAATGAATTGCTGGGCAGCGTTAAGCAGACAATTACGGAAACTGTCGCGAGGCACCTTGGTTCTTATTACATTTGAAAACCTGGCTTTTAAACCCATGGGGTTGAGCTCCTGTGTGGAAGCGGAAAAAACAATACTTTCACCCCTGTCCATTCTCAGTTCAAAATACCCCGGCCTGAACAGATCCTCCTTATAGTCATAACCCCTCTTCTGTTCTTCAATATATTCAACACCGTATATCCAGTCAGGGACTTTTACAAATTCAGGTTCTTTTGAAAACTGCATATGAAGGAAGGGGAACCCTTCGTACAGCCTTATCCGGATGCCATTATCGATATAGTTAATCCTGGTGTTTGCACTGAGGTTGGACATTGTCAGTTCATGTATCTTTCTGAATGCGAGCAGTGGCCTGAACTGCAGGGTAACAGGTTCCTGCGACTCCTCAACGGTATAACGTATCATGAGTTGATCACTCCTGTCTGACAATACCCTTTCCTGCCTCAGTTTAACCGTACCAACCTCATATGACATCGAGGGAATGAGCTCTGTGGTGAAATCCTTGAGATACTTATGCCCTTTCGGACTGAAATGGTCACCGTCAAATTTATGAATACCAAGATTAAACACCTTACCCTCTTCCACAACTGCTACATCAAGCGAGGAAAGGAGTACAAACCTCTCTCCTTTGAAATTGTCAACGGGGCAAACCAGTAATCCATGGTATTTCCTGGTGTTGCACCCTACAATTGTAGTTGAGGAATATGATCCTGTCCTGCTGGTCCTGAGAATTTCCTTACCAAGGGAATACTCAAGATTAACAAGCATGGTTTTGTCAAAGATTATATATGCCATAGAATGAAAAAATTAATCTGTATGAATGGTTTTCTTCCTTCTTTAAATGTCTCAGAAATGTTAAGGTAATATTTCTAAGCTGATTACTAAATTAATTATAACTTCGTAATTATTAACATTTAAATGAAAAAATTGTAAGTCTTCTGTAATCTCGGGCAAAAGTATAACTTTGCAGCGACATAAATGTCAAATTATTGAAACATTATTCTAAAATTAAATAAAATGATCAGAAAAATTACAGCTCTTATTTTTCTTGCTATCCTGTTTGCCGGTTGCGGGGAAAAGAAGTTTACGATTAATGGCAAACTTGATAATCCCAGTCCGGATACATATGTATACCTCGACAGGCTGGGGGGCATGAACCTTGAGCCCTATGATTCGGTTTTGATTGATGAAAAAGGTGTATTTGAATTTGACGGTGAGATACAGAACCCGGAATTCTTTCTGATAAGAATAAGCGAATCAAATTTCCTTACCACCCTGCTTGAACCCGGTGAAAAACTGAGCCTGACGGCCAATGCCGATTCTATTGGATTTACTGCCGAAGTTAAAGGATCTCCCGGTACAGGCAAAATGCTGGAATATGATCTCAGGTTACAGGAAGCAATGAAAGAACTGCAGAAGCTGGGTAAAATATACGAGGAGAATATTGACAGCCCCGATCTGGATCAAGTCCTTAGTGAGCTCGATGCCAGGGCACAGGAGATATTGAATGACATGAATGAATATACCAAAAATTTCATTGACGAGAATATCGGGTCCATGGTGAGTCTTATTGCCCTTTACAAGCAGATAACACCACAGGTTTATATCCTGAATATCGAAAAGGATCTTGATCATTACAAGCGCGTTGATTCAAGCCTTTACGCCCTTTATCCCGAGTCAGAACCAGTGCAGACACTTCACAACCAGATGGAGACATTGATGGCCAACATGGATGCTGAAGCCGCAAAGGCAGCCAGTACAGGAATTGGAGCCCTTGCCCCCGAAATTGCACTCCCAAATC
>JBNJHQ010000151.1:0-6349 GCA_051748705.1 Bacteroidota bacterium | reverse complement strand
CTGTCAAGCGCCTCGATAGTATTTGTGAAAGAGGGAGGCCCGGGGTTCGACCTGATAATGCTGATCTCATCCTTTGCTTTTTCGACTGATTGCTTTACTGCCCCCGCGAAATGTGAAGGACTGATAAGGTCGAAAGGAGGCAGTGCAAAGGGTGTTTTCCAATCTGTCAGAAGGGGATTCTCCATGGTTTTTTAAAATATAACAGTTTGTGTAAGCCCAAAGTTCAGAAGGCAAAATTAAATTTTTATTTCTTAGTTACAGGATACAGGAATAAAGAAAAAATGTTATGTTTGTAAAATGCGGGTATAAAATTAATAAGTAACTGTTAAATAATATTATATAAAATTTATTAAACAATATACATGGATAATAATGAAGATAATGTTAGGTTAAGTGAGCGTATCAGGGAACTTGAGCTGGAAAATGATTCCTATCGAAAGAAGCTGAGGGAGCTTGATATTGAGATAGCGGAGATACGCCGTTCACTGGAAAGATATAAGCTGATAGCGGATTTTGCCCATGACTGGGAGATGTGGTTTGCGCCCGACAGGAGCATTGAATATATATCCCCCTCGTGTGAAAACCTTACAGGCTATGCAGCAGGTGAACTGGTAAACAACCCGGGAATGCTCGATGAGATTATCTATCCTGCCGACCTTGAGGATTTCAGGAGGTTCATAACAGATTCACTGAATTTTGTTGATATACGGTCATCACTTAATTTCAGGATACTAACACGGACCAAGCAGATACGATGGTGCGAGATAAAATGCAGGGCTGTGTATGACAGCAGGGGAAAATACCTGGGGCAGAGGGCATCTGTAAATGATGTCACCAGGCTTATGCAGGCACTGGGAGAGATAAAGAACCTGTCGGATGGCAAGGAGTATGATGCACGTATAAGAGACCGTTATATCAGGGAGATAGAGGATAAGGACAGGGAACTGGTTAGCCAGCTAATGGTGCTGTCAAATAAGAATGAAACACTTCAGTATGTAAAAAGCATGCTGAATGAGATGATAAAAACCAGTAAGAAGGAGGAAAGACCCAAATTGACCAGGATGATCGAACATATTAACAGCACCCTGATGGCTACCGATAACTGGGAAAACTTCATGCTGCACTTCGAGAGGATACATCCGGGATTTTTCGAAAGGCTCCAGGCCAGGTTTCCTTCGCTCACGAGTAAGGACCTTAAGCTCTGCAGCTACCTGCGATTGCATATGACAACAAAGGAAATTGCCGGCCTGCTTAATATCACACCGCAAAGTGCTGAAATAAGCAGGGTGAGACTGAGGAAAAAACTCAGGCTTACAAGAAAGGACAGGCTGGCAGATTATATTTCAAAGGTTTAAAGTTAGGTTATTTTATTAAAGAACAAATAATATGATATGTTATAATATGCTATAATAACCTAATAGATAGATTAATAATAAATTGATGTTAGGTTAAGCATAAATAATGTTAAGTATTTATTAGGTAACATTTTTGTTGTATGCCCGTTAAATAGATTACTTTAGTAGCGAACAAAAATGTTATATGTATGCAACATACTGCTTCCACAGGGGTAAGATACAGGAAATTGTCGAGTGAGGAGATCGGACAGTTAATAATGCAGGGATGTACCTGCGACAACTGGGACCTGGTTGAGGCGGACAGGCGTTTTGTTACTGATAATATCAGAAACTCTCATTTCTCCGGCCATATAAGGCTGGGAGCCTTTGAGAAAGAGGTGGAGCTTTTCGGAGCTGTGTCATTCAAAACGGGAATATACAATGCATGGCTGCACAACTGCTCGGTTGGTGATAATGCCCTGATACATAATATAGGCAGTTATATCTCCAATTACAACATCGAGCAGGATGTAATCATACATAATGTAAATCTGATTGCAGTAAGCGAAAGGACTTCTTTTGGCAACGGGATACGTGTTAAGGCCATTAATGAGGAAGGTGGCCGTGAAGTCAGCATCTATGATCACCTGACAACCCACCTTGCATATGTACTCAGCATGTACCGGCACCGCAGCAAGCTGGTTAAGGTAATCGAGAACCTGATAAAGGATTATGTTGAGTATATATCAGACAGCCGTGGAACAGTGGCCAGGGGTGCCGTGATAATCAATTGTGGCAGCATTAAGAATACAAGGATAGGACCGGCTGCTCATCTCGAGGGAGTGCAGAGACTCAATAACGGCAGTATAAACAGCGCTTTTGAAGACCCCGTTCATATTGGCGAGGGTGTAATAATGGATGATTTTATTGTCTGTTCAGGTTCTGAAATAAATGATGCTACACTTATTTCCAGGTGTTTTATTGGCCAGGGATGTATACTTGACAAGCACTATTCAGCTGTCGATTCACTGTTTTTTGCCAATTGCCGCGGTTTTCACGGCGAGGCCTGTTCAATTTTTGCCGGTCCCTATACGGTAACACATCACAAATCAACCCTGCTTATTGCCGGGATGTATTCTTTTCTTAATGCCGGGAGCGGCTCAAACCAGAGTAACCACCTGTACAAGCTGGGGCCCATACACCAGGGGGTTATAGAAAGGGGGGTCAAGACAACAAGCGATTCCTACCTCCTCTGGCCCAGCCATGTTGGCGCTTTCTCCCTGGTGATGGGACGGCACTACAAACATTCCGACACCTCCCAGTTTCCTTTTTCATATCTTATCGAAAGCAATGATGAGAGCATACTGGTGCCCGCAATAAACCTTAAAAGCATAGGCACGATAAGGGATTCAAAGAAATGGCCCAGGAGGGATGGTAGGAAGGGACCCAATAAGCTTGACCAGATAAATTTTAACCTGCTCAGCCCATATACCGTGCAGAAGATGATAGCGGGCAGGGAAATACTTCTTAACATAAAAAAAGCATCCGGGGATGATGCCGAGGTGTATACATGGCAGCGAATGAAAATACAGAAGCATGCTCTTGACAGGGGTATCCACCTGTACGAACTGGCTATATACAAATTCTTCGGTAATTCACTTATTACCCGCCTTCAGCAACAGCAATTCACCAATATGGAGAGCCTGCGGAAAGCACTGGAGAGGGATACTCCGGTGGGCGCCGACAGGTGGGTCGACCTGTCGGGACTGATATGCCCGGCCGAGGCACTGGAGAGCCTTCTGACATCCATTGAGCAGAAAAAGATTGGCACTATAGAGGAGATCAATTCATATTTTATCTCCATTCACAATAACTATTATAATTATGAATGGTCATGGGTATACGATGCATTCAGGTCATTTACAGGCAGGGATCTTATTAGTCTCAGCATAGATGAACTTGTTGAAGTCATTGAAAAGTGGCTGGATTCTGTGCTTAAGATTGATCAGTACCTGTGGGAAGACGCCAGCAAGGAATTCTCGCTTCTGAAAAGAACGGGTTTTGGCATTGACGGTGAGGCAGCGGATAAGGACCTTGACTTTGAATCGGTGCGGGGTGAGTTTGAGACAAATCCCATGGTGATCTCAATAAAAGAGCATATGGACACAAAACAAAAACTTGGGGAAGGGATAATTTCAGGTTTAAAATCATTAAAAAAATGAATTATGTGTGGAATAATAGGATATACAGGAAGCAGGCAGGTCAGGGACATCCTGATCGATGGATTGCTTAAGCTCGAGTACCGTGGATACGACAGTGCCGGAATAGCCATACACAATGGCAGCATGAAAGTTATAAAGAGTCCCGGTAAAGTAAGCAGACTGGTCGATCTCTTACCCCGTAAGCTTAATTCAACCACCGGTATAGCTCACACCCGCTGGGCAACCCACGGGGAACCAACCGAGATAAATGCCCATCCCCATACTTCAGGATCGGGACGACTGGTAATGGTACATAACGGCATCATTGAAAATGCCCCCGTTATTGAGAACTACCTCAGGGAGAAAGGTTATTCATTTGTCAGTGAGACTGATACCGAGGTATTACTCAATCTTATTGATTATGAATATGAGCTCTGTGACGGTGATTTGCTGAAGGCAATGCTCAGGACCTTTGAAAAAATAGAGGGCAGTTATGCCCTGGCCATACTGGAAAAGGACAGGCCGGGCAGGATAACCCTCTGCCGAAAAGACAGCCCACTGATAATGGGCATTGACAAGACAGGTTATTTTGTTGCTTCCGATATTTACGCGGTAGCTGACTACACAGGACAGTTTGTTTTTCCCGATAATGATGATATCATCATTGCCGACAATAAGCTGGGTGTAAAGGTATTCGATGGTAAGGGTAAGGAGAAGGAGCTGAAGATAAGTACCTTGAATGTCAGCAAGAAGAGCCCGGATCATTCGGGATATAATCACTATATGCAGAAGGAAATATTTGAGCAGCCCCGGATTATTTCTGAACTGTCCGCTTCTGTTTTATCAATAAGCGGTCAGACGACAGATGGAAGGTCGCTGGCAGAAATGTTACCTGGCATCAGGCGCATAACCATTCTTGGCTGCGGCACCTCCTGGCATGCCGGTCTCATTGGTAAATACCTCATCGAAAAGCATGTAAGGATACCAGTGAATGTCGAATATGCTTCTGAATACAGGTACAGGGATCCCGTTATCGAGCCCGAAGACCTTGTAATCTCAATTTCGCAATCGGGCGAAACGGCTGACACCATAGCTGCAAACAAACTTGCCCTTGAAGCAGGTGCTATAACGCTTGGTATATTGAATGTCAGGAATTCGACTCTTGACAGGGATACTCATTTCCAGATATTCCTGGAGGCAGGTGATGAGATAGGGGTGGCTTCCACTAAAGCCTATACATCCCAGATAGTCCAGCTGTCGAGGCTTACCGCCCTGCTTGCAGGAATAAAGGGAAATGGAAGTACGATAGGGGATATAAGCAATGCGCTCCGGGATATTTCAGGAAGCATAGAGCAGGTCCTTGCCGGTGCGGACAGGATCTCTGAGCTGGCATCAAAATATGCATTCAGCAATAATTTCCTTTTCCTGGGCAGGGGTCTCAATTTCCCTACCGCGCTTGAGGGAGCCCTGAAGCTCAAGGAAATAAGTTATATACATGCTGAAGGTTACCCGGGGGCAGAAATGAAGCACGGGCCAATTGCCCTGATCGATTTTAATTTCCCGACACTGGTTGTGTTAACCGACCGGGAAAGCAGGGTCAAGATGATGTCCAACATAAAGGAGATCAAAGCGCGTAATGGTCGCGTAATAGCAATTATCAACGAGGATGACGAGGCGGCGGTACAGCTTGTGGATGATGTGATAAGGGTACCGTCGGTGCCTGATATCGTATCACCTCTCATATCAGTGGTGCCCCTGCAGTTGTTTGCCTATTATGTAGCCCTGCTGAGGGGATGTAATGTTGACCAGCCCCGGAACCTGGCAAAATCGGTTACAGTGGAATAATAATCATTCTTTACATCCGGACAACCCGGGATGAGATACTTGAGGATGAACCGGTCACTTCGATGATATAAATGCCATGGGAAATCCCGAGATCGCTCTTTCGCAATTGTATTTTCCTGCGTGTGGAGATATTTTCCCGGTATATAACATCACCTGTAAGACTGATGATCCTCAGAGATAATTCTTCTTCAGGCTGAAAGCCCCTTATCTCAACAGAGAATTCATATAATACAGGGTTTGGATAAACGAGAATGTTATCAAGTGCAATATTTGTGCTCTCATCAACCGTGGGAAGGGCGGCAGGATCACAACACCTGTACTGAACAACCAGATCATAGAAGAAGTAATAGCTGTCGGGTTCGAAACCAGTATTGGCTGTAATGGAAAACAGGTCATACTTATTGTATGGATAGGAAGCCCCCTTCGTATTCATAAGAAGGAAAGTGTTCCCTTCGAATGTGAGGGCATAATCATCACCCTGCTCAATCTCCAGGTCGAGAGTTACAAAATTTCTTCCTGCTTTCAGGGCAATTTCCCTGGTAAAAAGGATATTCCCTTTGCTGTCAGTTAATTTCAGTGTGCGTGGCCCCGTAGTAGCGGCATAGGTAACAAATGATTTCAGTATCAGTGGAAAGCCTGCATTAAATATGATTCCTGCACCATCACCACTGTAAATGTCCTTTGATCCCATTGACTGATCAGGCGGACCAATTCTCAGCGGGTCAATATATGAGTTTACCCTGATCTCTTTCTCCTGGTGTGTATCGGCACGCTGGTCATTGAAAGCCGTAAGTTTTGCGCTGTATGTTCCGGGCCTGTCATACACATAGGGTATGGTATCGGATGTAGCTGTATTACCGTCACCGAAGTCCCATATAATGCGATCCGCATTGACTGATTTATTAAAGAAGATGATGCTGTCATCCAGGCAGATGTTTTTTGAGCTCATTTCAAAAAAGGCTTCAGGGC
>JBNJHQ010000150.1:0-6358 GCA_051748705.1 Bacteroidota bacterium | reverse complement strand
GCATTGCGCACCATGCCAAAATAATTACCCAGGTGCAGGTTGCCCGTCGATCGTATCCCGCTTACTACAGTATCCATCCGCTTAGTTTTATAATCCTTCGCAAACCTACTTTATTTTTGATAAATAAGCAATATATGATTACCTGCCCTTTCAGCTTTTACTATCTTTGCAAAAAGCAGTATGACTATGGAATCAACACGGCAGAAAAAAGTATCCAGGCTATTGCAGAAGGAGCTGGCTGAAATACTAAGGCAAAAAACAACCGAGCTGGCCAGGGGAAAGATGATAACCGTTACAACGGTAAGGGTGAGCCCCGACCTCGGCCTGGCAAAAATATACCTCAGCATATTCCCTTCCGATAAAAGCGAAGAGACCCTTGAAAAGATAACTGACAACACACCAAGGATACGCAACGAACTGGGCTCCAAGGTGCGTAAGCAGCTGCGGATAATCCCGGAAATAGCTTTCTATCTCGACGATAGCCTTGATTATATAGATAATATTGACTCCATCCTGAACAAGGATTAAGCAACAAGCCATGAGGTATGACCCTGTAAAAAGCCGGATTGGCCGACTGGTAAGCAGTTCGGTATGGCTGAGAAAAGTCTTTTATGCCCTGCTCGACATTTTACTGCTGAGAACATGGCATGTCAGAAAGGCACTGAATGACTTCAATAAAGCCAGTCCGGGTGCTGAAAATATTCTCGATGCAGGCTCCGGTTTCGGCCAGTACGCATGGAGGATGTGGAAGTTAAACAGCAGATGGAAGATCACCGGTATAGATATCAAGGAAGAGCAGGTTGCCCACTGCAACTGGTTCGCCGCCAGGGCCGGGGCAGGCGACAGGCTGTCATTCAGGGTGGCCGATCTCACAGCTTTCACCGAGAAGGAGAAGTATGACCTGGTGCTCTCGGTTGATGTGATGGAACATATCGAAGATGACATCAGCGTATTCAGAAACCTGTTCAACTCCCTGCGCAGGGGCGGCTGGCTGCTTATTTCCACCCCGTCAGACAGGGGAGGATCGGATGTGCACCACGAGGACGAGGATTCATTTATTGATGAACATGTACGCGACGGCTACGGAAGGCAGGAGATAGAAGAAAAATTGCAGTCGGCAGGCTTTTCGGACATCAAATGCAAGTATACCTACGGTAAGCCCGGTAAATTATCATGGAAAATATCGATGAAATACCCCATCATCATGCTTAATTTTTCAATGATACTTGCCGTGATACTACCGTTTTATTATATTTTAGCCATGCCGCCTGCCCTGGTGCTTAATTATCTTGACCTGCACATGGAACACAGCGAAGGAACCGGCCTGCTCGTTATTGCAAAAAAAACATAGCATTGAAACTGTCTCTCTACATAGCAAAAAGATACCTGTTCGCGAAGAAATCGCGAAATGCCATTAATGTCATATCAGGCATCTCGGCTGCCGGGGTAACGGTGGGCACCATGGTGCTCATCATAGTCCTTTCGGTATTTAACGGCCTGGAAGATATGATTAATACCCTCTTCTCAACCTTCGACCCCGATCTTGAAGTCAGGATAAACGAAGGTAAGGTGTTTACACCCGATAGCGCACAGCTGCAGGTACTTGACGGCATGGAGGGGATTGCCGGCTGGTCACCCGTGCTCGAAGAAAATGCCCTCCTGCGCTATGATGATAAAGAATATATTGCCACCGTAAAGGGAGTGCGTGAGAATTACCAGGACATTACCGGGCTGGACAGTGCGATGTGGGACGGCGAGTTTATGCTGCGGGCAGAAAACGGGAGGCCTCATGCCGTTATGGGACTGGGCGTGGCCAATAACCTGGGGGTGGGACTGAATTTCATCAGCCCGCTGATAATCTATGTGCCCGAACGGCTGGGAAAAGTGACTAACCCGGCCAATGCCTTTGTGAGGTATGTCATATTCCCCTCCGGGATATTCTCGGTTGAACAGGAATATGATTCACAGTATATCTATGTGCCTGTCGAAATAATGAGGGAACTGCTTATGTACAGGGATGAAGTGTCAGCCCTCGAAATAAAATTCGCCCCGGGAGCAAAAGAAGACCAGGTGCAGAGGGATGTTGAAGACCTCTTCGGTCAGGCTTACACGGTGAAAAATAAGTACCAGCAACAGGAGATATTCTATAAAGTGATGAAATCCGAAAGGCTGGCCATATTCTTTATCCTTACCTTCATCCTCATAATAGCCTCCTTCAATATCATCGGATCACTCACCATGCTGATCATCGAAAAGGAAAATGATATAGCTGTACTGCGTAACCTGGGTGCCGGCAATAAGCTAATAAAAAAGATTTTTATCTTCGAGGGATGGCTTATTTCTGTGATCGGTGCCGTGCTGGGACTGTCGCTGGGATTTATAGTGTGCTGGCTGCAGCAGGAACTGGGATTCGTGAAGCTGCAGGGCGATACCCTTATAATGGATGCCTACCCGGTGACCATGAAAGTGATGGATTTCATAGCTGTGCTTGCCACCGTCCTTATCATAGGATACATTGCAGCATGGTACCCCGCAAGGTATATGTCCAAAAAATTTCTTAAGAATGAAAAGAGGAAATAAATATATCATCCTGCTCGGCTGCCTGCTTGTGGCAGTTGCGCTGTCATGCAATAAAACCCGAAGGTCAGGCATTAACAAATCAGAGGTTATACCTGAAGATGAGATGGTCGAGATACTGAGCGACCTCTATATCACCGACGGGCTGCTGAATTACCCTCCCCTGAGAAGTGAATTTTCTGAAAAAGACAGTATTGAAACCTATCTTGACGTAATCCATGAGCATGGCTATACAAAGGAAAAGGTAGATAATAGCATGGAATACTACTTTATTGACAGGCCCAAAAAGTACGCAGCCATTTATGACAGGGTGATAGAGAAACTGTCCGGCATGGAAGCTGACCTCATACAGCAACTTTCAAAGGAGAGCCAGTCCGGCCGTAACCTGTGGAACGGCGAAAGAACCTACAGCCTGCCCGATGCGGGGGTGAGCAACCCCATTGAGTTCAGCGTGGAGACCGTGGGCATGGGTGAATATGTTATTAAATTCAGGCTTACACTCTATGAAGACGACCAGAGCCTCGATCCCTATACGGATATCTGGTTCTGGTATGACGACGGTACAGAGGAAGGGGCCAGGATACCGTGGGACAGGTACGACCTGGAAAAAACAGGCAGACCCCTGACAATAACACTGAGGGAAGCACTCACCGATCCCAGGGTAACACATCTTAAAGGCAAACTGCTCAATCACGTCGAACAACCCGGACACTGGGAAAAACACGCCATCATAACCAATATCATCATAAACCGGAATGTGGAAGCACTTGAAGAAAAAGCACCCGGATGAGAAGACTGTCGGCACAATACATTATCACGGCCACGGGTGAGATCCTTAAAAGGGGTATCATAACATGCGACGATGATGGTCGCATAAGCGAAGTGAGGGATACAGGCGGCGATCCGCCTGAACTGTCCGTAACAGAATTCTATAACGGCATTATTGTGCCGGGCTTTGTTAACTGCCACTGCCATACCGAGCTGTCATCAATGCATGATAAGACAGTGCCGCATACCGGACTGGGCGAATTTATCAGGAAGGTAAGGGAGACCAGGATGGGGGAAGAGAATATCATGCTGAGGGACATAGCCGCAGCCGATAAGATGATGTATGAAAAGGGTGTCTCGGCCTGCGCTGATATATGTAACAGCAGTATAAGCTTCGATATAAAGGAAAGCAGCCCTGTTGAATATATTAACTTCCTGGAAGTGTTTGGCATAGATCCTGCAAAGGCAGACAGGCGTATCGGCGAGGTGCTGGAACTGAAAAAAAAGGCCGGCAACTTTTCAGCCAGGTCATATATAGTGCCCCACTCTTTCTATTCAATGTCGGCAGTCCTGCTGGAAAAGGTAAAGCAGCTCGCATCAGGCAATGAAGTACACAGCATACACTTCATGGAGTCGGAGCAGGAGAAAAATTTTCTTGAAGATGCGGGGGGCGGACTGATGGAATCATACGGTGCAATGGGTATAGACCCTGGCATGCTGCACGGGCGGGTGACAGACCATATAAGCGGAATACGTGATTATATCAGCCCCGGCGGTAACCTGCTGCTGGTGCATAATACATATGCGGGCAGGGAGGAGATAGGGGCAGCCATGGAAAGGGGTAAGTGCTTTTTCTGCCTCTGCCCCGGCTCCAACCTCTTTATTGAGAATGCCCTCCCCCCGGTAAACATACTGAGGGAGATGGGAGCAGACATGGTGATGGGCACCGACAGCCTTGCTTCAAACAAAAGCCTGGATATACTTGGGGAGATGAAGATCATCAGCAATGAGTTTCCCTCCGTGCCACTCGAAGAAATGGTGCGCTGGGCCACAATTAACGGCGCAAGGGCTCTTAAGATAGATAATGATTACGGCAGTATAGAAAAAGGTAAAAAACCCGGACTGCTGCTGATTGAAAATACTGATCTCTCAGCTGTGAGGCTCACTCAGAAGAGCAGGATTATAAGACTGGTATAGCTTATTCCTTTACAGCCGAAATAAATTCCACCGCAGCCCGGTCATCGGTCATCATATGATCATCAAACCATTTCTCAAGGTAGAAATACATATCTTCGTATATGGCACTGTCGCCCTTCTCATATCCTTCCCTGAAAGCAAGGATGTGATCAATAAAATCCCTGTGCGACTGCCTGTGGCTTTCCTCCCCTTCATAAGCAACTTTGTGCATATTAATCTCCTCCCTTATCATGTACTGCTCGTAATAATAAGTCAGCTGGAAAAAAATATCCGATATATCAGGATTGTCAACACCCCCTGAAATCATCCTTTTCATACGGTTAATAATCTCAAGGAATTTCCTGGCCTGCTCATCATACAATTCATTGTGAAGCTCATATTCCTCCTTCCAGGTATAAGGATCAGGACTGATTGGTCTTTTCATAAGATAAATTTTAATAATACCTGCCTGGCACTTCAGGACGTAAATATACAACCGTCTTTTGCTAATAAAATGATATTAATCATTACCTTAAAGATTATCCCATATCATATTAAATATCCTATTTTTGTGTGTTGGTGCCTGTTTTCACCCACAAAACCGGCAAACATCACTTTCAATGAACAGTAATAAAAATAAAAAAAATATTCTTATCAGTCCCCTTCACTGGGGTACGGGTCACGCCACAAGAATACAGGCCCTGGCACGTGAGCTCAAAAAGAGAGGACACAGGATCATCATTGCCTCACCCCCGGCCCTGCATAAAATATTTGACAGCAGTTTATATGATGAACTCACAGGCATATGGTCGCCCCGGGTGAGCTACCCCCGCTTCCTGCCACTCTACCTGGGAGTGCTTGCCCAGCTGCCCCTCCTCTTTGCAGCTTTCCTGTACGACAGATACATGTCACGTGTGCTCATACGCCGTTACGATATTGATATCCTCATAAGCGACAACCGCTTCGGCATGCGTGGCCGTAAAGTGTACAGCATATTCGTCACCCACCAGCCCAGGGTTATTGTGCCGGCCCCCTTTGCCTTTGCCGGAAGTGCTGTCTCGGCCATACACCGGTGGGTGGCCTCAGGGTATGAAGAATGCTGGATACCCGACCTTCCCGGCGCAGCCAACCTCAGCGGCCTGCTCTCACATGAGTGCAAACTGCCGCCTGCCACCCGCTATATAGGCATCCTCAGCCGCTTCAGCCCTGCGGATAAGTACACACAGCCCTGTACAGGGAATGATGTGGAGACCGGAAAGCCTGGGAGCGGCAGCGGTCACCCCTTTACCCTGGCAATAATGTCGGGACCGGAGCCCCAGCGAAGTATACTGGAAAAGATCATCATATCACAAAAGGATAAGCTGCCGGGTGAGCTGGTGATTGTTGCCGGCAGTCCCGGTGAAAAAACAGAAGACACTGCTGAAGGGGTCACCAGGCATGCCTGGCTCGACGGCCGGTCACTCCGCCGGCTCATGTGTGATGCCTGCTTTATCATCTGCCGCCCGGGTTACAGCACCATAATGGATCTTTTTGCCCTGGGCCTCACTGCCTGCCTGGTACCCACCCCCGGTCAGCCCGAGCAGGAATATCTTGCCGGCTACCTGTCAGCCAGCTACGGCTTTGCAGGCATCAGCCAGTCTGATCTGGCCCGGGCAGTGAGCATAGCACAGGCAGGCATGACAATCAGGGAGGACATGGATACTGCGGGAACAAAGGGCGAACCGCCGGCCAAAACCAGGGAAGAAAACATTGACTGGAATGCTGAAAGCAGGATGCTTATGGAAGAAGCCCTTGACGGGCTGTTCAGAAAACAACCATCGTCAGCCACATAACTATA
>JBNJHQ010000149.1:0-6381 GCA_051748705.1 Bacteroidota bacterium | reverse complement strand
TCCCATCATAGAGTAGGTGACGAGTATTGAATCAATGCCTGTCTGGGGTGTGGATATGAGAAATGATACGGTGGACCCTTTCGATGCCCCGTTCCTGTAAAATGACAGCCCTGTAGGAATAACCCCGCAGCTGCATAGAGGGAGGGGTATGCCAAAAAGTGATGCGTTAATAACTGCCTTATTCCTGTTCCTGCCCATGTAGCGCCTTACTTTCTTCTTGGGAAACAGAAGGTACAAGAGTCCCGCAAAAAAGAATCCCAGCAGGAGATAGGGAGCCATATCCGTAGTTATGAAATACAGTTCATTGATAAAATCCTTCAGGTATTCCATTAATTTTCCTCTTTAACCTTAATAAGTCAAAAACAAGGCAAATTGTTCATCAGGCAAAATTATTTTTCCCTGTTTCTGGGGTGGTATAGGCTGATGGTCTCCTGGAGATGAATACGGTCAATATGGGTATACACTTCGGTGGTGAGTATTGATTCGTGTCCCAGCATTTCCTGTACGGCCCTGAGGTCAGCACCGGCCTGTACCAGGTGGGTGGCAAAAGAATGCCTGAAGGTGTGAGGACTGACCTTCTTTTTAATACCTGCCGCCTGGCACAGGTCACGCACTATTGTATATATCATAATACGCGTCAGCTTTCTGCCACGCCGGTTTAAAAAGAGTATATTCCTGTCAGTGATTGTCTTAAGGCTGTTCCTGTCCTGTAAATAGAACCGGATATTTTTAATTGTATTCTGATTGAGAGGTACCAGTCTTTGCTTGTCTCCCTTACCTGTAACGCTGATGTATTCCTGCCTGAAATGTATATCAGTAAGCCTGAGGTTAATAAGTTCAGAAACCCTTAATCCGCATCCATACAGGGTTTCAATAATGGCCTTGTTCCGCTGCCCCCCGGGCTTACTCAGATCAATGGCTGCAATAATTCTGTCGATCTCTTTTACAGAAAGAACATCCGGCAGCCTTGAGCCTGCACGTGGTGATTCCAGCAAGGAAGCAGGATTCTCACTGATCTTGCCCTCTATTGTCATATACCTGAAAAATCCACGTATTCCCGACAATATCCTGGCCTGGGTCCCTGGATTTTTAATATCAAGGTGTTTTATGAACAGGGAGAGGTCGCTGAATGTTACATCCTGCGGCATAAGAGCCCTGGCCTGTTCGTCGCAGTATTTGCGAAGCTTTTCGATATCACGCATATATGCCAGGATGCTGTTTTCCGAAAGAGAACGTTCAATTTTCAGATAATTTCTGAATTCTCCTATACAGTCATTCCAGTTTTCTCTCATCAGCTTGTTTTTCTGTGAAAAAGATCACCATTCCTCCTTCTGCCGGTCATATGTATACCCGGGCCGCTGCCCGGGAAAAATATCACCTGCCGGTTTCACCAATCAAAAATATTACTAAGTACGCTAAGATCAAAATAATGGTTTATGACCCAACTCTGGTCAGGCATTGTCAAATTTGTTATATTTGTTTCTGTTAAGCATATCATGTTATGATTATTACAATTGTTAACGGTCCAAACCTCAACTTATTGGGCAAGAGGGAGAAGCATATTTACGGCGATATGAGCTTTGAGGATTATCTCGGGAATTTAAGAGATGAGTTCCCCGGGATCGATCTCAGATATTTTCAGTCAAATGACGAAGGTCAGATTATCGAAGCTGTGCAGAAGGCAGCGGCTGAAGGCGGGGGTATTATCCTCAATGCTGCAGGTTATACACATACATCGGTTTCAATAGCCGACGCTGTAGCTGCCTCTGATGCTCCTGTTGTTGAAGTGCATATAAGCAATATCCTTGGCCGGGAGGAATTCAGGCATAAATCGCTTATTGCCCCCCATTGCAGGGGAAGCCTGTTCGGGTTTGGCCTTGACGGTTACCGTCTCGCTATTGAAGCCTTATTCAAAATATTAAATGACAAGAGATGAAATGGAAGAGGACTAAAATTGTGGCCACTATTTCCGATAAAAGGGCAGAGCCTGAATTTATCAGGAGATTATATGAGGCGGGGATGGATGTGGTACGGATTAATACCGCCCATCAGGATATCGAGGGTACAATGAGGGTACTGGAAAATGTAAGGAGAATATCGGATAAGATTGCTTTCCTCCTTGATACCAAGGGACCTGAGATAAGGACCACCACCTGCGACGGGGAGCTCTTTTTCAGAAAGGGTGAAATTGTTACCGTGACCGGTGAACCGGAAACACGCACAGGCCAGTCGGTGATAGCCGTTACTTACACTGATTTTGCAAGGGACGTACCCGTGGGTTCACATATACTTATTGATGACGGTATACTTGAGCTGATAGCAAGGGAAAAAGATGGCAATACACTTAAATGCGAAGTGCTTAACGATGCACCCCTTGGTTCAAGGAAGAGTGTGAATGTGCCCAAGGTGAAACTGAACCTTCCTTCTGTTAATGAAAAGGATAAGAGGTATATTGAATTCGCCGTTGAGAATGATATTGATTTTATTGCACATTCTTTTGTCAGGTCGGCCCAGGACGTGCGCGATGTCCAGGCCCTGCTGGATAAGAAAAACAGTCCCATCAAAATTATTTCCAAGATTGAGAACCAGGATGGAGTAAATAACCTTGATGAAATACTTGAACATTCCTACGGGATAATGGTAGCAAGGGGTGATCTTGCAATAGAGATACCATACGAGAAAATACCCGGTATACAGCGTAAGATTATCGACAAATGCATTAAGAAAAGAAAGCCTGTCATAGTTGCAACCCAGATGTTGCATTCCATGATTAAGAGCCCGAGGCCCACCCGTGCTGAGATCAGTGATATCGCAAATGCTATTTACTGGCAGACCGATGCCATAATGCTGAGTGGTGAAACGGCCTATGGCCTTTACCCTGTTGAGTCGGTTGAAGCTATGACCAGGGTGGCCAGGGAGGTGGAGAGGAACAAGGAGAAATTTCTTGACCTGCCCGCCGGATCACTGACGGGAGAAGTATCGGCTTACCTGGCCAAGGTAGCCGTGAAAACCGCTTCCAGGGTGGGAGCAAAGTTTATAATTTCGGATACGGTGCGTGGACGGACAATAAGGAATATGGCAGCTTACAGGGGAATAAACCATATTATAGCCCAGTGCTATTCGCCCAGAACGATGAGGGAACTGTCGCTGTCATACGGGGTGTACCCCACATTGCAGGAACAGCATAAATCATCGGAAATGTTCCTGAAAGCAGCACTCCAGAACCTGCTTGACTCACATGAAGTGAAAGATGATGACATTCTCGTTGTACTTGCAGGTAATTTTAACAGGGGTGCAGGATCTTCATATATTGAAGTGGGATCTGTGGAATATCTGAAAGAAAGGGTTTCCATTGATTAATACCCTGTATTGGTCTGATTTTTGATAACTCATAGTATGATAATTCAAGCTGTATAATGATAAAATACCTGGCTGTTTATATATTTTCGCTACTCATCCATCCGGTGCATGTATCAATGTCAAGTATGGAGCATGTGCCCGGGGAGGAGGGCTATAAAATTACGGTAAGGATGTACAGCGATGATCTTTTACTGGATCTTCTGAGCCTGTACCAGCTGCCATATGAACATATTGATGATCATATATATACGGGGCCGGATGATATTTACCAGGATTATATAAATGAGAGGCTTAAAATAAAAATTAACGGTCAGCGCTATAGCGCAAAACTCATGGAGTCTGAAAAACTGGAGATTGAGACCATTATGCGTCTTTTTATTAAGCATGATGACCCGGTGAACGATCTAGAAATTAGTAATACTATTTTAACAGGTATCTATATGGACCAGGTGAATCTTTTTATTTACAAGGATAACAATAATGAACAGGCAGTCCGTTTTACTGCCTCATATATGAATGAAAAGATAAACCTGGCAGAAAAAGTTTTACCCTGATGAAGCGATTATATATAATACTGATCTTCTTTGCCCTCATAACCACCTCTTATGCCACTCATAACAGGGCGGGGGAGATAACCTATGTGCAGCTCTCTGACCTGACCTATGAGATAACGATTACAACATTCACCTATGTTCTCAGCCAGGCCGACAGGGATTTCCTTGATGTTGACTGGGGAGACGGCACCATGTCAACTGCTGTTAGGGTGTTTAAAGGACAGTTGCCTAATTATTACCAGAAAAATATTTATAAGGTTGAGCACACCTACCCTGGAACAGGCATCTATAAGATTGTGGTGCAGGACCCTAACAGGAATTATGGAATTAATAATATCCCCAATTCGGTTAATGTTGTGTTTTCCATTTCCACCATACTTATGGTGAACCCGGGAATGGGATTTAACAGTACACCGGTGCTTCTTAATCCACCATATGACAAAGCTGCACTTGGTTATAAATTCATCCATAATCCCGGGGCTTACGATCCTGACGGAGACAGTTTATCATATAAGCTTACCATATGTACCAAGGAAGATGGCAAGCCTATAGAAAACTATAGCTATCCCCCCACCTCTAATGTTTTTTATGTAGACAGCATCTCGGGTGACCTGGTATGGGATGCCCCCAACCAGCTCGGTACCTATAATGTGGCAATGGAAATAAACGAGTGGCGCAATGACATAAAAATTGGAACCGTGGTAAGAGATATGCAGATAGAGGTATATGAAACGGATAATAACCCGCCCGAAAATGGCCCCCTGTCGGATTTTTGCGTGGAAGCAGGTGAAACTATTGAATATGAAGTCAGTGCAACGGATGAAGACAATGATCTCATAACAATATTGTCCACCTCCGGTATTTATACTCTTGCTGTATGCCCCGCTTATTTTAGCAGCATTGATTCCGGCCAGGGATTCGCCAATTCACTGCTTTCATGGACCCCATGCCACGAGAGTGTCAGGAATCAACCTTATGACGTCCTGATTAAGGCGGAGGACAATAACGAAGATCTGCAGCTCTTTGACCTGGATAATTTCAGTATAAAGGTACTGGGACCTTCTCCAACACTTACTTCTGCCAGTCCTACCGGTAAATATATAAGGCTAAACTGGGAATTATATGAATCTGATTATATCGAAGGTTATAATATCTACAGGAGAGTGGGAGCAACCGATTTTCAGCCCGATAGTTGCACCAACGGAATACCTGGTACATACGGTTTTGAAAAAGTGGGCTTTGCCGGTGGAGCATCCACCGTGTCCTTTATCGACACCAATGACGGGGAGGGACTGGAGAGTGGTACTGAATATGCTTATCGCATAGTTGCGGTATATCCTAACGGGACAGAAAGCAAGGTGTCAAACGAAATTACATCGGCACTGATTACAGGGGTGCCGCTTATAACTAATGTCAGCGTGACAAATACGTCGGTAACGGATGGTGAAATATTTGTTGCATGGTCCAAACCTGATCAGCTCGATACCATACCTGCTGCCGGGCCCTATGAATATATTATCTCTCGGTCAGAAGGACACTCAGGGAATGATTTTATCCCGATTGACTCCATACAGACAACAGATCTTAATGACACCACTTTCATTGACAGCCAGCTGAATACACTTGACCAGGGTTATATTTACAGGATTGCACTGTATAATGACAGCCCCGGCGACAGGTTTTTGATAGGTGAACCGGGCGTGGCCTCATCTTTGTTCCTTGAACTGTCACCGGGCGACAGAAAGGCTCGCTTTGTCATCAACAGGAATGTCCCCTGGGTGAATTACAGGTATGATATTTTCAGGTGGAATCAAAATACTTCCCTCTTCGATTCCATTGCAAGTACCAACCTCCTTGAGTATACTGATACAGGGCTTGAGAATGACAGTGAATATTGTTATTATGTAAGATCAGAAGGGGCATATCAGGGTGATGGTTTGCCTGATAAGCTGCTTAATCTCTCACAGGAAGCATGTGTAATACCAATCGATAATGAGCCTCCATGTACACCCGCCCTGAATGTAACAACCAACTGTGACAGCCTTTATAACAATGTCACATGGTCAGTAGACGACCCCGAATGTTTTGAAGATATTACCGGCTATAAATTGTTTTATAAAAATACTTTTGATGGCGACCTGGCCCTGCTCATCACTTTTGATAACAGGAATATATTGGAGTACAGGCATTACCCCGGGGAAATTGTTGCCGGTTGCTATGCTATTCTTGCATTTGACGGGGAAGGGAACGAAAGTCCTCTTTCAGTTGTTATATGTGTCGATTCATGTAATTTTTATGAGATACCAAATGTTTTTACCCCTAATAACGACGGTAAGAATGATATCCTCAGGGCCAGGACAACCGGACTGGTTGAGAAAGTTGATTTCAAACTCTTCAACAGGGGAGGATTGTTAATATTCCAGACAGAAGAACCAAGGTTAAACTGGAATGGCACCTATAAGGGTGC
>JBNJHQ010000148.1:0-6423 GCA_051748705.1 Bacteroidota bacterium | reverse complement strand
ATCATTATCTCCGTAATATTATCCTTCTTATTGATTTTGTTGATTTACGCGTTCCCCGGCGAATAATAACCAGCATCCTTCCCCACCTCACGCGTTCCCACAATCTTTCATGGAAGAAATAAAGCAACATTTTAATAAATGCTTCGGCGACTGCTATTCCTGTAGCTTTCTGTGCCGCAAAGGGATCTGTATAAAAGAAAAGATAAGCCAGGCCGAATGTTGTAGCAGAAGCAACTATCCTCCAGGTAATAGCTTTCACTATACTCTTGATGGGACGGTCACGTGTGACCCTTTGCTTTTTTATTATGGGCGGGGCAGGAATGCTTTTAACATGTACCTGGCTGTTTTTTCCAGGATCGGATTTTTGTCTGCCACCCCCCGTTTTACCCTCTATTTCTACCTTATTTTTAACCACTTCCATAATGGAATTGATTTAGAAAAATCTAAACACAAAAGAAAAAAAAACGTAAACATATGACAATACGTTAAAAATAGTATTTAAATAACTATAAATACTTAGGGGCCTGAAGGTAAAATGCAAAGAAAACGATAAACATTTTTTATTCGGGAAGAGGTATCCTTGACGAAAACCGAAGGATCAAATAACCGGTAAGACCGGAAATCAGCGATCCGGCCATAATGCCTATTTTAGCGGAATTTATCACTTCGGGGTTCCCGGCAAAAGCAAGGTTTGCAATAAAGATCGACATTGTAAACCCAACACCTGCGAGGAAGGCAATGCCCGTGAGCTGTAAATAGCTAACACCTAAGGGCATAAGCGTAAGTCTTAGTTTTCGTCCTAACCAGATGAAGAACAATATGCCTATTGATTTCCCTGCAAAAAGGCTTATCATAATTACCAGTATAATGGAATAATCAAGGTCCAGACCCGAGCCGAGGTTTACGCCTGCATTGGCAAAGGCAAAGATTGGAATAACAAAATACGCAACCCTGTCATGCAGATTATGTTCAAGGTGCTGCAGAGGCGACTGTACCATACAGGTCCAGTCTTCAAGGTCATCGATATATTCAACCTGTTCTTTTGTTAGCACCGGGCTTTTTCCAGCGCTTGCCTCCTTGAAATCATCAACTATATTACACAGGTTCAAAGCATATGTATTGACATCCACCCTTTTCCTGATGGGAATAGTAAAAGCCAGCAATACACCTGCCACAGTAGGGTGTAGGCCTGCCTTGAGAAATAAGAACCAGACGACCACACCGGCTGCAAAAAACATGTGTCGTGAATACATACCCCTGGCTGACAGTAAAATAAGGATAATTACAATGGCAATTGCTATTATGAGAAGTATCCATTTGATTCCTGTACTGTAAAACAGGGCAATAAGAACTACAGCACCTATATCATCAACAATGGCAAACGCAGCCAGGAAAACCTTAAGGCTTATGTGCACCCTGTTCCCAAGCAGCTGAAGAATGGCAAGTGAGAAAGCTATATCAGTTGCTGCAGGAATACCCCAGCCCTTTGAAGCCCCGGGATCCCGGTTAAGTATTATATAAAAAGTTATTGGTATGATCATGCCTCCCAGTGCAGCAAAGATCGGGAATGAGGCTTTCCTGAAGTTATTCAGGTCTCCTATGATCGCTTCCCGTTTGATTTCAAGTCCGATCAGAAAGAAGAAAACTGCCATTAGCCCATCATTTATCCAGTGGAGGAGTGAATTGGACAGTTCGAAACTACCAACCTGAATTCCAATTTCGTAATCCCAGAATGATTCGTAAACAGTACCTAAGGGAGAATTAGCAAGGATAAGAGCTATGACGGTTGCCCCAAAAAGCAGATAACCACTGAAGCTCTCAATCCTGACGAATTTCTGGAATGGAGTTATTATAAACTTATTTATCATTGTTCAGCGCTTCGTATACAGAAAATTTATACTCCCTGATCGTGTTTCAACAAAATTAATCATCTTAATTTTAATTGACAGCAATCCTGTAAATATTAATACTGTATGGATCAACTTTCAGGGTTTTCCTGTTTGATAATCTTATTGGTCCTTTGATAATGACTTGTTCGGTTTTTCCAGGTTCATTATAGGCCATGTCACCGGGTGCACTGATCGACCAGTGTTCAGCCACGAAACCGGCTTCAGCATTTTCAACCATGACATTTAAAGTAACTTCTTCCCAGGTCGGGTTTACTGCTGAAATAACCAGTGTGTCAGATGTTTCATTAAGTGTGGCTGCAACATCGAGCGGACGAGTTTCCCCTTCTATATCCAGGGGAATAGTCCCGAACTGCTGCCTGTACAGCTTAAGCACCTGTCCTGTTGCGGCCATTACCGAGTGTGTATTATTCGTCTTAATGCATCCTATAACATTAACCGTCTGCGCATAATTTGCCATGTAAATAATATCTGATTGTCTTGAGAACTCATTCATACCAGCGGCAATACCAAGGGCATCTCTCATGAAATACCGTGTGCCCAGCTCACCGTAAACATATGGACCATACCAGTAATTATACTCATCCAGGCAGATCCTGATATCCTTCCCGGCAAGGCCCGGAATTTCATTCCTGTACCTGCGGTGAGCATCCGCTATTGAGCGAATGGCATCAGGAATTTGTTTCACATGTGTCATTAAACCTCCGCCATGCCAGTCCTGGCGATAGAAATGCTCGCTGATATAATCCATATTATCAGCGCAATTGGCCAGTATCATTTCATCCCACTCCCCCACTGCACCTACTGCCACCAGCACGATGTCAGGGTCGGCCGAGCGCATGGCTTCCGCAAAGCTGTTGTGTTTGTTTACAAATGCCTCCGTTGACATATGTCCCAGCTGCCAGCTGCCATACATTTCATTGCCAATGGACCACCATTTAACGTTCCATTGATCCGGATCACCATTTTGTTCTCTTAATCTGCCCATGGGCGTATTGCAGTCACCGTTACAATACTCAACCTGCTGACGGGCCTGTTCAACATTACCCAGTCCCGCGTTAACAGCTATGTATGGCTCAGTGTCAAGCAGGCGGCAGAAATTGATGAACTCATGCATACCCACATCATTATGCTCGATTCCCGTCCATGCAGGATTTTTACGTGGCGGTCGTTTATCCCTCGGCCCGATGCCATCTTTCCAATCATAGCCACTGACAAAGTTGCCTCCCGGCCACCTGTAAACCGGTGAATCAAGTTCTTTCAGCAATTCCAGTACATCTTTCCTGAAGCCATCAATATTATCAGCAGGCATAAGGCTGAGTGTACCAATAAAAAGGCTGCCCTCCCCTTCACCACTTATTTCAACAGATGCATTATGAGTAAATACTTCAGAAGTGAAGCTGAGTGGATATTCATTGTAGCCGGGACTAAAGGAGTCAATGATTATCTCTTCTGAATATCCCGGGGCGGACAGGCTGACACTCACATTATTTATTCCTTCATCAGCCCTGATGATAATACGGCCTTCATAATCCATACCTTCCCTCAGGCCCAGTTCATCCTGGACCAGTGATACTGTATCACCCGGCTTAATCTTAAGCACCGGGGTAAGATCACCGACAAATGAGCTGGTTCTTTCTGTGGTTGCATGCGCGGGATTTCCTTTTATTTGCCATTTGCTGTTTTCTGTACCCGGCTCATAAAAAAACTTCCTGTCCTCTATCATCTCTGCCCAGATTCCACCATAAATGCATCTTCCCAGGTGCTCAATAAATTGTCCATAGATATATTCGGAGATGGGCTCACCAATGCTGTCAACATCTATTGTGATGTATGTTCTGAATTTTTCCTCCGATAAAAGTTCAAACTTCATATCATCAAACCATACCCTCCCGGAAGCCCTTCCATCAAGGCTCAGCACACAGGAAACCGTTGCTGCATCACTGCCACCGGTATTAAATACATACTCAAGCATCTGCCAGTCGTTTGTCCCGGTAAAACCCCGGGCTTCCACCGGCATGCCATCAATCCTGATGCCGGCACCGGCACCGGCTTCCCTTTCAGGGATAAGATTATCGGTCTTTATCCAGCCCGTAAACCTGTATTCAGACCAGGGCTTCAGGTTAAGCCTGTTCATCCACCTCCCGGTTGACGGGGTATTGCTGTATATTGTCAGGCTCTTGTTCCCCTCTTTTGCAATATGATCATAAAAATGGATGGCACCATCCCTGCGGCTTTCGGGCGACCAGAACAACACTTCTGATGACATCACTTCTTCTGCAGATCCATTTCTCAGTTCGCCCCATTTTGATCCTGTTAAAGGCTGGTTTTCGCTGCTGTTGCATGACACCACAACCAGGGCAATGAATACTAATCGAGGTAATTTCATTTTAAATGTATTTAGTGTATCGTAGCTTAATAATCAAAATTAAGAAATTTATCAGACCTTATCTGTGCTTGATTCGATGTTCCGCTTACAGCCTGTAAAAATCCGGGTCCGCATGGATGGATATTAGAGCACAAATAGTTAACTTGGCGAGGGAATATGAGAAAATTCATAATCATAATGATGAGGCTATAAGACATTGAATATGAAGAAATTAATATTTATAAAGCTACTTTTTATTATCCTGTTTCCATATGATGCAAAGGGCCAGGCTGAACTTTTACCCATTGACAGCCTGTACCTTGCCGGATTAGAAAAATTTTATTCTGATGCAGAAGCTGGGAGGAAACATATCTGGCCAGGCATGGAGCTTGCCCCGGTATGTCTGTACCGGGTTAACGGGCCTGCCTTTCTTTATAATCACCCTGATCCACCGGACTCATTCAGTAAAATAAATGAAAAAATCTACCTTGGCAGCCAGGCTGACCAGCAGTTGCTGGGTTCAACGATGACAGAAATAAATGGCCATCTGTCAGCCATAGCTGATTATGGGCATGAAGGTCACTTAACCAGGGATGAGGTGTATGCAGTGCTTTTCCATGAATTGCATCATGTCTATCAGCAGAATTATGTCAAACACCTTGAGTCTGATAATCCTGCAACTTTGCTTGTCTACCCGGAAAATGCAGAAAACGATGCCATAAAGCTACACGAGCAGAGGCTTTTATACAGGATGGCCTTCACTGATGATAATGATGAATTCAGAAATCTTCTGAACAGCTTTTACACCTGCAGGATAGAAAGAGAGAAAATAATCGGCAGCAAATTCATGGAATACGAAAAGGCAGTTGAAAATCTTGAAGGCCCCGCTTTTTATTGCGAGCTCAGGTTTTATAATGATTATGCAGGCAGCGACTCACTTCAGAAAGGAATTTATAACTGTAATCATTTCTGGGATATCTTAAACACTCCTTTTTATGGAAGGACTAAACTGAGAATGAGACATCTTGCAAGTGGCATGGCAATGTGCTACATTCTTGACCGCTATCACCCTGGCTGGAAAAAAGAATTTTACGGGGGTTCCACCTATCTTTCTGACTTTTTTATTTCAAAGCTTGATGCAGAGAAGCTTGAATTAGAGTATCCTGATTCATTTCTGTCGTTGAGCACTTATCATACACATAAATTAATTGAAAAGCACAGGAGAAATTTTGAAAGCTTCAATACCCATGCGGGGGTGGAGATTGTCATGGAGTTTGAATCTTCACCTCAGTTCCGGGGATTTGACCCGATGAATGCAGAAGCAATTAATGACAGTACCGTACTGCATACCACATTACTGAGCCTTGGAAAAAACGACAACAGTCTGTTTTTTGCAAATTATGATGCTGTTACAATTGACAGGGGACAGATATGGTTTGTAAAAAAGCTGAGATTTTTCCTGGAGGATATATCTGATTTAAAGCTTAATGATGATAAGGTGAATATTTCAACAGATGGCGTGGAAATAAGCTGGACGGGTGAAATCACTAACAGGGAGCAGGACAGAATAATCATCAGATGCAGGTAGCTCAACATATCCAAACCATGCTGCCGTCCCGGTATCACTATTTAATGCGTCCGGCAATTGTAAAAACAGGGATATAAGCTGGAAGTATCGGTTAGATCAGCCTTTACCCGATATCCAGTTAACGAGGCCTTTACTCTGTATAATTTCGTTAAGCTTGTCGGGTAATGGTTCAAAACTGATAGTCTTCTCCCCTGTTCGTACCTCTCCTTTCTCAAAGTCTACCTCAACTGCATCCCCTTCACTATATGCTTCAACAGCCTCAGGAAGCACAATAAGCGGTAAGCCCTGGTTTATTGATGAGCGGTAAAAAATCCTGTTAACAGATTTGACCAGGACAGCCCTGATACCAATATGTGCCAGTCCCACTGCAGGATGTTCGCGTGAGCTGCCACATCCGAAATTATCCCCGGCTATAATAATATCACCTCTTTCGGCCTTTTCACTGAATGATTTATCGAAACCTTCAAAAAGATGCGGAATTATTGCTTCCGGATCCGAACTGAGAACATTATAAGTCAGGTTACCAGCAAACATCTGGTCTGTATTCAGGTTATCACAAT
>JBNJHQ010000147.1:0-6464 GCA_051748705.1 Bacteroidota bacterium | reverse complement strand
GCCATACGCACCCGCCAGGTGTTTGTTTCCCTCGGGCTGGGTATATGGGCAGGGTGGATCATCATCAACAGGGGCAATCCACTGTCCGGTTCAGTTGATACGGTAGGTGCCATGGTGGATGTTTTCAAGAATGAGGGCAGCACACAAACCATACTGTTTACCCTGCTTATTGGCTCTCTCATTGCATTTATGCAAAGATCAGGAGGGGTCAACGGCTTTACAAATCATATTAACTCCAGGCTGGATAACAGCAGGCATTCGGCAGGCAGGGTACAGGTCTGGGCAGCACTGACCGGTCTGCTGATATTTGTTGAATCAAATATTTCAGCCCTGACGGTCGGAACATTATTCAGGCCCCTCACAGACCGGCTTAAGATCTCACGCGAGAAACTTGCCTACCTTGCCGACTCCACTTCAGCCCCATCCAGCATATTGATTCCTCTTAATGCCTGGGGAGGATTCATAATGGGTTTATTGCTGGTACAGGGCTTTGATCAGCCTTTCCTTACACTTGTTTCAGCCATACCTTTCAATATTTATCCCATCCTGGCGGTGATAATGGTATTTGTCATTATAAAGACAGGCCGCGATTTCGGTCCTATGAGGAAGGCGGAAAAAAGAGCCCGTGATGAAGGCAAGCCATTGCGGGACGGGGCCACGCCTATGGTCTCATCGGATATAACCATGATGGAAGCAATAAAGGACAGGCCCGAACGTGCAATAAACATGCTATTACCGGTAGGCCTGATGGTTCTGGCAATGCCTGTCATGCTGGTATGTACGGGATGGAAAAATGTAGAGGCCGGTGCCCCCCTTTCTTTCTTCGATCATGCAATAAAAGCAATCGGTCAATCTTCAGGAGCCGAATCGGTTCTTTATTCGGTGCTTATTTCCCTCCTGATTAGCGCTCTTGCTTTCAGGCTGCAGAATTTGCTGAGTATGAAAGAGCTTGTATCCACGGCATTGAAAGGTATGTCAGGCATGGTCTCCATGGGCCTGCTTATGGTTCTTGCCTTCGCAATTGGCAACCTCTGCAATGAGCTGGGTACGGGTGAATATGTTGCCAGGATCACCCACCGCTGGCTTTCTCCATCGCTGGCACCCTTACTGGTATTTCTTACCAGCTGTTTTATTGCTTTCTCAACCGGCACCTCCTGGGGCACTTTCGCCATCATGATAGCCATAGCCGTTCCCGTTGCCCACAGCATGGATGCACACGTTCCTATGGTTATAGCCGCAGCCATGGGTGGTGGTGTTTTTGGTGACCATTGTTCTCCGATATCCGATACAACACTTATTTCCAGCATGGCCTCTGCCAGCGACCATATCGACCATGTCAGGACACAACTCCCCTATGCCCTTACAGCCGGAATGGCAACAGCCCTGGTATACCTTCTTATGGGATATATTATTTAAACAGCCTGCTTGCCTCCGACAATGACACAATATTGTCTCCTGTTCCGAAGCAGGTGTATATTCAGCCTGACGTGGATGGTATAATATAATTTCAGGAGGAGATCATCGATAAGGTTCTCTCTCTCCATTGTCTTCAGCCAGTGCCGGTAATTACTAAAACTTTCTATGACACTGCCTGTGATATCTGTAAAAGTTTCTATTTTCAGATTGGCTTTTGGTAATTCCTCTTCATAATTGCTTTTTAACCAGTGATGCAAATTCATCCTTCTTTTCCAGTAGTTTTTAATAAAATTCCTTTTACTCCTGGTTGTCAGCACATCTGCAATAAGGTAAGTGCCGCCCGGTTTGAGCACCCTGGATATCTCCCTCAGGAAAGAGGGCTTATCAGGGTAATGGAAGGCACTTTCAATATTTATAATATAATCTATGGAATTAGTTTCAATGGTGTCTAATCTCTGGGCATCATCTATATGGAAGCTGATATTTTCAATACCATCTTTCTGTGCTTCCAGCCTGGCAATTTCAATGTTTGAATTATTCAGGTCAATAGCTGTCACCGATGCCGGCGAAAATTTCTTAAGTATGTAATTGGCCTGTATGCCATTTCCGCAACCAATCTCAAGAATATGCTTTCCACGCACCGGTGGTAACAGCGACATACAGTAATCTGTCAGGTTCTTCTGTGCATCTAAAAAACTTTCACCATTTTTAACATGGTAGGGATAATGTAACATAGTGTACTCCTGGTTCAGCCGTGCCAGGGCCTCGTTCATGGATTTATAATATTTTTCAGTTGACGCGCCCGACCTGATATGCGAAAATATCCTCGTTGTAAACCCCATATTCAATATTATTATTATTTCTATTACCCTTTAAACTGCATAACCCAACCCGGGTTATGTGTAATTATCCGATGCCAAGTTATTAATAATTCAGAAAATAAGTGAATCCCAGTGATCTTATTAAGTTAATGACCGTGTTAAACACTGGAAACGCTGTTATCATAAGCATAACAAAATGAAGCGAGAATGGTTTTTAATAATTCTAAAATTTTAAACAAAGAAATATTGCAATCAAATTTTCAGGCGTATATTGATTTTCTCCAGTAATCCTGTGATCCCTACCACAAGCAGGGCAAAGATCATAGATTTTACCAGACCGGTTATACCACCGGTGAGGGAAGCAGGGATCATCATGATAATGGGTCCCAGGGTAGGATAGAGTATATAGGGAACAAGGTAACAGGTAAGCGTGCTCCTGCCTGCAGGCATCATAAAACCTGCCCATCCTGTCTTATTCCATATATCTGCAATCCAGTAGATGCCGGCAAAAAAAGCGAAACTGATCCCTGCACATATGGCAGTCCATGCCGGGGTAGCCCTTATCTTAGATATGCCCCATTCAGGCCTTATGGCAAAGCCATACAGTAAAGAAATTGCTGCCAGTGAAAGTAAAAGGGCTATGAAAAGCTTTATCCGGCCTGACTCATTCAGCTTTTTATAGAAAACTGATGCAAGCACTCCGCTCATTACCAGGGCATAGTTGGATGCACTAACAACAAGCCGCAGAGGGGAAGAAAACCCGGGCAGGCCCGTAAACTCCTGTACATTAAGAGCATATAATACAACCCAGGCAAGAATTATCAGCCATAGCCTTGCACCTGCGAGAAGGTAAACCAGGGCACAAAGCAGGTAAGCCCAGCCTATGAGGCCCAGGATGCCCCACCAGTGTGGCTTCATCCACTCAGGGTCGCCTGACACACCTCCTTTGTAGGTAAGCGCCAGGACGAACAATATAAGAAAACCGGCAAGCTGCAGGTAGATGACCGGTATTTTTTTTGTCCATCCTGTGTTCCTGTAATTATTCCAGATAAGGAGAAAGGCAATAACCATTATCACTTCCCAGATTGCTTTCTGCCAGGGCGGCACACCGGGGTGAAAATTTTCCAGGTTAACCATATAAAATCCCATTATTACAAGAGCTGCAGTACGCTGGAGTATATGAATAAAAACCTGTATTCTGCTCTGTCCTTTCTTAAACCTGGCATCTATTGCAAAGGGAATGGATAATCCCACGATAAAGAGGAAAGCAGGGAAAATAATGTCAGAAAACCCAAGCCTGTCTTCGTCGGCTGCAGCATGTTCAAGCCATGAGGGTATATCATGCAGGGTCCAGAAATCATTAACAAAGATCATCAGCAGCATGGTAAGTGCCCTGAAGATATCTATGGAAGCAATGCGCCCGGTTTTCATCATCCGATGGGATTAAACATGGACATAAATACAATATTTTTTAATCTTAAACAAGATCATAAGCCTGCCCGGCATTTAATAAGTTTAATTTGATTTTATTCGTATTTTTGAACTTAATAGTACCGGCCTGTTATGTAAACACCGGCTTTTAGACTTATTTTCTTTACCTGAATTAAAACTTAATGATCATGGCAAATGATGCACAAAAGAATGCTCCGGCAGGTGCCGTTTACGGGCTTGGCTTCATTGGAGCAGCAATCTATTTTATTTCTGCCGCCACAGGTTTCTGGGTGGGGGTGCTGGGTTTCCTGAAGGCTATCGTATGGCCTGTATTCCTTGTTTATCATGCATTTGACAAGATGCTCATGTAATTACATCTCACTGATAACCCCCATATACGGAGCTCTTATATTTCTCATATCCTACCTCTTATGGATTATCCTTGACTATGTGGCTTCAAACAGGAAAAACGGTTCATAAAACACGGACTGTTTACTGCCGTCACGACAGCTGTGGAATAAAATATTTATTTTTGATACTGTAGTTATTGTTTTTTATAAATTTGCATAATCTTTAAAAAAGCCTCTTTAGCTCAGCCGGTAGAGCAGCTCATTCGTAATGAGCAGGTCGCGGGTTCGAGTCCCGTGAGAGGCTCTTTTTTTAATAGCCCGGGCCACTTTTTTCGCCTGGTCCATTTTTTAGCATGGACCACCCTGGCAAGGGGGCATGGAAGATCTAATACAGGTACCTGTGACATTCAACACAGGCATATTCTTTCCATACCTCTCCTATATCTATGGGGTGCCTGAACTCAAGAGATTCGTTTGACAGGGCTACCATGAGGCTGTCGGGCGGTCCCTGGGCCTGTATGGTATGGCAAAGATTACAATCACCCGATATTACCCTCCCTTCATTTGTCTGATGGGTTCCGTTATGACACCTGACACAGCCGTTAAATTCGACGTGGCCAAGATGGTTGGGATAGACATCCCAGCTGGCTTTCATCTCCGGGAAAATATTCTTTGAGAAGCCCATCTTGAAACCTTCAACAGCCTTGTTGATCATATCCTTATTTTCAGCTGCAATATCCGGATAGTATTCATTATAGAATTCGGGCAACCTGGTTTCAATTACCTCCATAGCTGTGTCGTGACTCTCATAAACAGAATTAAAAAGGTCCATTGCAAGGTATTTAACTTCCGGCAATTCGCCCGGGATATCGCCCGAGGCTATGAGCAGGTCAGTAAATTCCTGGGGTGGAAGGTAATGGTGGGATGGTCTGTTATGACAGTCTATACAGTCCATCTCCCTCATTTCCAGCGTGTCCCTCGTCTGAGGATCAAGCTGCTCATTTATATCCTGGTAAATAAGCGTATCACCCGTTTCAAGGTTAACATACCTTACCCATGGCAGGTATTCCCTGTCATGCGTGGAGGCAATATATTCCACCTTAATATCAGGGTTGATATGCCAGTGTATGCCCTCGCTGAGTCCCCTGGAGCTGTGATCAGGACCGGTTTTCATCTTAAGCTGAATATTCCACTGTGTATTGTCCTGGTCTGCCAGGTAATGTATCTCGTTATGCAACCTGTAGGAATAGAACTTGTTGGGCCAGTGACAACGCTCACATGTCTCCTGCGCCGGCCTTAGGTTCTCCACGGGTGTGGGTATGGGTTGCGGGTACTTCTTTGCAAGAACGGAATAGACCTGGTACAGCCCTGACAATTTGCTCCTGACAAACCAGTCGGCTCCGGGGCCTACATGGCATTCAACACAGGCCACCCTTGAATGCGCTGATTCCTGGTAGGCCGTGTATTCGGGCTTCATAACCTTATGGCAGAGCATGCCGCAGAACTCGTTTGACTCGGTATAATGGAAGGCTTCATAGCTGCCAATACCTGTAAGAAAAAGAAATACCAGGGTTACCACAATAAAAAGCATAAGTGCATTCCGGTGTTTTCTTTTATTCAGATCGAGAATAATCCCCCGGGATACATCCTCTCCCATCCTGGCCTCCCTCCGTTTTCGCCTTACCATACCCACAGGGATAAGTATTAAACCGATAATAAGAAATACAGGCAGCACTATATAAACAAAAAGGCCAACATATGAGCTGCCCAGGTCAAACAACAGCATGGCCACCAGGGAAAAAATTATAATTAACAAGCTGATGCCCGCTATAATGCTTCCTGTTAATGAAACAGGATTGTAAAATGAGCGTGGAAGTTTCATTTTTGGCAGATTTTGATTAATCAAATGAAGTTATGAAATATTTACCACAGCAACCACCAGGGTGATAATTATTATAAAAAGTTTTTTCCTTCCGGGGAAGGGAAACAAAACAGAGAGTATCATTTACTTCAGCAATCCAGTAATATTAAACAAGATCACAGATCTCCTGAAACCGGATATTTCCACCCAATTCAGCGACGTCTCCTGGAACGCAGCGAAAACTCCTGGAACGCAGCGAAGTCTCCTGGAACGCAGCGAAGACTCCTGGAACGCAGCGAAGTCTCCTGGAACGCAGCGAAGTCTCCTGGAACGGTTGGGGTCTTCTTACACGCCGGTTCTTTGCCCCTGCCTTATCCAATATGTGAATAATGTAACTATTAATCTGAATTGTGTAACAGGCGAGGGGATTTTGTCAAGTACCTTTGGGTATATTAATATTTTAAAAGTAAACAAAATGAAAAAAATTATTTTTCTTGTATTCGTAACACTTTTCACTTTGAGTGCATCGATGGTATTTGCACAGAACCCGGATAAAGACTCAGACCCGGAAAAAACGGCAGTGGC
>JBNJHQ010000146.1:0-6466 GCA_051748705.1 Bacteroidota bacterium | reverse complement strand
TTCCTGGATAATTGATAACCTGTGAATTTTAACTGATAATTTAAAAAGATAATTTCTCAACAAATCATTATTATGATGAAAAAACTCCTTATGATACCGGGTCCCATCGAATTTAACCCGGAGGTGCTTGCCGAAATGGGAAAAGCAACACTCAGCCATGTTTCAGGTGAATTTATAGATATTTTTGGAGAAGCCCTTGAAATGATGAAAGAAGTATGGATGTGTCCCGGCGGACAGGCTTTTATCATGGCCGGCACCGGTACACTTGCAATGGATGCCGCCGGAGCTAACCTTGTTGAAAATCACGACAGGGTACTGGTTATCTCAACAGGCTACTTTGGTGAAAGATATGCTGAGCTGGTCGACAGGTACGGGGCTGATTACCGCGTACTCAGGGCAAAACCCGGTGAAACTGTTAGCATGGAATCCATTGAGCGGGAACTTCGTGGCGGAAAATACAAAATGCTGACATTCACCCATGTCGATACATCAACTGCAGTAAAAGTTGATGCAGAATCAATAGCTGCACTGGGACAGAAATATGATGTCATTACCGTGCTTGATGGTGTTTGTTCGGTTGCAGGTGAGGAAATAAGACAGCAGGACTGGGGTATTGACGTGGTGTTTACAGCATCCCAGAAAGCCATCGGGGTGCCTCCGGGACTGGCCTTGCTGGTTGTTTCGGAAAAAGCAATGGAAAAATTCAGGAAAAGAAAGAGTAAGGTAAAGAATTATTATGCTGACTGGTCAAACTGGCTGCCTGTGATGGAAGCCTATGAAAAACGAAAACCGGCATACTTCGGTACTCCTGCGGTTAACCTTGTCTCGGCACTCAATGTAAGCCTGAAGCAGATACTGGCAGAAGGCCTGGAAAACAGGTTTGAAAGGCACAGTTGCACGGGTAAAGCATTCAGGGCCGCCATTAAAGCACTTGGCCTGAGCCAGCTTGCCGCCGAAGGATATGAAGCAAACACCCTTTCTGCTCCCTTTTATCCCCCGGGTGTAGTTCCGTCAGATTTCCTGGGAGAAGTTAACAGGGAAGGCGTTGTACTTGCAGGTGGATTACATCCCGATATGAAAAATCAGTACTTCAGGATAGGCCATATGGGTAAAGTTACCGCGGATGATGTCCTTACAACAATCGCTGCCATAGAAAGAGCACTGAAAAAATTGAATTATAAATTTGAAAAAGGTGCCGGCACCAATGCAGCTAAGGAACAGTTAAATTGTTTATAAGATATTCCGAATGAAGCTGATGACCTGATTGCAGCTCATTAATGAACAAGTTATTATATAATTTAAACTAGTATAAATTTTTCGTGCTCTTACAATAAACCTTTAAACATTAAATAATTAGACAAATGAAAAGTATTTTTATCAGTAAAGACAGGCTCTTTTTTCCGCTTGCTCTTGCATTTATGGTAATCCTTCTTGGCAGCGCGTGCACAAGCAAAGTCAGCTATGAAGGGTATAAGGTGCTGGATTCCCGCTTTGTTGATGAAGTGAATGCGGAATGCGTTCACCTGGAACATATCAAAAGTGGCGCCAGGGTTTTTAAGATCAAGGCAGATGATCCCAATAAGTTATTTGCCGTGGGCTTTAAAACCGTTCCCGACTCTGATTGTGGAACACCTCATATAATGGAGCATTCGGTGCTTAACGGATCCGAAAACTTCCCAGTAAAAAGCCCCTTTGACGTACTTATGCAGGGCTCTCTTAACACATTTCTGAATGCAATGACCGGGGCTGATATGACAATATACCCTGTTGCCAGCATGAATGATAAGGACTATTTTAACCTTATGCATGTTTACCTGGACGCCGTATTCAATCCTCTTATCGATGATGATCCAAGGATATTTAAACAGGAAGGATGGCATTATGAGCTTACAGCAAAAGATAAGCCATTGATCTACAAGGGAGTTGTTTACAATGAAATGAAAGGATCGTTTTCCAGCCCTGAACGGCAACTGAGTTACCAGGTCTACCGGAACCTCTTTCCGGATAATGCCTACCGCTTTTCATCAGGCGGATATCCGGCTGCTATACCTGAGCTGACATACGAGGATTTTCTTGCATTTTATAAGAAACATTATCACCCATCAAACAGTTATATACTGCTTTACGGTGATGCCGACCTTGCAGAAGAACTGGAATTTATCCATGAAAATTACCTGTCGGCCTATGAAAGATCCGACGAGGTGGTTGAAATCAGGGAACAGGAGCCTTTCGACCATGTGAAAAAAGTGGTAAGTGCCTATCCCGTCCTGGAAGGCAGCGATACTGATAACAGGACTTTCCTCCAGCTGAGCTTTGTGGTTGGCAAAGCCACTGATTATGCCCGCAATATGGCATATGATGTTATGTCTGATGTGCTTGTAAACCAGGAGTCAGCACCCCTGAAAAAAGCCCTGCAGGAAGCAGGTATAGGAAGTAATGTTTCTGCCTATATCGATGGTAACAAACAAACAGCCTTCCACATAATCGTGCGTAATGCAAACGAAAAAGACATGGACAGGTTCTACGACCTTACCAAGGAAGTGCTTGAAAATGCTGCAGAAGACGGACTGGATAAGAAAGCCCTCGAGGGAACGATTAACCGGATGGAATTCAGACTGCGCGAAGGTGATAGCCCACAAAAAGGCCTTACATACGGCTTCCAGCTTCTTAGCGGCTGGTTTTTTGAAGGAAACCCCTTTGCCGGGATTCAATTTGAAGAACCCCTGTCTGAGGTTAAACGGTCATTGACCGGGGATTATATGGAACAATTAATTGCTGGAGACCTGCTTTCAAATAAGCATTGCCTGCTGCTTGCACTTAAACCTGAGCCGGGACTGCAATCGGAAATCGATAATGAAATAAGGGCAAGACTCGATTCCATCAAGGCCAATATGGATAACGAGACAATGGAGCAACTGATTAAGGAAACAAACGAACTTATTGAATACCAGCAAAGAGCCGATTCGCCGGAAGCGCTTGAGACAATTCCGGTGCTTTCTCTTGATGATATAAGCGAAGAAGTGGTATGGTACGAGGCAGAGGAGAGAAATATAGAGGGAGTAAAAACGCTCTACCTCGATGAATTTACAAACGGTATAGTATACAATAAGCTTCTGTTCGATCTCAGAATACTGCCTTTAGAAAAGTTACAGTATGCTTCTCTGCTGTCTCATCTCCTCGGTAAGTTCGATACAGAGAACTATACATATGGAGAGATCGATAATGAACTCAATATACATACGGGTGCTTTCAGCTCATCAATAAGTCTCTATAATGCCGGGAGAGACGACAGTAATATCATTCCCAAATTCCAGATCCAGTCCAAGGCTGTAAGTGATAAAACAGGAAAAATGCTGGAGCTGGCAGCTGAAATTATATCCACAACTGATTTCAGTGATAAGGACCGTTTGAAAACACTTATGATAAGGCATTTTGCAGAAATTGATGCTAATGTAAAGAATAACGGGCTTAATTATGCGGCACAGAGAATGTTCTCCTATTTCAGTCATACAGGTGTATGCAACGAGATGATGTCAGGACTGGAATATTACTGGTTTATTGCCGACCTTGTTAATAATTTCGATGAAAAAGCGGATGAGATAATAAAAAACCTTTCAGGCCTTTCTGCCTCCTTATTCACATCATCCAATTTAACCGCCGGGATCACCTGCAGTGAAAAGGATTTTGAAAAATATTCAGATGCCCTCACAGCACTGACCTCTTCGATGCCCGAAGGGGAGAGTGAATACCTGGCCTGGGATATCATACCCGTGAAGAAAAATGAAGCCTTTGAAACTACATCAGGCGTACAGTATGTTATTAAAGGAGGAAATTTTAAGGACCTTGGATACGACTGGTCGGGAAAAATGCTTGTTCTTAACCAGATACTGTCAACCGACTGGCTGCAGAACCAGATCAGGGTGATAGGTGGTGCATACGGTGGCTTTGCCAGTTTCAGCCCCACAGGAAATATGTATTTTGCCTCTTACCGCGATCCTAACCTGCAGGAATCGCTCGAGGTATATGATCAGACAGCCAGCTACCTCGAAGATTTTGATGCTGATGAAAAAGCTATGACCAGGTATATCATCGGTACAGTTTCAAATCTTGATTATCCTGAAACATCATCAATGAAGGCCAGCACTGCTCTCTCAAGGTACTTTAACGGGATAAGCCGCGAGTTTCTGCAGACGCAGAGGAACGAGGTGCTCGGGACAACTGCCGGGGATATTAAGGCAATGAGAACAATGGTCGACGAACTTATGGAACTTGAGATATATTCCGTATACGGGAACAAGCAAAAGATTGAACAGAACAAGGAACTGTTTATGAGCCTGATAGATCCGATAAGGTAATACGGCTAATCCCCGGATATTCACCGGCTGCCGGGCTGTGCCTGCCGGGACGGCCATGTGAAAAAGAGAACAGGAGAGGCAGGGAGATTAATATTACTAATTCTCCTGCCTCTTTTGTCTTTTCTTTTTTAAGCACCGTACAAAAACAGGAATATTCAGGGCAAGTGATATAATAAATGCAGAGACAAGACCCCATACGGTGAGCGAATCAACCAGTTCCTGGCTGAAACTCAGTCCCGTGAGCCTGTCGGCAAGATACTTTATGTAGGATGTGGGCAGACCGGTGTGACCCAGCTTTTCAAGTATCCTGAAGTGCCACTCGGTAAAGGGACAGTAACCGGGAACACCCACAATCAGCCCGAGCAGTGTCCATGATCCAAAGGTGAGCACTATGCTGACAAGATTGGCTAACCTGGTCTTTTTCCATATCCAGCCAAATAAATTAAACAGTATGAGGGAACTGTGAAAAACAACAAAGGCAATATCAGCTATCCTGTAAATCATAACATAAAGATAAATTATTATTGTGAACAGCCAGCCTTTCGTGGCTCTGTTAAAATTCTAATTATATTTGTATTTTTAAATTAAAATCTATCACTGCAGTATCAAACAGGAAAAGTCAATATTTTGAAACTTAAAATTTTAAAGAGATGAAAAAGCTATTAATACTTTTAGCCGTAACATTTGCCCTTGGTGGCTGCCAGCCTAAAGACAAGATACCTGTATATGCATGGGAATCCGGTCCCCGCGAAAAGACAGATAAAGAAATACTTGATGAGTTTAAGGACCTTAAGAAGAAGGGTATTGACGGGCTGATGTACAATGGCGGACAGGATCCTGCTGTATACGAAAGGGTGGGAGCCATTGCAGAAGATGCAGGCCTTGAGTTCCATGCATGGATACCCACCATGGTGCAGTCGAAAGAAGGATTGCTGGATACCAGCCTTTATGCCGTGAATGGTCTTGGACAGTCGGCATGGACACACCCTGCATTTGTGCCTTATTATAAGTTCCTGTGTCCCGAAAGGGAAGAAGTGTATGACTTCCTTGAAGGAATGTATGCACAAGTGGCTGACCTGCCACAGGTTGACGGTATACACCTTGACTATATACGTTTCCCTGACGTGATACTGGCACGTGGCCTGTGGGATAAGTACGACCTGGTAATGGACAGGGAATATCCTGAATTCGACTATTGTTACTGCGACAGCTGCGTGGCGCAATTCGGGGAAGAAAGTGGCATTGATATACTGGCGGTGGAAGATCCTACGCAGGTTGAGGAATGGAAACAGTTCAGGTATGACCAGATAACGGACATAGTGAACCGCCTGGCTGATATGGTCCACGCAAAGGATAAAGTTATTACCGCTGCAGTATTCCCCGGACCAAACTCGGTGGCAAAAAAGATAGTGCGCCAGGAATGGGATAAATGGAACCTTGATGCCTTTTATCCAATGAATTATAACGATTTCTACCTGGAAGATACGGAATGGATAGGTGAAGTGTCTAAAGAAGGTGTTGAAGCAATAAACAACAGGGTGCCACTGTACAGCGGGTTATTTATTTGCCCCGATCCTGAAGGAAAAGAAGAAGAAGCTGATCCGGAAGGACATGGCCTGGTACCATCCGAGATACAGGACGCCATCGATGAATCAATAGTTAACGGGGCTGCCGGCATATGCCTGTTTACTCCGTCAAGGATGACCGATGAAGGATGGAAGGAATTTAAAAAGGCTATTTACCGCTAATCTCTGATGCATCGCACACTGTAGCCGTAACCGGGTCCCATACCTGCATACCCGGAGTATTATCATCGGTCTGAATAATTTCCCTGATAAAAATGTTTAAATAAAATTGATAAATGTTAAACATAAATTAACTTTTGATTGTTACTATCACATAAACAAATAAAATTTAAGATTATGAAAACGTTTAAGACAGTATTCGCAGCTTTAATAATAGGCGCATTCTTTACAGTAAATGCAAATGCACAGTGTGCAACTGAAGAAGATAAATCTTCTGACATTGTTGATCTTGCAGTTTCAACGGATTTCCTGAGTACACTTGTTGCGGCAGTTAAAGCCGGTGACCTGGTTGAGACACTCAAAAGT
>JBNJHQ010000145.1:0-6472 GCA_051748705.1 Bacteroidota bacterium | reverse complement strand
AACATCACGGTCCTGTGTCCTGGCAACTGTTGGCGATGGTGCAATATTGATAAATGTCTCAAATAATTCGGGCACACCAAAATTGTTAAGGGCGCTGCCGAAAAAAACAGGTGCAAGGTAGCCATCACGGTAAAGGCTTTCATTGAAAGGCTCAAAAAGATCCCTGACAAGGGCCGTTTCCTCCATAAGTCGCCCCAGGTTCTCTTCACCCACGTATTCCTTTAGTTCCCTGTTCTCTAAATCACTGGTGTTCAGCAGTAGTTCAGCCTTTTTTGTTTTCTCAGGAACATATAGCTGTATTTCATCTTTCACAAGGTTATAGACCCCCTTAAAGCGGTTGCCGTTACCTATTGGCCAGGTGATGGGGGAGGTGGCTATCTTTAGCTCATCTTCAAGTTCTTCCAGCAGGTCAAGAGGCTCCCTGCCTTCCCTGTCCATCTTATTGATAAAGATTATCACCGGTGTTGCCCTCATACGGCATACCTCCATGAGCTTACGCGTTTGTTCCTCCACACCTTTGGCACTGTCAACAACAAGTATAACACTGTCCACGGCGGTAAGGGTACGATAGGTATCCTCTGCAAAATCCTTATGACCCGGGGTGTCCAGTATATTAATGATAACATCTTTATACTCAAGGGTCATTACAGAGGTGGCTACAGATATACCCCGCTGTTTTTCTATCTCAAGAAAATCAGAAGTGGCTGTCTTGCGGATCTTATTATTCTTTACAACACCTGCCTCCCGTATTGCTCCTCCTGATAGCAGCAGTTTCTCTGTAAGCGTTGTCTTACCTGCATCAGGGTGGGATATAATGGCAAATGTTCTTCTTCTTTTTATTTCATCACTTATGTTCATATAATATTTATTGCGGTATCTGCCTGTATAAAGAGTTTATTGAATGGATAAGTAGCGTACTGGCACTATGAATCACGGTAAGGACCTGCGTACACAGGTACGCCGGCTGGTATGTAAGTTATGGCGGAGTGGCTCCGCAATATTTTAAATATTTTATATCCATCAGGACGGCAAAAGTACTAAAATATATTCCTATCATGAAATACAGCTTAAATGTATTATCACACCGTATGAATATATGATGCTAAACCATCATACTGCTTTAAAACCCTCCGGCCGAAAGATGCAATCCTAAAACGCCTGAGCTTTTGGTTGCGTTGCGCTGGAAAGGAAATGCATAATAGGGTTCGAGAATTATTGCACCAAAAAGATTCAGCCGTATTGCTGCTCCTGCACTGAATACAGGTATATGTTTATCTCCCTGGCTTGGTTCCCAGTTAAATTGAATATCCTCACTGTCTGACCATACCAGTCCGCCATCTGCAAACAATACAAAATCACTGAAAATAATCCTCGAGCCTATAGGTGCCAGCCTTTTCGGACCTGATAATGGTATGCGGAACTCTGCGTTCCCGACTATTACTTTGCTTCCTGCAAGATTATTGACGTTTAAGCTGTTATCTGCATTTGTCTGGTTTCTGCTCATGGACCCGAAACTATAACCCCTGACAAAATATTCATTTCCCAGGAATATGGGGGATAACTCATCTGCGCTTTTCCCGTAGCGCCCGAAGTGCATTATACGAAAACCCAGGCTGGTGGGTGGCAGGAAAAAATATTTGCGATAATCTGCCAGGAAGCCCCAGTATTTGATTTTGCCAAAAGTTCTGTCTACCTGTAAGCGGTAGCGATAACCCCTCATGGGTGATGTCAGGCCGAAATTTGCATTATCCCCGGCATGGGCTAAATAACCGCTGTATACAAAATATGAATCCGGCGCATCAAGCTGATGCCTGTCTCTGCCAACCCTGACATTTCCGTAGTAGTAATTATTTATGCTGTCGACTCTGAAACTGTACATGCTGGCATTAATCCCGCCTTCAAAACGGAGTTTTTTAGACAATGGATACTGGCCCATTAGATTGAGCCTGTCCTGGAATACCCGCTGTTCTATCAGAACAAGGTTTTGTACAGGCATTTCTTCCAGCGTGTCGGCTTTTATCGTCGCACCTGATGACCTGTATGGTACATGGGAGAAAGATACACCCCAGTTAAACCGGCTGCGCTGGTTCATATAAAATATTTGCCCGGATATATCTTTTATGCGTCCCTGCAGTTGTAAGGTTGTCATTAGCAGATTACGTCTGAGTATATCGCTGAAAAGGAAACTGGCTCCCCCGGCCATACCTGTACCATACTGGCTGGCTCCCACGCCAATACCCGGACTGCCTATATATTCAAGCCCGAAAGCAGGATCATAAGGTTTGAAACTAAATCTTTCCCCTGTATAAGTGGGATATGCCTTGAGATTATTATCCACAATATCTCTTTGTCCTGTCCTTCTTTCCGTCTCTACCAGTTCCGCTGCTTCCAGGTTTATATCCCTCTCTGCGAATAACGGACCGTCAAGTTCTGAAAGTTCCTGTTTGTATATTTCATACCCGCTATTGGTATACAGAATATAAACCATCTCTTCAGTATTTTGGGAAATATCAAAACAGGGAGATAAACCGGTAACTCCCATGATCCCGGTTTTAAGGTCTGTTACCTTGCGGACTTCTTCATTTTCCGTGTTATAGCGGTAAAGATTCCTGTAACCATCAGCATTTGAAACAAAATAAATATCCGAACCATCAGGTGAATACTCAGGATTAATAATGTCTGCCCCTTCAAGGATGTCTATAGTATTTATCCTTTTTGTACTCATATCATAAACGGCCATCCTGAGATTGCCGTATTTGATTTCCTGGAGATCAGTCTTGCTTCCCCGGTCAGAAGTAAAGATTATTTTTGTACCATCGGGCGACCAGTTAGGCTGCATATCTGAATACCTGTCATCGGTAAGCTGTTCGAGCTCCCCTGTATCAAGGTGATAGATGTAAAGGTCGCTCATACCGTTTTTTAAACCTGATAAAAGTATCATATTACCTTCAGGTGACCACTCGGGATTATTAAAAGATTGTAGTGAGCCGGTTTCTATTGTCCGGATTACTTTTTGATCTTCCACGTCAATAATTAATAATTTGTTGCGTCCTTCACTAAAGGTGGTGATTACAAACCGGTTGCCATCGGGACTCCATGTTCCTGCCGATTCAAGGTAACTGTAAGCATCAATATCTGTGCCCCTGACTACCCTGGTTATACGATCCATAATCTCTTTATTTTGTATGTCAGCGAGAAAAAAATCAGTTGTGATAACATTTTTATTTGAAATAAAAATGAGTTTCTTGCCGTCAGGGCTCAGGGCAGGAGCAATATTGAGTTTTCCTGCATTATTGACATCAAATAATTTCTCTCCCGATGATTCTTCTTTTTCTTCAAGATAAGGCCTGTGTGTCTCTTTAACAGCATCTGCCCATAATGTGGAAAGAGAATCGCTTGATAAACCTGTAAAATCTTCAATTGCGTCTTTATATCCATTTTTGGCAGATAACAGTAATAAATTGCGTATAGCCCCGTCACCATAGAGGTTTGTAAAGTAGTCCCAGAATACATGTCCAAAGCGGTAAGGGAAATACTTATCAGGCTTTCTGGACATATCCCGGAGTGTGGGAATATCATCCCTTTCAACCGCATCTCTCATCCAGACAGCAGTTTTTATATCTGAACTGCCAATGGAGAGGTATTCTGATAATCCTTCTATCATCCAGAGAGGGATGTTTCCCATGGACCGTAATCCTATACTGTCTGTTTTTTTAAAGGTATTATACTGGAAAACATGCACCATTTCATGACCCAGAACATGGTTTGTTTCATTCTTTGAAAAGGAATACGGCATAACAACACGATTACGATAGCCTTCCGTGACCCCTCCGGTTCCTACATTTATTAAACTCTGAATAACTGTTGTTTGCTGAAATTCAGCATGGTTATTGTAAAGCACAATGGGGTTTTTTTCTTCAAGGGTATCCAGGAATATTGCCTGGTGGCGTTCATACCAGCGCTCACAAAGCTGGCCAAAGTCCTTAATTTCCGATTCATTCCTGTTATAATGATATATCTCAAAGTGAGGTGTTTCATAGATTTGAAAATCGAAAACCTCATAATTAACCTTGTTCTTTCCAAAATACTGAGAAAAGACAGGGTAACTAATAATGAATATAAACAGAAATAATGCGATTCCTTTTTTGATTTTTTTCATAGGTCTGTATTCTAATTTGATTTATGTTTTAATTTTAGATATTATATGCAAAATGGTCTCTAAAAGATTAAGTTGTTAATAGTTGTACAAGGACTAAGCCTTGATATTATGCCGGTGTACCGTCTGTGTTTTAAAATATCTTGTATATCAGATAAATAGAGGCATGATTACGGTTTATTAGTTCTGCTTTACAGAAGCTGCCGGCGGTAATGGCACTGTAGAATATATTCACGATTGTAGAAAGGCAGCAACAAAAATTACACACCAAAAAATACTGGCTCTGGCTAATATTTTATATATAACGGATCTGTCAGGTAAAAGAAGTTTATGGGTACAAAATGAAAAATTTGCGTTTAATGTACCTCACGACTCTCTTTTTGCTGCCAGTCCTGGTGGCTTGCATACATTTTGCAGTTTTTGCGATAATTCAGATGATAACAGGTGATCGTAACAATACAGTATGGCATTTAGTTTACCTGCCGCTCTTAACCGTGTACTTTTTCTTAAGAAATGAGCTCTTAGAAACTGCACTTCACCTGAGTCAATGATATAACAGATCATCAGGGCACAGGGATTAGCACTTTTCAGAAAGGCTTTAAGCTCATTTCTGGAGTCACTCTCACTTCTTTCAGCTTTTGTTAAATGATATGGTCAAAGCAGAACAAAATCATACATCTGGGGAATTCTTTCTACACTTTTAATTATCTTCCCCATACTTCCCGTCAAATTTCAGGGCCCTTTCTTCAGCAGGCATTAAAATTATAATCCTTTTCCTGCCGGCACCAGTTGGGGCTACCTGTTAAGTTAAATGATAAGACCAGGAGAGGATTTTAAATTTTAGTATATAATCCTGCTGCAGATATTGTCAGTGGTATAGTATTTGAATTTTAGATAGATAGATCCGGAAAAGAATAATCACAATTAATCGGTGAAATATAATTTTATTAATACTTAAAATAATTAGAATATGGCTATTAAAAAAGTTTGGATTGAAGAGGGTTGTACAGGCTGCGGACTATGTTCCGATATTTGTCCTGAAGTTTTTGAGCAACCTGAAGATGAGGCTATTGTTAAAAACGATGCTGATTACAGTAAATATGAGGAAGAAATTAAGGAGGCTGCGGAAAGCTGTCCGGTAGAAGTAATTAATTATGAGTAATAAAAGCATAACAGTCCTTTTATTACAAAGAAGAATTGCGCGTATTGTTTTTAAAGAATCTTGCTTATAAGAAATAATATAAATGAATCAAAAAAGATATTGATATGGCTATAAATTTCGATAAATATGCAGAGGAAGGAAAATTGTTTGTAAACAATCTCGCAAAAGAGCTGGGTCATCCTGAAGAAATATCCAGGACGGGGATAGTGTTACGTGCCGTAATGCACTCCCTGCGTGAAAGAATTACAATAAGCGAATCACTGCATTTGCTGTCCCAGCTGCCTATGTTTCTCAAGGCAATATATGTAGACCAATGGAAGTACCGCGAAAAGCCTCTGGATCTGAATACTGTGGAGGATTTTAAAGAAGAGGTGAAGCAGCACCAGATGCAATATGGTGAGCAGGAATTTAGCTGGAGCAAATCCACCGAAGAAATTATCAGGATTGTTTTTGCTGAATTGAACACCTATGTCACTGAAGGAGAATTTGAAGATATTATAGCACAAATGCCTAAAGATCTCAAGGGATTATTCAGAGGTCATGTTACGGGCTGATGCGTTTCAGATAATATGTTGAGTTCTCACTGTCATTATTTATTAAAAATTCTAATTAAGTTATGGAAAAAGGTTTGGAAAAGATCAGAGAACTGCTGGGTAAGGAACTGGATGATCTGCTGGAACATAAAAGTGAAACTATCAGTAAAAAACTGATACATGCTCCCTCACCCTCATTTCTTGACAATATTTTTGTGCAAAGTAACAGAAATCCCATGGTCCTCAGGAATCTGTCAGCAATATTCAATACCGGACGTCTGGCAGGAACCGGCTATCTTTCAGTGCTTCCTGTTGACCAGGGGATTGAACATTCGGGTGGGAGCGCTTTTGGCCCGAATCCAATTTATTTCGATCCGGAAAATATTATAAAGCTGGCCCTGGAAGGAGCTTGTAACGCCGTGGTTACAACCATAGGTTCACTGGCCATCCTCTCCAGGAAATATGCCCATAAAATACCCTTTATTGCCAAGCTTAACCATAATGAATTACTCAGCTATCCCAATACTTATGACCAGATCATGTTCGGATCGCCTGAGGAGGCCTGGAATATGGGAGCGGCAGCAGTAGGGGCAACCATATATTTCGGATCGGAAGAGTCGG
>JBNJHQ010000144.1:0-6472 GCA_051748705.1 Bacteroidota bacterium | reverse complement strand
CTGAAAAAGAAAAGGAAATGATAGCTGAAGGAGAAACACCCGCGGAAACGGCAGAAACTCCCGGGCCGGCAATCGCAGGCAATGTTCTTGACTCAATGGGAAATTCCATTGAGATGAAAAGAAAAGAGATAGATAAACTGAGATCGGAAATCGCTGAAGAGGAAGCACAGCTTGCCCAGCAAATGTCTGATATTGAAGCATTAAGATCAAAGAATGTCAGGAATCTGTCCAGGACAGTATTAATAATCGTTTTGATAGCTATTGTAGTGACGGGTGGACTGTATATCCTTGGCAGACGAAGAAGAAAAAGTGCTGAAAAATAGAAGTGTATCAGCATCCCGATTTTTAAAATATTGAAATCCCGGCAGGGGGCTCAGAAAAGTATAATAATTTAAAACAACTGATTATGGCAAAGAAAGATTCTAAGAAGGAAAAAATACAGGATAAGGTGAAAAGCGAAAGCGAAAAGATAAAAGAAAACGCTGAAGAGAAGTTAGGCGAGGTAAAGGAGAAAGCCGAAGAAAAAATAAACGAAACGAAGGAGAAGGCTGAAGAAGTTAAAGCCGAATTTGAGGAATCAGCTGAAGATGTAAAAGAAAACCTCAGGCAGGCAGGTGAATCTGTCTCCGAATCAGGCTTCTGGGAGGAAACAGGCGAAAATATTTCTGAAGGAGCCAGGATCGCCGGGGAAGAAGCCCGTAAAGTGGGAGAGAAGATATCAGCATATTCAGAAAGGCTTTTTGGAAAAATAAAGGATAAATCATCGGAAGCATTCAGATCGGGACTCGACCTGACAAAAGAGGGCGTGAACAGGGCCCAGGCTGCCGCGGACCGGCTTAAGGATAATATTGAGGTAAGCAGGCTTAACAGGCAGAAGAAAGAGGTGGCAACACAACTGGGAATGAAATTTTACCTGGAGGTTAAAAACAATGATAACAAAGTTCCTGAAAATATTCTCAGGAAGAGAGTTTTTGTTTCATTGCTGAAGGAACTTGAAAATATCGATAAACAAATACTGGATATTGAAAATGAATAAGATTAAGCTGAGACATATCATTGATGCAACAATAATAGCCTGGCTGGTAATATGGCTTTATTATGGCATATTTAACTGGGATATATTCATCATAAAACTCGAAACAAACCTCGGATTTGCAGTTATAGGATTTTATCCCTTCGTATTTTTCTTCCTGGCAGGACTGATATTCCTAGTGCTGATAAGATATTTCGATACAATTATTTATATGCGCAGACTAGGTCAGCATAAAGACCTCAAAAACAATATTGCCCTTCTCGAAAAAGATATCGAAGTTCTTAAGCTGAGGGAGACAGTCTATAAAATGCAGTCTGAAGAGATGAGCAGAAATGATGCAAGCCTCCAGGCCCTGCATCAAAAGCTTGATGAATTGAGTTCCGGGAGCGGTCAGGAAAAACATGAACCGCATGATCCTGATAAAAAGAAAGATCAGGGGGAGGTCTGATACCCCTCTTGCTTGCTGTAAATTGTAAATTTAAATTACGACAAAATGACATTTTTGTGAAAAAATGTCATTTTTTGTTTTTACCCCGGTCTTAAGTTGCCGATATCTTAAGTACCAGTAAGACAGCATTATAGGTCAATTGAAACCGTGAAGTACCCTATGATGGTATATAGTTTGTTGATTTTTAAGTGAAATAATGAAGATGTCTAATTAAAAAATGAAGGAGGGTTTAGCTATGACACTGAAAAAGTATGAAAACAGACCGTTTCCATCGTTTCCTTCATTAATAGACAGATTTTTCGAAGGAAACCTGATGGACTGGAATTTGTCAAACTTTGCAGAACTCGATTCAACCCTGCCGGCAGTAAACGTCAGGGAAGATAAGAATGAAATAATTATTGACCTGGCAGCACCAGGATTGAAGAAGAGTGATTTTAACGTTGATTACGACAACGGAAGGTTGACAATTTCATCCGAAAAAAAGGATGAGAAGACTGAAAAAGAAGGCGAAAAAATAACACGTCGTGAATTTAGCTACCAGTCTTTTCAGCGTTCATTCCATGTTCCTGAAGACATGGTGAATACGGATAAGATTAATGCAAAATACACTGACGGCATTCTTCATGTTAGTCTGCCTAAGCGTGAGGAAAAGAAGCCAAAGCCTTCTAAAGAAATCAAGATCTCTTAAATGACCGTCCTCTCCAGGAGGACAATAATTGAAGTCTTGACCGGTAAGTATGTTTAAATATGAACCGGCCAGTGGGTAGGTGTGGGCATAAGGCCCACACCACTAAAACCCATGATAGCGAACTCAAAGATTATAAAATCATAAATAGGAGGTATTTAAAATGAAACGAATTGGAATACTTATAATATCTGCTGTGCTGGGAAGTGCATTGACAATAGGATCTTTCCTGCTGTTTGATTTTGACCGGAGCCAGCAGCTTAAAGTACAGCATATAAGTGGATATCCTGTTGTGGGTGCTGCCTACACCGTGAATGATGACGGGGACATTGTACCACTTGAGTTTACGGATGTGGCCAGGGACGTTATGCCTGCCGTGGTACATATAAAATCAACACAGGTTAGGAAGGTTGCAGGCGACCGGTACAGGAGCATACCTGATCCATTCAGGCATTTTTTTGATGACGATATGATGGAACGTTTCTTTGGACCCGGTTATGACAACCCGGGGCAACAGCAGCGTGGACTTGTTCCCCGTGTAGGGTCAGGATCCGGGGTGATAATTAATTCGGATGGTTATATTGTGACAAATAATCATGTTGTGGATAATGCAGATGATGTAGAAGTTATCCTCAGTGATAACAGGGTATACAAGGCAACGGTAATAGGCACCGATCCTTCAACCGACCTTGCTCTTATAAGAATAAAGGAAAAAGGACTTCCTACCGTCCCCTTTATTAACTCGGATGATGTTGAGGTGGGTGAATGGGTGCTGGCAGTCGGCAATCCCTTTAACCTGAATTCAACCGTTACGGCAGGGATTGTAAGTGCCAAGGCAAGAAATATTAATATTCTGCAGGACCAGAGTGCCATTGAGTCTTTTATACAGACTGATGCGGCCATCAATATGGGTAACAGCGGTGGCGCACTGGTGAACCTCCAGGGCGGACTGGTTGGAATAAGTACCGCAATAGCCAGTCCCACAGGCTCATATGCAGGATATGGTTTTGCTGTTCCATCCAATATAGTGTCAAAGGTTGTTGAAGACCTGATGGAATACGGATCGGTTCAGAGGGGTTACCTCGGGCTAATGATAAGAAGTCTTGACGGAAGCCTTGCACTGGAAGAAAACCTTGATATCACCCAGGGTGTATATGTTGACAGTATTACAGCAGAAAGTGCAGCCGGAGAAGCCGGCATCAGGGTGGGTGATGTGATCACCGAAGTAGATGGCCAGGAAGTGAAGTCATCCGGAGCACTCCTTGAGTTGATAGGACGTAAACGACCCGGTGATGAAGTGGAGCTTAAAGTAGATCGCTCAGGTAAAGAAAGGAATTTTGATGTGATCTTGAGATCAAGGGAAGGAACAACCGGACCAGTTAAGACAGCACAGGTTGAAATACTGGATGTGCTGGGGATTGATGTGGAAGATATAGATAAGGCTACGGCCAGGAAACTGGATATCCCCGGCGGTGTAAAAATTACTTCCTTGTATCCCGGCAAACTGAGGAATACCACCGATATAAGGGCAGGATATATTATCACGAAGATTGACGGTAAAGAAGTTAAATCAAGAGATGAATTCATTGATATAATGGAAGGCAAAAAAGGCGGAGTGATGTTCGAAGGAGTGTACGAAGAATACCCCGGCGTTTATTACTATGCCTTTGGAATGTAAAGCCCAGGCAGGCGTCCGCAGCGCATGGTGTGAGGAACAGGCCAGCACCATGTTGGCTGCAGCACCATGTTGGCTGCAGCACCATGCTGGCGGCGGCGCCATTAACCCGGGTGTTCATTTGAAATGAAGGGAAATGAAAAAATGAGACACAAAAGAAAAATTGAGTTAATATTTGTACTGCTGCTGTTGCATCTTACAAGCATTCTTCCGGCCCAGTATTTTGGAAGGAATAAGCCGGGCTATAAAAAATTTGATTACAAGGTTGTTCAAACACCTCATTTCGAACTTTATCATTACCTTGAAAATGACAGCCTGCTTGATAAATACCTTTTATGGGCCGAGGAATGGTATGAGATGCATCAGCTCGTATTCAGGGACACATTCGACAGGAAAAATCCTCTCATTCTATATAATACACATGCCGATTTCCAGCAGACCAATGCTGTCTCAAGCCTTATAGGAACAGGTACGGGAGGTGTTACCGAGGGCCTGAAAAACAGGGTGGTGATGCCTTTTTCGATGACACTTTCGCAGACCGACCATGTGCTCGGACATGAACTGGTGCATGCATTTCAGTTCAAAAAGCTTTTAAATGCAGATACAAGTAAGAATTATTCAGTCAGGAACCTGCCCCTGTGGATGATTGAAGGTATGGCTGAATATTTTTCAATAGGAAGTGTTGACCCGCACACTGCTATGTGGATCAGGGATGCACTTCTTAACGATGATTTCCCAAGCCTGAAACAGATGACAAGGGAAGCAAAATACTTCCCTTACAGGTTCGGGCATTCGTTCTGGGCCTTCGTGGGCAAGACATGGGGAGATACCACCATAATGCCATTGTTCGGGAAAACTGCCCGGTACCAGTATGAGAATGCAATTGATTCGGTGCTTGGTATAGAAAGCAGCACCCTTTCATCACTGTGGGAAAGCAGCAACAGGATGCACTTCGACAAATTTATCCGTAATGCCAGCAGGAAACCGGTAGGTAAAAAAATAATATCGGAGGAGAACGGGGGCAGGGTGAATGTCTCTCCATCCATAAGCCCTGGAGGGAAATATATTGCTTTCTTCTCTGACAGGGACGTATTCACATTTGATATCTACCTGGCTGATGCCCGGTCGGGAGAAATCATCAAGAAGCTTGCAGGAATAGTCAAAAACAATGACTTTGACGATTTTAATTTTATTGAATCGGCCGGGACATGGTCACCCGACGGAAAAATGTTTGCTTTTGTAATATTTGAAAAAGGGATAAGCAAACTGGCTTTTATTGATGTGGAGAAAGACAGGATCGTAAGAAAGGTGAAGATGGAAGGTGTGCCTTCATTCTCAAACCCCTCATGGTCGCCCGACGGCAACAGGTTTGTCTTCTCCGGTCTGGTTCAGGGTAAGTCTGATCTGTTTGTTTATGATATGGAATCCGGGAATATTGAAAAACTGACAGATGATACCCGGGGAAATATCCACCCTTCATGGTCGCCCGACAGTAAAAAGATCGTTTATTCAAGGGAAAATATAACTGATGACAGGGGCAAGCGTAAATTCACCTACTCCATCGCGATAATAGATGCGGATACAAAAGAGGAAAAAATAATTGATGTTTTTCCCGGGGCAAAAAACCTTAACCCCGTCTTTTCACCTGATAATAATTCGATTAATTTCCTGTCGGATGCAGACGGGTTCAGGAACCTTTACAGGTATGACCTGGCCGACGGTTCTGTTTACAGGCTTACCAATTATGCTACAGGAATAAGCGGTATAACACATATTTCACCTGCAATGAGCAGGGTATACAACAGTAATGTAATTGCCTATTCCTATTACAATAATTACAAGTATGAAATTTATATGGCAGAAGATGAAATGTTTGAGCCTGTAAGAGTGCCTTCAGACAGTATTGATATGAGAGCTGCAACATTGCCGCCCCTGGAAAGCCAGGCAAAACAGTTCATTGATAACAACCTGTATGCCAGGGACTCTTCATATGACCTGCCGCGTGATTCAATAAATGATGTTCCCTATAAGGCAAAATTTAAACTTGATTATATATCCAATTCAACCGGTATGGGAGTGTCGACCAGCCAGTACGGGACTGTCATGCAGGGCAGCGTAAATATGATATTCAGTGATATTGTCGGTAATAACCAGTTGTTTTCTTCACTTGCCCTGAACGGTGAGATATATGACTTCGGGGGATTGTTTGCATATATCAACCAGAAAGGAAAACTTAAATGGGGAGCATCACTTTCCCATATACCTTACAGAAGCGGATTCATGGATGTGGTGCCCGATACGGTAACAATACGTGATGATACAATACCGGCCACCAATATCAGGCTCGATTTTATCAGGATGTTTGAAGACAATATATCACTTTTTGCGTTTTACCCTTTATCACAGACAAGGAGATTCGAAGCCGGTGCTTCTTTGTCATGGTATTATTACAGGTGGGACAGGTTTAATCATTATTATTCCAATACAGGTTTCAGATTATTCGAAACACGGGAAAAACTGCCGGCCCCGGAGGGAAATAACTACCAGCAGGTAAATGTTGCATATGTTGAAGATAACTCGTTTTTCGGTATGACTGCCCCGATGCAGGGTCACAGGTCAAGATTGCAGATT
>JBNJHQ010000143.1:0-6510 GCA_051748705.1 Bacteroidota bacterium | reverse complement strand
CTTAAGCACTGTTGCAAGCTTTCTTAAAGCATTACGGCCATTGGCATCGATATTGTAGCTTCCGGTCCTGAACAGCAGCTTTTCTTCAAGTGAAACATATACTTTCCCATTCCTCATTGATACTGTAAGCCCTTCTCCTTCAAAACCAAACAATGCGGCCGAGACCTTGTCTTTCAGGTCCTTCACTATCCTTGTCTGATCTTCAAGGATCTGTTCCAGCTCGGTCAGCCTGGCATCCCTCCGTTCAAGCTCATATGACAGTTCATCCAGCTCGGCTTTCCTGGCTTCCATATTCATCTCCAGCTGTCGCATCAGGTCTTCCTTATTCTGCAAATTTTGTTGTGCTTCCTGCAATTCACTGAGCAGGCGCCTCGTCTCGGCAACATTCCCTCTTATCAAATCTTCCTGTGCATTCTGCAAATCGACATAACGCTTATTGAGATCACTGTATTCCGACCTGGCCCTGTCAAGCTCCTGCTGAAGGCTTGTTTTTTCCTCCTGCAGATTATCCAGTTCTTCCTCAACTGATCCCATCCTGGCAGCCATCTCCCTGTTTCGCATTGAAAGGTCAAGGTTCTCGGTTTTCAGTGCATCCCTTTCGTTCATATAGTCTACACTCTTGTCATGTAATGTGCGGTAGCGTCCACCCGGGACACATGACATCAAAGCAAAAAAAGCTGACAGTATAAGTAGCAGGTATAACTTCATTTTAATCATAACGGGCTATTTTTAAACAATCTGTATGTATATTGCGTTTACATGCAAAAATAACAATTTCCATGTTCCCACATACAAAGCAAATAGTAATAATATTTTTATCTTTGCATGACCGTACTTAATATTAGCATTTAAGCATGTACGACCTTCTAAACAAGATTTCTTCACCTGGTGACCTGAAAAAACTCAAGCCTGAAGAACTGATTGACTTAAGTGATGAGCTGCGACAATTCATCATTGACGTGATAAGCTCCAACCCAGGTCATTTTGGTGCCAGCCTTGGTGTGGTGGAGCTAACCGTTGCCCTCCACTATGTTTATAACACACCGCATGACAAGATAGTGTGGGATGTGGGACACCAGGCATACGGGCATAAAATACTGACAGGCCGTCGCGAAAATTTCCATACAAACCGTAAATACAAGGGAATCAGTGGCTTTCCCAAGCGCGAGGAGAGTGAATATGATGCTTTCGGCGTTGGACATTCTTCAACATCCATTTCAGCAGCACTCGGCATGGCAAAAGCGTCAAAACATAAAGGTGAAAAAAGACACGTTGTGGCTGTTATCGGGGATGGGGCAATGACCGCAGGGATGGCCTTCGAGGGACTTAATAATGCCGGTATAGAAAAGTCGGATATACTTGTCATACTTAATGACAATAATATAGCCATTGATCCCAATGTGGGGGCACTTAAGGAATACCTTCTTGATATTACCACCAGTAAAACATATAATAAATTCAAGGACGAGGTATGGAATGTGCTTGGCATGATAAGCAAGCTGGGCCCCAATGCACAGACCCTGGCCAGTAAGCTGGAAACAGGTATCAAAAGTACCATACTGAGGCATTCCAACCTCTTTGAGGCAATGAATTTCAGGTACTTCGGCCCGATTGACGGGCATGACACCCTGCATCTGACCAGGGTACTTGAAGACATGAAAAGGATACAGGGACCCAAGCTGCTGCACTGCATCACTAAGAAAGGCAAGGGTTTCCCGCAGGCTGAGCTTAACCAGACAAAATTTCATTCCCCCTCAGCTCCCTTCGATAAAATAACCGGTGAGCCGGCCGGGATAGATAGTGATGTAAAAAAACCACCCCGCTTCCAGGATGTATTCGGGCATACCGTCCTCGAGCTGGCCAGGCAAAACGACAGGATAGTGGGTGTAACACCGGCAATGACAACAGGCTGCTCGCTTGGCTTCATGCTGAAGGAGATGCCTGACAGGGCCTACGATGTGGGAATAGCCGAGCAACATGCCGTTACATTTTCAGCCGGTATGGCTGCAGAAGGGATGATACCTTTCTGTAATATATATTCCACCTTCATGCAGAGAGCCTATGACCAGGTAATACACGATGTGGCCCTGCAGAAGCTCCATGTTGTTTTTTGCCTCGACAGGGGCGGACTGGTAGGCGCCGACGGAGCAACGCACCATGGCTTCTTTGACCTGTCATTTATGCGTGTTCTTCCCAATATGGTTGTATCAGCGCCCATGGACGAGATGGAGCTACGCAACCTTATGTATACCGCCCAGCTTGCTAAAAACGCCGGACCGTTCAGCATACGCTATCCAAGGGGCAGGGGGATGCATGTTGACTGGGAAAAACCATTTGAGGAAATACCGGTTGGCAAAGCGCGACTGCTTTCAGAAGGGGAGAAAGTGGCCGTTCTTACAATAGGATACCAGGGTAACAGTGCGGCAATTGCAGTGAAAAAACTGGCAGAGGAAAAAATAAGGGTCACCCATTATGACATGCGCTTCGTTCAACCCCTTGACGAGGAAGTACTGCATAATGTATTCAGGAAACACAAAAGCGTCATTACCGTTGAAGATGGTATGCTCAAGGGGGGCTTCGGCTCGGCAGTGATCGAATTCATGGCCGATAATAACTATAATGCCAGGGTTGAAAGGCTGGGCATCCCTGATTATTTCATTGAGCAGGGAACACAGGATGAACTGATTAAGGAATGCGGATTTGATACAGCTTCCATCTACGAAAAACTGAAAGAGGCATACAGTAAAGCTTAGGGAAGGCTGATACGCCCTGGCCACCGGTCCTCTGAAAATATTTAAAAAAAGCGCAGTCTCCTGCGCTTTTCGGTTTTAATGTGCTCTCTTCTTATTTAAGATACTTCATAAGATAATCAGTATACTGTTGCATCAAAAGTAAGTGTGTCACCATATTGGTGGAAATGCCGTGTGCTCCCGGAGGGTATATCTTCAGATCAATATCTTTGCCCGCCATATTAAAGGCATTAACCAGCTGGAAGGTATTCTGGGGATGAACATTATCATCCAGCAGCGAATGGGCCAGCAGGAGATAACCGTCCAGGTTTTCTGCATGTGTCGTCACTGCCGATTGCCGGTAACCCTCTGCATTATCGTCTATCAGTCCCATATATCTCTCGGTCAGAATGCAATCGTAAAGAAGGTGGTCGGTTACAGGTGCAGCCACAAGGGCAACCTTGAAGACCCCGGGATGTGTGAGCATCGTATAGCCCGAAGTATAGCCCCCGTAACTGTGTCCCCTGATAGCCATATTATCACCGTCGACCCATGGCATTGATGCCAGGTACTTTGCCGTTTCGGCAAAATCGTGCGACTCCCATTTGCCCAGTTGCCTGTGTACTATTTTCTCGAAATCATATCCATAACCCCCGTTGCCCCGGTTATTGACTGAAGCAATAACAAAGCCTTCCTGTGCCAGCCACTGGTGCCAGCCACTGGTGCCAAAAGTATTGAAGACACCCTGCGAACCAGGTCCGCCGTATATATCGAGCAGAAGGGGATATTTTTTATTCTCATCAAAATCAATAGGCTTAACCAGGTATCCGTCAAGTCTTTGACCGTCAGATGTGGTGAAGCTGAACATCTCCTTAGGGGCATAGGCATGTGAACCAAGATAGGCCATCACCCCGCTCTTATCAGAGAATTTATCAATCACCTTGCCTTTTGTATTCATGAGTGCCGTCCCGGATGGATTATTTACGTCAGACCATGTATCAAAATAGTACTGCCCCCGGTCAGAAACATTAACCCTGTGATGCCCTAGCGCTGTGGTCAGTCTCTTCTTCCCCGAACCATCAAAATCAATGCAGAAAAGGTTTTGTTCGGTGGGAGCAACTTCCGTTGATACATAATACAGGAGTTCTTTTCTTGTGTCAATGGCCTCTATGCCTTTTACTTCCCATTCACCTGAAGTAACCTGGTTTATAACATTGCCGTTATAGTCATAACGGTAGATATGCGCCCAGCCGTCGCGCTCGGAGATCCAGAAAAATTCCTCAAGACCGTCCGGGAAATAAACAAGGTGGAGGTTGCCGGCAAAGAAATCAAATATATCGATCCAGCCATCCGCCTTCTCCTCCATCACCAGGTTCCGGCTTCCGCTTGCTACATCATAGAACCATATCTTCATATGATCCTGTATGCGGTTCATCCACATCACCGCAAGGGTATTGGGTTTTGATGTCCAGTAAATACGTGGAATATAACCGCCTTCAAGGTCAATATCCAGCCATTCCTTCGATGATGCATCAGTATCTATCACTCCTATCTTCACCTGCGGCGGATTATCACCCACCTTGGGATATGGTACTTCCATATACTCGGGGTGTTGACCGGAAAAATCAGTCAGCTTGTATATCGGCACTTCCGTCTCGTCTGATTGCCAGTATGCAATATACCTGCTATCGTTCGACCATGACCATCCCTGCACCAGGCCAAACTCCTCCTCCTGGGCCCATCCGAACCTGCCATTGTAGACCTGTTTACGTGCATCATCGGTGAATTGAATATGCTCTTCTGTTAACAATATATATTCGTAAAGATTTCCATCCTTTCCATAACCAACACTGGTTCCATCAGGTGATATTTCAGCCGAGAAGGCCTGTTCAACTATTAGATCGAGTGTTTTATCGCCGAGTGAATACAGGTAATAATCCGAATTACCCGAGTAACGCCATATAGGGTTGAAGTTGCACTGGAACAGGATATAATTAAAGTCCTTTGTCCATGCAAAAGAGACGTAACGGAAGGGGCGGTCAGTACCCGGAAAGGTAAGATCCTCATTTGAAAAAACCTTTTCCTCCTTCCCGTTTTTAACATTTTTGATCCATATCTCCTGGACGAAACGATCATTTTTCGTAAATGAGTATTTCTCCCCGTCTTCAATCCAGGTAACATTGGAAGGGGCACGACCCGTACTGAAATTACCTGCTGCTGACAGTGCCTCGCGCAGGCTGCTGTACCTTTCTTTCTGCGCCTGTGACTGCACCGGGACCAGTAGCATTGCAGCAAAAAGAAGGACTGGAATTTTGATTAAAAAAGTTAATGTTCGTTTCATGATTATACTTATTAGAAATATTACACTTTTCTAGGTCTATAAAGCTATGAAAAAAGTTTGGAATGATTAAGCCGGTAGAGGCACGGATATGGTTCTGGCCACATCTCACCTGTATCCTGCGTCAAAAAATGACTCCACCCGCAGCTTGCTGCAAGTAAACTTTTGCCCGGCGGAAGCCAACCGGGCCTGCGAGCTCAGTGTAGTTAACAGGGCCCTCGAGTCTCCGGCGAAGTTAACAGGATCTGCGAGCCCGGCAGCTAATGCGTGAGCGTAGTTCAATGCAAATTACCGGTGGCATGACGAAATAATAAGCAAATAAAACCCTCAATTTGAAAAGGTTTTGTAATTTTCATGTCAAATTTCACTCTTTGCAGCCTTTAACATTGATTAAACATAAAAAACATTATGAAGCCTGAATTACTAAGCATTCTTATCATTATCAGTCTCCTGTCATGCGGCAGGGTGAGCGACCCGGACAATACAGAAAAAAATAAAAATTACAGTGAAGAGCCAGCAGCCGCTTTCACGCTGGCAGGGAAAAAAGCCACTGTGTACATTACGGCTGAAAACAGCGATCTTCGTCTCACCGAAACAGGAAGCATGACTTTCGAAGCTGCTTCCCAGCCACTGGAAACGGAGATTTCAGTATTTGTCAACCCGGAAAAGAGGTTTCAGACCTTCCTGGGCATTGGTGGTGCCATAACAGATGCCGCGGCGGAAGTATTTGCCACTTTGCCGGCGGAAAAGCAGGAAGAGCTGGTGAATGCCTACTATGATTCAACTAATGGTATAGGCTATACCCTGTGCCGCACCCCCATACACAGTTGCGATTTCAGCAGTGAAAGTTTTACCTATATTGAAGAGGGAGACAGTGAGCTGGAGACTTTTAATATTGATCATGACAGGGTATACAAAATCCCGCTTATACAGAAAGCCATCGATGCGGCCGGGGGCAGCCTGACGCTCTTTGCCAGCCCGTGGAGTCCTCCCGCTTTCATGAAGGATAATAACAATATGCTCCGGGGCGGCAGCCTGCTGCCGGAATACTATGAATCATGGGCACTCTACTACACAAAGTTCATTAAAGAATATGAGAAAGAAGGAATCCCCGTATGGGGCATCACCGTTCAGAATGAACCAATGGCTACACAGACATGGGAATCGTGTATCTATACCGCTGAGGAAGAAAGGGATTTCCTGAAGAAGCACCTCGGCCCGACAATGGAAGAGGAGGGGCTGGGTGACAGGAAGATCATCGTATGGGACCATAACAGGGACCTTATCAATCACAGGGCAAACGTGATCCTTGGAGATCCTGATGCTGCAAAATATGTCTGGGGTGTGGGTTTTCACTGGTATGAGCCCTGGGCCGGAGGCGACCCCATGTATATTAACCTGGATAATGTAAAGGAATCTTTCCCTGAGAAACACCTCCTTTTC
>JBNJHQ010000142.1:0-6593 GCA_051748705.1 Bacteroidota bacterium | reverse complement strand
AAGCATTGAAGCCAGGTACTTACTGATTTGTCTAATTTTTCTTTTCATAAAATTAGTTTTTGGATTGATTAACAATAGTTTTCTTGGGATAATAAATATGTAGAAAAAATAATTGCATGGAATGTTTCAGTCTTTCTGGCAGACCTTAGCGAGTTGAAAAATAATATTTTCTTACCGCGGCTTTTCATAATATATTACCGGATGTAGAGTTTATTACTGAGTTGTGCAATTTAAGAAAATAATTATAATTGATATTTCCTAAAGGTTCTTTTATTTACGAACTTACTAAACCAAGTATGTTAAAAAAAACTGTTAAAATAAGTTAAGTTGATTATAAACAGAACCGGCCATTTGATATGACCTGTTTAAGGGAAATATGATCGTCAAAAACAGTAATATTTGCTTTATATCCCTCCTTTATAACTCCGTAATTTACTGACCTCATCAGCCTGGCCGGGTAGACTGAAGCCATCCTTAAAGCTTCATCAAGTGATATACCTGCCTGTTCAACACAATTTCTCACTGCCCGGAGCATATTAAGGCTTGAACCGGAGAGGGTTCCGTCGGGCAGGGTGAAGCGATCGTCCTGAGCCACATGTGGATATGCTCCGCCAGCATAAGCTTCAACGGCATCCGACACCAGGAACAGTCTCTCTTTCATAATTTTTTTTGCAAGGGAGACAACTCTGTAATCCACATGAATACCGTCGGCTATTATGCTGGCATATGCATTTTCCGAAAGGAATGTTGCACCCGGGAGTCCCGGATCACGATGATGGAAAGGGGTCATTGCATTAAACAGGTGCGTGCTCGTCCTGACACCCCATCCAAAACCTGCCATTGCTTCTTTGAAGTTTGCGTTACTGTGACCTGCGGCCACAATAATTCCATAATCATTCAGCAATTCAATAAATTCTTTATCGCATAATTCCGGGGCCAGGGTCATCATTTTTATGACACCCCCCGCTTCATCCAGCAAGATCCTGAGTTCCTTTTTATCCGCTTTCCTTATAAATTTCCTGTTGTGTGCCCCTCCCCTTTCCTTATTTATATATGGGCCTTCAAGATGAAGACCCAGGACAGCAGGATGGGGATTTCTCTTCAGCACTTCGAACATTTCCCTGTAAGCATCGAATGAATTCGTGGGCACAGCAATCAGAAAACCCGTGGTGCCGCTCTTCAGAATACTCTCAGCCATAGCTTCCAGTGCTTCAGCCGACGGGTTTTCAGAAAAAAGGTATCCCCCTCCCCCGGCAATCTGCAGGTCGATCAGGCCGGGTGCAATTACACAGTCTTCATAGTCTGCAATTTCAACCCCGCCTGGAATGTCTTTATCATCAACAACATCCATTATGGTGTCATTATCGGTGATAATGACTTTTCCGCTTAGTTTTTCATCTCCCGTGTAAATAGCCGAAGCCTTTAAAGCATGTAGCATATATTTCAATTTTTGATCAGTATAAACTTAATAAAATGTTTTGAGAGCTTTGAATCTTATTACTAAATTAGGCTGAGAGATTAGTTAAATAGTTTATACCAGGTCTGATCCAGGCTCCATAAAAAACTATCAGCTTTCAGAGCATACAAAAATGATTGGCTATATTTATGATCAAAAGCCGGAATTCCATAAACCGGGTAAAATATATCACTTACAGATTAATATATGACATTACTCGCAATTGATATTGGTGGCACAAAAATCGCTGCAGCCCTTTTCAGTGAAGAAGGGATTATTGTAAAGAAGGAAAAAATTAATCTCCAGGGCCGCAAAGGCAAGGAAGTGAGCACCCTGATAGCAGAACAGGTAAATAAATTTATTGAATTTGCCCGCCTGGAGAAAGATCCTGCCAGATCAATTGGTTTATCCGTTCCCGGAATTTATTACAGCGATCAGGGCCGGGTCTGGGCTCCGAATATTCCCGGGTGGGACAGTTATCCCCTGCTGGAAGAGATAAAAACAATCTCGGAGGGTATACCTGTAACTATCGACAGTGACCGTGCATGTCATATGCTGGGAGAAGTATGGATGGGAAATGCCCGTGGATGTAAAGATGCAATTTTCATAGCCGTAGGAACCGGTATAGGGGCCGGGATACTGGTAAACGGGGAAATATTGCGGGGCAGCAGGGATATAGCAGGAAGCATTGGGTGGATGGCACTGAACAAGCCTTTCAGGAAGGATTACGTGGACTGCGGTTGTTTTGAATACCATGCATCAGGAGCGGGAATAGCTAAAGTTACCAGGGAGTACCTGGAAAAAGAGGATGAATACAGGGGAGAGCTCAGAGGAAAGATTCCTGAAGGAATTAACTCCCATGATGTTTTATCCTTGTTTACGAAAGGTGATAAGCTGTGTAAAAAAGTTATTGAAGAAGCCATTGAATACTGGGGCATGGCAGTTGCAAACCTGGTGAGCATTTTTAACCCGGAGAAAATAATTTTCGGGGGTGGTTTGTTTGGTCCGGCTAAATCATTATTGCCCTCTATAAAAAGTGAAGCTATGAGATGGGCACAACCGATAAGCATCAGGCAGCTTGAAATTGAAAATTCAGCCCTGCAGGAAGATGCCGGCCTGTACGGCTGTGCATACCTTGCCCTTAAAAATTACTCTAAATTCAATACATAAAAAGCATGTACAGTAGAAACTTATTATTCGTGTCGGCCTGCCTCGGGATGCTTGCCTTTGGTATTGTGTTTATCAGCCTCGGTTCTATTGCCCCTGACCTGAAAAGCAGCCTCAGCCTGAGTGACATTGAAGCCGGTACACTTTTTTCAATATTACCTGTTGGAGTCCTCCTCGGGTCACTTGTATTCGGTCCGCTAATTGATAAAAGCGGGTATAAGATACTGCTGGCAAGCTCCTGCCTCTTGATCTTTGCTGGTTTTGAAGGTATTGCCTTTACCTCTTCGAAGGATTTAATAAAAGTGTGGATTTTTCTCACCGGTCTTGGCGGGGGTGCTATCAACGGGGCTACCAATGCTCTTGTAGCCGATATAAGCGAAAAGAATAAAGGTGCCAGCCTCAGCCTTCTTGGTGTATTTTATGGTATAGGAGCACTTGGAACACCTCTTATCATCGGCTTGCTCAGGGAATGGTACAGCTTTGAAACGATTTTCATCGCTATAGGTGCATTTACTTTCCTGCTTGCAATTTTATTTTTGATTATCAGCTTCCCTCCTCCCAAGCAGGCACAGGGTTTTCCCTTAAAAAAGATCGCCTCCCTGCTGAAGGAAAGCGTATTATGGCTGCTGGCTTTTTTCCTTTTCTTCCAGAGCGCTTTTGAAGGTATTATCAATAACTGGACAACACTTTTCCTTACCGATTACATGGATTTTAATGAAAGCGCAGCCCTGTACGGACTGAGTTTATTTGTAGGGGGAATAATCGTGGTGCGACTGCTTCTTGGCAGTGTTTTCAGAAATTTATCAACATGGAGCGTAATGACCGTCTCATTCGCACTTATATTTGCAGGTATCATTGTCCTGAAAACCGGTTCATCTTTTAATATGGCAGCCGGCGGACTGTTTATCATCGGAACAGGTCTGGGAGGTGGTTTTCCCCTGATGCTGGGACTTACAGCTGAAAGATTCAGCAGCCTTTCCGGTACAGCCTTCAGTTTTGCCCTTGTACTGGCCCTGCTGGGAAATACACTTATTAATTATTCTATGGGAATAATTGCAGAAAATTTCGGTGTAAAACATCTGACGAGTGTTGCCCTGATAGTATTGACGGCTATGATAGTATTGTTTACTGCCACAAGGATGAAGATTAAAAGTAAGGAAATAAAAAAATAACAACTAAAAACAGAAAACTGATATGTTAGCAAAAGAATGGCTCAGGAATGTATATAATGTAATGAACAGGATTGAGGAAACTCAAAGCGGCAATATCCGCCAGGCTGCAGAAGCCATGGCAGACACTATTGAGGCAGACAGGTGGGTGCATACTTTTGGATGCGGCCATGCCACTCTGCCTGTTGAAGAGATGTACCCCAGGATAGGCGGATTCGTGGGATTCCACCCCATGATTGAACTGCCCCTGAGTTTCTTTACCAGGATTACCGGGGAGATGGGGGTACACCAATTTGTCTTCCTGGAAAGAGTTGAAGGCTATGGTGTTGAAATAATGAAAGGATACAATTTTGACCGGCGCGACATCATGTGGCTTTTTTCCCATTCAGGTATAAATAATGTCAATATTGATATTGCACTCGAAGCAAAGAAAAAGGGAATGAAAGTTATAGTATTCGGCTCAGCCGAAGAGGCCAGGGGAAAGAACACCAGGCATTCATGCGGGAAAACAATTTTCCAGCTTGCTGATATTGTAGTTGACACATGTGTTCCCCTGGAAGATGCATCGGTGAAGCTTAAAAATCACCGGGACAGGATAGGGCCCGTTTCAACAATGGCTTTCACGACATGTGTATGGATGACTATCGCCACGGTAGCGGAAATACTGGCCGACAGGGGAATTAAGCTCTACATACACCCGTCACATAATGTACCCGGGGATGATACTGCAAAAATGCGTCTTGACGAAGCACTGGCAGAGTATAAAAGAAGGATAGCAGGTGTATGAGAAATGATTGATCATATCTGCTTGCCATCGAGCCGGGTAAGGGCATAGATGCCGGCTCCAATCAGTGATGCATGAAAGCCCAGTTTTGCCCTGACTATCCTGACATTCTGCCGGCAGTATTCCAGGGTGTTTGAAACTACGCTCTCTCTTACCATTTCAAAATATTCCTCCCTGGCCATGGCCATTCCCCCGCCCAGGATAATAAGATCGGGTGCAAAAATACTTACCATGTTGGCCAGCCCGGCACCCACATACCCGGCATTTTTCCTTACTGCCTCCTTCGCCTGATCGTCACCCTTATAACTCAGTTCGAATACATCCCTTGCCCTGATACTATTCTTCAGGTTCGTGGCACCATCCTTGATTTTTCCACTCAGCACAAGGTAATCATTCACAAGAGCAACCGAGGATGCATAATGTTCAAGTGAACCCCTTATGCCCTTATCGCTGTATTCACCTGACACCTCAATACTCATCTGTCCTATCTCACCACCCGCATTATCTGATCCCCTGTATAGTTTTCCGTCTATGATCAAGGCACCTCCAATACCGCTTCTTAGCGCCACGAAGATAATATTGTCAAATCCCTTTCCCGCTCCTTTGAAAAGCTCGGCTATTGCCATCAGCTTGGCATCATTGTCAACATAGGCTGGCAGGCCTGTTTCAGAACTTATTATTTTGCCCAGGTTAACGTCCCTCCATCCCTCAACACCCTGGTCGGGACCGTAAATAATGCCTTCCCGGTAATTAACAAGACCCTTGGCGGCTATTCCTATACACAGAGGGTTGATCTTTTTATTTTTAGCTTCGTTCCTTATTTTTGAAACAGCTTCCAGTATCATTGAAACAAGACTATCCCTGCCGGTTATACTTTCACATGTATAACTGTAATCAGTTATAATCTCACCCCCGTACCTGACCAGGGAGGTCCTGATCATTGTCCGGCCGATATCTATTCCTATTGCAGTTGCATATTCATACATAAGAGTTCAGCTTTGCTTCCGGAGAGCCAGGCTTCGTCCCGGTTTAGGTTTACCTTCGACGAGCCCGGCCTGGCCCTGGTTCAATTCATCTTTTCTCAAGGTAGCTCATCATTATTACGGATCCTGCAGTTCCATCCATTGTTGGCTCATTGCTTGAGTAATCACTTATATCATCGTGATATACCACATAGTCATTCTGGAACTTTTCAAATTCATCTTCATCCGAAAGGGACAGTCCTTTCAGCGAATTAAATATCGTTGAATAGACGGGCCCGTCAACAAGTCCCCCGGCCACCTCCCTTTCAGTCAGTGCCCATATACTGGTATGCACATCCACCGGGTATTCCCCACCTTCGGGCAGGCCTGTAAACATCGATGTTCCCCATGGATTAACCCCGAACAGCCAGTTAATCTGATCTGCCATAAAATCATGATAAGAGAGATCGGATGTCATATCCTCGTAAAGAATTACCTGTGTAATAAGTGAAGTGAGAAGATTGTTTGAACACCAGATAAAGGGCACCCCTACGTTATAAACATTTTTTTCAGCCCTGGAAACGGCAGCTTCAATACCCTGGCGGTAAAAACCGGCCAGCACATCCCTGAATTCATCATCAACAAGATCATAGAGGGCATAATGGCCTATATTGACAAAGGGGTAAAACCTGTAGTGATCGGCCGTATCAAGTGGCATCCAGGAAACTGCAGCCGCCTTAAGCGCATAATCCTTTGCATATTCGAGGTATTTTTCTTCGCCCGTGGCACGGTACAGCTCAGCAGCACCCCATTCCATATCATCAGCCCATGTATCCTCGTTATACCTGTAGGGGGCCCCGTAAGAATTTCCCTGCTGATATCCTTCATTCTTCACACCCAGCTCAAATACTGACCTTGCCGATCGAAGACATTTCTCCGCAAATTCCTTTTTCCCGGGATCATCTTTCCAGATATCATATGCCATTGCAAGGGCTGCAGCGCAACGCCCGGCAAGGTTTGACACACCAGTTGCAGAGCGCTTATACTCGTTCAAA
>JBNJHQ010000141.1:0-6702 GCA_051748705.1 Bacteroidota bacterium | reverse complement strand
TATTTTTGAAAGATTTTTTATCTTTAACAGGTTATATACAAACAATTTCAGCATGGCTAAGCTCAAACTGTCACTTGGGTTAATCCCTTCAACATCAAAGATAGAGCAGGAAGAAAATGCCCTTATCGAAGAGTTTGAAAAACTTAAAAAATTCAGTGAATCGGATGAACTGAAGCGTTTTAATGAACTGGACGCCCGTGTAAATTCGACTGATTTTAAGACAAAAAAGGAACATATTGTGAACCTCAGGTTCAAAGATTCCGAAGAATACAACAAGGAGCTGGAGTTTAGAAAACTGGATAAGGACAGCGGCCTTGCGATGTATTTCAGGACCCGCGACAGTGTGGACCTTAAGAAATTCCGGGAGTTGGAAAATTCAGATAAAGTGAAGCGTTACGAAGAACTCAGCAAGATCGTCAGCTCCACTGCCTTTAAGGAAAAGCAGAAAATGAAACCCATCACCTTCAAAACAACGGAGGAATACAATAAATACAGGGAGTATAAAAGACTGAATTCGGATTCAAACATTAAAACTTATAAAAAGCTACTGAAAAAGGGCCAGAAGGAAGAGGCTGAGAAACTGGAAACCGTTCCCAGCATAAAACGTTTCAGGGAGCTGAAGGAGTTTGTTAACTCCCAGGCTTTCCTTGAGAAAAAGAACATGAAACCCATTACTTTCAAGGATACCGATGAATACAAGCTTCTACAGGAATATAAAAAGCTGAAAAATGATCCGGACATTAAATTCTTTTATAAATTCCGCTCATCCAAGGCTCTTTCAAAATTCAACGAACTGGACGGATCACAGAAGGTATCAAGGCATGCTGAGCTTAAGGACTACCTCAATACAGATGAGTTCAGGGAGAGGAAGGCTTATCTCCTGGATAAAAAGCGTTTTGAAAAATCTGATCTGTACAAGGTGGAGCAGGAATACGAAAAACTGAAAAAAAGTGATGATATCGTATGGTACTTCAAGGTTAAGGATTCTGATAAATTTGATGTCCTGAAGCACAGGGAGCTTATCTTCCATGATGAGTTTGACAGTGACAGCCTTGACAAAGGTAAATGGCTTACAAACCATTACTGGGGCGACAAGCTTCTTAACGACAGATATTCACTGGAAAGCGACCTTCACTGCTACACCGAATCGGATAATATCAATGTCGGCAGCAGCATCCTGAGCATAAGCACCAGGCCCCAGAAAAAGGAAGGAAAGGTATGGAACCCTGAGCTTGGCGGTTTCAGGAACAAAGAATTCAACTTTACTTCCGGTATAATCAACACCGGCAAGAGTTTCCGCCAGAAATACGGAATATTCCAGGCAAAAGTAAAGCTTAATACAGCCCTTGGACCCAGACACGCCTTTTACCTGCTGGCCGACAAGGTAACACCCCATATTGATATATGCCGCACAGCTAAAGGAAAGGTATGGATGGATCTGTTCGCCAACGGTGATAAGGTGGCAAAAACATCAATAGGCGGCAAATACGGAAGAGGCTTTTATATCTACACCCTTGAGTGGACTGCAGACAAACTGGTCTGGAAAATAAATGATTACGAGGTTTTCAGGCAGACTTACAATATTCCCTCAGAGCCGATGTACATCAATTTTTCAGGGGGTCTTGATAAAACAATATCCGGATCCAGCTCCATGGAAATAGACTGGGTAAGGGTTTACCGCTTCAGGAATTAAAAGCAGAACCGCAATACCGGAGTATGAAATAATTTTAGGGTGACCTCCGGTGATCCGTCACAAATCATGTATTTCAGGTTCTAAAACATAGGCATCGCATCTTTTTATCAGGACAATTATGTAAGTTTGATGGACTAACATTAAATACAAACTGTCATGTTAAGAAGATTATTACTTATCCTTACCTGCCTTCTGATAATTCCGTACCATGCCTTTTCACAGCGCTCCATGGAACTCACAAGACAGGACACTCTCCGTGGGTCAATCACACCCGAAAGGGAATGGTGGGATCTTACTTTCTACCACCTGGATATCAGGACCGATCCTGCCGACAGCAGCCTGAGTGGCTGGGTGCTGATACGGTATGATGTGCTGAAACCGCATAAGCTCATGCAGATCGACCTGCAGCCACCCCTGGAAATAAGCAGGATAACACAGGACGAAAAAGATCTTGAATTCATTCGTGACGGCAATGCCTGGTTTGTTCAACTGGAAAAAGAACAGATCAAAGGTGAATCAAATGAAGTAAGGGTATATTATGGCGGTAAGCCCAAGGTGAGCAGGCGCCCGCCCTGGGACGACGGGCTTACATGGTCTTACGACGATAATGGTAATCCTTTCTATGCCACCTCGTGCCAGGGAGGGGGAGCAAGCATATGGTGGCCCTGCAAGGATCATATGTATGACGAGCCCGACAGCATGAGATTAAGCATTACTACACCGGGAAACCTTATGGATGTATCGAATGGCCGGTATAAGGGTGTTGACATTAATCCCGACGGCACAAAAACATGGCACTGGTATGTATATAACCCAATCAATAATTACGGTGTTAATATAAATGCAGGGGATTATGTCCACTTCGGCGAGGTATATGATGGCGAAGCGGGAAAGCTCGATTGTGACTATTACGTCCTGAGTTATAACCTTGAAAAGGCAAAAGAACACTTCAAACAGGTACCCCTGATGATGGAAGCATTTGAATACTGGTTTGGTCCCTATCCCTTCTATGAAGATGGCTATAAGCTTGTTGAAGCTCCTTACCTGGGGATGGAACACCAGAGCTCGGTGACCTATGGCAACGGCTATATGAACGGTTATCGTGGAAGGGATATCAGCGGTACCGGCTGGGGTGAGAAATTTGACTTTATTATCATACATGAATCGGGTCACGAATGGTTTGCAAATAGTATTACATACAGGGATATTGCCGATATGTGGATACACGAAAGCTTTATAGCCTATTCCGAGGGACTCTTTGTTGAGTACTGGTATGGCAGGGAGGCCGGCTTCGAGTACCTCAGGGGAATACGGTCAAATATTGCCAACGACCGGAATATTATTGGACTTTATGATGTTAACCGCTCCGGCTCCGGGGACATGTATCAGAAAGGTGCGACCATGCTCCATATGATAAGACAGATTGTTAACGATGATGAACAATGGAGAGCTATTTTGCGCGGACTCAATGAAACTTTCCGGCACCAGACTGTTAGTACCGGGCAGATCGAAGGATATATGGAAGAACATACCTCTTTTGAACTGAAACCGGTTTTTGATCAGTTCCTTCGTGATACCAGGATACCCGTGTTCGAATACAGGTTTGCCGATGGCGGACTGAGATACAGGTGGGGCAATACTGTTCGCGGATTCAATATGCCACTGAAAATCTACCTTGACGGCCAGGAAACCTGGCTCGAATTCGGAAACAGGGGATGGTCGTTTCTTGAAAATGTAAAGCCCTGTGAACTCGTGGTTGATAAAGATTTTTACGTGGCAGTCCTGAATCTTATGGGTGAATAAATATGAAAAAAAGTGCACCTGTACCTATACTTTTACTCATAGCCCTTTTCTGCATTTCATGCTCCAGGAAAGACCCAAAGCCAAACATCGTCTTTATCCTCGTCGATGATCTTGGATACACTGACCTCTCGTGTTACGGCAGTACTTTCCATGAAACACCAAACCTTGACAGGCTGGCAGCGGGAGGAATGGTCTTTACAGACGCCTATTCCTCTTCACCGGTGTGCTCCCCTACAAGGGCCAGCATAATGACTGGTAAATACCCTTCAAGGGTCAACATCACCGACTGGATACCCGGGGATGACCCAAAAGACAGGCAACTCATTGGTCCCGTGGATAATCACTGGCTCTCACTTGAAGAAGAAACAATTGCCGAAGTAATGAAAAAGAACGGTTACCATACTTTCTTTGCCGGTAAATGGCACCTTGGTGATCCGTCTTATTTTCCTGAAAACCAGGGCTTCGACATCAATAAGGGAGGTCATCATATGGGTCAGCCCCCGGGCGGCTATTATTCACCATACAATAACCCCAGGCTCGAAGACGGTCCCGATGGTGAATACCTTACCGACAGGCTTGCAGATGAGGCTCTTGAATTCATAAAGTCGGTAGAAAATGAAGCATTTTTCCTTTATCTTTCTTTCTATACCGTCCATACACCCATACAGGCCAGCAGGAAACATATTGAATATTTCCGGGCAAAAAAGGATAGCCTGGGTGAAGAAGGCAGACCTGTCCTTGTCAGTGAGCATAATGGCAGCACAACACTTAAGCAGGTAAATGCAGACTATGCCTCCATGGTATTCAGTATGGATGAGAATACGGGGAGGATAATTGATTACCTCGATGAAACGGGCTTATCTGAAAATACCTATATCATCTTCACTTCCGATAACGGCGGACTGACAACTTTATGGAAAGACAGGCCGGCTCCTACTTCCGTACACCCGCTGAGGGCAGGTAAGGGATGGTGCTACGAGGGTGGTATAAGGGTTCCCCTTATTATAAGCGGACCGGGAATTATCAGCGGATCGAGCGATGTACCGGTTATCAGTACCGACTTCTATCCCAGCATACTCGATATGGCAGGAATAGCCCTGATGCCCGGGCAGCATATTGACGGGCTGAGCCTGTTCCCCCTGCTGACAGGAAATGAAGCACCCACAAGGGAAGCCATTTTCTGGCATTTCCCCCATTACCACGGTAGCCAGTGGACCCCGGGTGCTGCAATCCGCAAAGGCAAGTGGAAACTTATTGAGTTTTACCATTATGGAAAAAGCGAACTCTATAAGCTGGATGAGGATGTGGGGGAGACAAGAGACCTGTCGGATAAGTACCCTGAAAAAACAGCGGAGATGAAAGCATTGCTAAAAAAAATGCAGGAGGAAACGGGAGCCCTCTTACCCCTGGCAAACCCTGATTTTATAAAATAAGAATGGACAGGCGTGATGCTTAGAGAGAATTTCAATATAATCGTAATGGCATGGATCGGCCTGGCCGTGATCCTTTTTCCCCTTCTCCTCAAAGTCAGGGCTCCTTACGGAAAACATGCAAGCAGTAAATGGGGACCTTCAATTGATAACCGTGCCGGCTGGTTCATCATGGAAATGCCATCCCTGCTGTTGATCACCATACTCTTTTTCGGGGGTAACAAAACGGGAATTAGCGTACTCTGGGTGTTTTTCGGCTTATGGTTCATCCATTATTTCAACCGTATCTTTATTTTTCCCTTCAGGACAAGGACAAAAGGCAAAACAATACCCCTGCTGGTGGTAATGCTTGCCCTGTTTTTCAACCTTGTTAACGGATTCCTCAATGGCTACTGGCTTGGATATATTGCAGGTGACACTACTTCAAATGCCGAATGGTTAACAGATCCCAGGTTTATTGCAGGGATCATTTTATTTATCGCAGGATTTGTAATAAACCAGCTTGCCGATAATCATCTTATCCATCTCCGGAAAGGGAATAAATCGGGCTATTCAATCCCGACACATCCACTGTTCAGATATATTTCATGCCCTAATTTTGCAGGTGAAATTGTTGAATGGACAGGTTTTGCTATAATGACCTGGAGCCTGCCGGGCCTGTCATTTGCCATATGGACAGCCGCTAACCTGATCCCCAGGGCATTGCACCACCATAGGTGGTACAGGAAAACATTCCCTGATTACCCTGAAAAAAGAAAGGCAGTGATCCCTTTTGTTCTATAGGCAAATATCATGAATTTATTACCCCCAATTAAAAATAAAAGCGCCAGGGTCTTTTAAATTAGGTTTTAAAATCATATATTTATAAGTGAAGTCATGTCTGATTCCCCAGATCAGCAGTAGTTTTATTTGCAATATGGATAAAACATATTTCATCCTGGATGATAATAAGCATGCCGTCAGGCAAATTGAAAGCCTTATGGCCTCTTACGGTGGTTTCAGGCATTCAGGTTCTGAAACATCACCCGAAAAGGCAATATTCTTCATCCTCAGTCAACGGCCGGATATATTGTTTATTGATGTTGAAATGCCCGGCATTACAGGCCTGGAACTGGTATCCAGGGTACAGAAAGACGGCTATTCTCCCCTGGTCATTTTTGTTACAGCCTATGAAAAATATGCAATACAGGCAATAAGGAAAGCTGCCTTCGATTTTATACTCAAACCCATCGACAAAAAAGAACTTGATATGGTTATTAAAAGACTGGAAAAACTCTACACCTCCACCGACACGGCGGTAGATGATGAACTAATCAGCCTTCTGACAAGCAGGGAAAAAGAAGTATTTGAACTGCTCAGATACGGTATGAGAAGCAGTGACATTTCACTGAGGCTTAATATTTCACCTGAGACAATCTATACTTACAGGCGAAAAATCATTAAAAAATTAAAACTGAACTCCACCAAGGAGATCCTTATTAAATTCCCAATCGTAAGCAAATCCTCATAATTCTTTATTTATACCTCACCTAACAATTTTAACAAATACCCAACATTGGGTATTTCAGGGTAATTTCCATGGTGTTAGTTTTAACACGACTGTTGAAAGAAAAAATCAGCAAGAACAGACTGTCTTTATACTCCTTGAGGAAGAGGCATAATCATTAATAACAGAATATACCCCCATTACCTCAACGACGATTATGCCTGCTTCCTTTTCTTTAATGTTTTGATCCTATTTATTTTCCCTTTATTTTTACCGTACACCTTAGATTA
>JBNJHQ010000140.1:0-6718 GCA_051748705.1 Bacteroidota bacterium | reverse complement strand
GAAGGATGCAGGCAGAGGGGTCATAAGGAAAAGATCATTGAAAGAGTGTGGACCGACTGGGAAGCATTTGCACAGTATGCCTTCAATAAGTCACATTCAACATGTTATGCCTACCTGTCGTACCAGACTGCTTACCTCAAAGCAAATTACCCTGCAGAATTCATGGCAGCCGTACTGAGCCGCAACATTAACGACATAAAAAAACTCACAATCTTCATGGATGAGGCCAGGCGCATGGGTATAGAAGTGCTGGGGCCTGATGTAAACGAGAGTAATGTAAATTTCACGGTAAACAAAGACGGCAATATCAGGTTTGGCCTGGGAGCCATCAAAGGTGTGGGCACCAGTGCGGTCATCGGATTGATAGAAGAAAGGGAAAATAATGGATTGTTCTCTTCAATCTATGACTTTATTGAAAGAATAAACCTCAATGCCCTGAACAAAAAAAGTATTGAAGCAATGGCCCTGGCAGGTGCTTTCGACCGCTTCAAGGAACTTAAGAGGGCACAGTATTTCGCTGAGGATAATAAAGGCCAGGTTTTTATCGAAAGCCTGATCAGGTATGGCAATATGCTCAAGAATGAGAACAGCAGCTCCCAGCAATCACTATTTGGTGATGATGATGGTTTCGAGATTGTTAAACCCGCCCCGCCCGAAGCACCTGAATGGCCAAAACTGGAAAAACTCAACCGGGAAAAGGAAGTTGTGGGCATCTTCCTCTCAGCCCATCCGCTCGATGATTACAGGCTGGAAATGAAGACATTCTGTAATATGCCGATCAGCAAGCTCCATAATATGAAGGATCTGATGGGGCAGGAAGTTATCATAGCAGGGATGGTTACCGAGGCACGGAGCGGAACCAGTAAAAACGGTAAGCCCTTCGGTTCCTTTACCCTCCAGGACTATACCGACTCTTACAGGTTCATGCTTTTTGATAAGGATTATGTAAATAACAGTAAATTCTGCAATCCCGGTTACTTCCTCCTGGTAAAAGGTAAAGTGCAGAAAAGGATGTTCAGGGAAGACGAACTGGAAGTAAAAATACAGAGTATACACCTGCTTACCAGTGTTAAAGAAGAACTGATAAAGTCTTTTACCATTATCATCCCGGTAGACAGGTTAAACGATGAGCTTATAAAAAAACTGAAACAGATGATAGCCGGCCATAAGGGTAAAACAGAGCTTAAATTCATGGTGGCCGATCCTGTTCAGAAAATTAGTGTAGGCCTCTTTTCACGTAGCTTCAGTCTTGATATAGGGAATGAACTGATAGACTATATAGAATCCGTTCCCGGTCTTGAATTTAAAGTAAATTAATTATATTTGCCATCGCTTTTATCCATAATATAATTGACAAAAAACAATAACAATGGCTTTACAGGTAAATGACTCTAATTTCGAAGAAGTTGTTCTTCAATCAGATAAACCCGTTATGGTGGATTTCTGGGCAGAATGGTGCGGACCTTGCAGAATGATAGCTCCCTTTGTGGAAGAGATGTCAAAGGAATATGAAGGCAGGGCGCTTGTAGTTAAATGCGATGTGGATGACAGTCCGGGTGTGGCCACTAAATTCGGGATACGCAACATACCCACTGTGCTTTTCTTCAAGAACGGGGAAGTTGCCGATAAGCAGGTTGGTGCCGTACCGAAAACAAATTTTGTTACAAAGCTGGAAGCTCTCATAGACTAGTTAAAGAATATTGAACAAATCAGGCCGTTCATACAGGAACGGCTTTTTTATTACCATTGCCATGAACATCTGCATTTTCGCTGCCTCGAGCAGTAAGATAGATAAAGTATATTCCGATGCTGCCTCTCAGCTTGGCGAGCTTATTGCATCACGCGGACATAATATAGTTTATGGTGGAGGTGGCATTGGCTTAATGGGTGCACTGGCTGATGCCGCCATGAAGAAAGGGGCAAAAATTACAGGTGTTATACCTGCCTTTATGCACGATAACGGCTGGGGTCATGATGCTGTGGATGAAATAATCATTACCGAAGATATGGGGGCAAGAAAGAAAAAAATGTTCGGAATGTCTGAAGCAATAATTGCACTGCCGGGAGGTATAGGCACACTTGAGGAACTGACGGAGGCCATCACAATGAAACAGCTTGGCCTTTTCAGGGGTCCCCTGGTAATACTTAACACGCAGGAATTCTACGCACAGCTTATCTCATTTCTTGAAAGCCTTATCGAAAAGGATTTTATGAGGAAGATACATAAAAACATATGGATGGTGGCAGATACCCCCCTGCAGGCTATTGATGCGATAAGCACATATAATAACTGGCATGACGACCCGGTCAGTATAGCAAGGATATAGGTCTATGGCACCCTTGTCCCGATAATCAGTATATCATCAATCTGGCTTCTCCCGCCCATCCAGGCCTCAAGTGTTTTCATCAGTTCTACTTTCTGCCCGGCCATTGAAAGTGATGAAATTCGCAGTAGCTCATTCTTGAGATTTAACACCTTGAATTTCTTACCTTCCGGTCCGCCGAACTGATCGGAATAACCATCCGAGAAAAGGTAAAGCATATCCCCTGTCTGAATATCAACTTCCACATTGGTGAATTTCCGGTTGTTCGCTGTTGACATACCTATAGGGAACCTGTCGCCCTTAATTGTAATTATTTCCCCGTCCCTTGCAATAACAAGGGGATTATATGCCCCTGCATACTGGAGCTTCCTGTGCTTCTTGTCATAGGCTATAAGCGCCAGGTCCATTCCGTCATTTATCACCTCGTCTCCCCTCTGTATAAGTGACTTGGCCACTTCAAGGTTAAGCTGGTCAAGGATGGCAGCCGGCCTGGTTATACCATATTCCCTTACAATCTTGTTCAGTGAGTTGTGGCCTATGATCGACATAAATGCACCCGGCACACCGTGACCGGTGCAGTCGACAGCGGCAATAAACTGTATATCACCGTTATCATGCATCCAGTAGAAATCACCACTGACAATATCCTTGGGCAGGAACAGCACGAATGTGTCGTCAAAGCTTTCTTCCGGAGGCAGCATAGCCATCTGTATTCTCTCTGCATATCTTATACTGGCCGTGATATCGCGGTTTTTCTCCTCTATGACCAAACTCTTTTGAACTACCTCTACCGTTCGCTCTTCAACCTTCTCTTCCAGCAATCTTTTTTCCCTCACCAGGTTCCTTTCCCTTATCTTGATATATAAAACAACAGCAAGGGCCAGTAGCAGTACGACGAAAACAATAAATAACGGAGTGGCATAGAAAGGAGGCCTGATAACAAAATCAAAACTCACGGGCTCCTCGTTCCATATCCCGTCACTGTTCTGGGCCATCACCCTGAAGGTATACCTCCCTGGCGAGAGGGATGAGTAAATAACTTCTGTCTGTTTACTTTCCGGCCTCCATTCGGGATCGGAACCTTCAAGCATAACACGGTAACTTACAGCTTCGGGGTTGGTCAGGCAGACACTGTAATAATCAAAAGTAATATGATCTTCCGTATATCTCAGCCTCATGCCGGGTATCATCTGCCTGTCCACGAAATTAACCTTCATACCCCTGATATGGGTCAGAGGCTCCAGGTCGGGAGGCGGAATAGATTCCGGGGCCAGCCTTGTAGCACCATGGGCGGTACCAAACCACAAATGACCTTTACTGTCGAGCAGGGAAGCATTCTGTTTTGTTTCAATACCCACAAAACCGTTTTCTTTTGTATAGGTATTAATTATTCCTGTCTCAAGATCCACGCTGTTCAAGCCTTTATTGGTGCCAATGTACAGTGCACCCCTCCCGTCAGGCTGCAGAAGGTTAATGATATTGGAAAGGAGTCCGTCATTTTCGGTAAGGTGAACAGCAACTGTATCGTCTTTTAGTCCAAGGACACCGAAACTTGTGCCGATCCACAGGGTTCCGTCTGCTGTCCCGCTTATACACCTTGGAGCAAGATCGTTTTCAAGTTCAATAATTCTGAACTGCTGCTCCCCCGGCTCATACCTGGTAAGTCCATTCCGCCTTTCTGATCCTATCCATACCCTTCCGCCCGCATCCACATAGAGGGCTGTTATGCCATTCCCTGCCAGCCCGTCAAACTGTGTATACCTCCTCCCTTCCTGCTCCTTGATGTTCCACACAGCCACCCCGTCACTGGTACCGATCCAGAGATTGTTTTCCTTATCCACGGCCATGGCCGAAACCCTGAGATCAGTGCGAACAAGTATATCATTGAGCTTATAATCATAAACAAAATCGTTATTGCCAAAATCATACCTGTAAACACCGTTGTCATTGGTGCCCACCCAGATATTCTCATTCCTGTCATTTATTATATATCTTATCTGGTTGGTTATATTATGTGTTGTCTCATAATAGTGTATTGGCAGCCCTGTCTCAGCATCATAGAGGGTAATACCACCATTGGTGCCGAACCAGTACCTCCTGTATTTATCTTCGTTAATAGCCCACACGGTACCCTCCCTGAACATATTATTTTCAGGCATGTAGTTCAGAAAATGATAGCCCTTGAAGACATGTATCCCGTTATTCTGGCTTGTAATGATCATGTTACCTTCATGGTCTTCAATAATGCTTTGTATCTGCTTGGCAGGCAATCCGTTACTTTCATCGAATGTCTGCATCTCCCCATCCCTGAAAACGGTAATTCCTCCTCCCCTGGATAAGACCGACTCCCACGTTCCTACCCATATATCGCCCTGTGAATTTTCAGTTATACAGCTTATCATATTACTGGCCAACCCGTCACGTACATCGTATACTATGAGTTCCCCCCCGTTGGGTGGGAAATAATACAGTCCCCCTTTATTGGTTCCGAACCACCTGCCCCCCTTACTGTCAACCAGCATGGATATGGTATTGAAAAAGGTGGTCAGTTTTTCCGGCCTGTACGTTTCAAACCTGTCGCTTCCAGGGTTATAGATTTTAATCCCCACATCGGCTATACAGAATATCCGGCCACTGTCATCAATATAGATATCATATACCTGGTCGCTCAGTCCCTCTCCACCCCTGTACTGCTTAACATCCCTTAAGTCTTCATCGTCCCCGGGAAGCGGGGCACAGAAGGTCCCATGGAGGGACGTGCTTATCCATAACTTATCACCCTGCACTGCCAGTCCCGATATGTCTCCCTGTATATCGAAGGTATCGATGCTTACCTTCCGGAAGGCATTATTTTCATAACAGCTCAGGCCACCGTTGAGATGTCCCATCCATATTCTCCCTTCATGGTCTTCAAGCAGTGACATTACCCCGCCCGTTGCCAGGCCGTCATCAATGGAGAAATTTTCAAATTCAGACCCGTTCCACCTGGTTAAACCGCTCTCCGTGCCCAGCCAGAGGTAGTCGGAGCTGGCCTGGATAATCGTATATACCTTGGATGAACTGAGTCCGTCCGATACACCGTAACTGTCAAAATAATAGTCCTGTGACAGGGTAGGTTTGATACTGTACAATAAAAGAATAATCACCAGGATAACATGCCTGGTGATTATTTTCAGCCGTAAAGGGCTTCGGTAATTCATATACTGCTATTTTGCTATAAAGAAGAATGTTGCATTCTCATTATGATCAAGACCGGTTATCTGTCCTAATTTAGGTTCCTGTTTGCCTGCATTCTCCAGTGCCACTTTAACATTCTGCCATATTTCCTCAACAGGGATACATACCCCGGGATTTCTTTCGAGGGTTCTTGCAAAAGTGCGTGTAAACTCTGAATCATCGGATGCAAGCTCATACCCGGCCGACATAAACACCTGGGAAGATTTGTTCTGTGTGGCCCTCCAGTCACTGCAGCTCTTTATAGTAGGACTTGATCTCATTGCTGTGTAAAAGCTGGGGCCCGATTCACAGGCATCGGTTACCACGAGTGTGTGGGTCAGGATATTTGCATAAGGTTCCAGGGCAGCCCTCAATGCGGCAATATTAAAATAGGTAAATTCATCATCCCTCTGCGCATCCACCGGTATCCAGTATCCCACCTCGTTGACAAATTTCCCGTGTCCTGCATACCATATAAGCAGGGAATTAACCTGGTTGGCCTTGATCATATCCCTCAGCTCTATAGAGAAAAATTTTTCCATCTGTCCCTTTGTCAGGTCTTTCTTATGGATAATATTATGCACCTGGTAATTGGCAAGGGCAGCCCTCATCAGGTTAACATCCTTAACCGGCCCGGCGAGGCTGGCAAAAGATGTGTAATTTGAATTCTCCAGGAAAACCACCCAGGTTTTACCCATGGGGTTCTCCGCTGAAATTACGGCACCCTGCCTGTTGATTTTGAAAGTTTTTACCTGCCTGTTCTCAAATACATCTTCGGCTATTACGGTTATTTCTTCCTTATTCAGAATATCGATGGTAGCCGTGAAAGTCGGGTTCTCCTGTTCAAGGGGATAACTTGCCGTAACACCCTCGATGAAAATTGATTTTATGAGGCTGTTGTCCTCAATTTTGCCCTGTATATACAGACTGCGGTTATTATTATCAAGCATTATCTGGCCACTATCATCAGCATAAGGCCGCAGGATTGATATTTCGGGAGGATCGATCTCGGTCCTGATGATACGATATTCCAGATCGGTAATGTTATCGTAATCATCCGTTGCCACAAGTTTTATTGTTTCAGTGTCTTCGATATCAAGATTGGCAAGGAATTCATATCTGCCGTCTGAACCTTTCTCGAACAGTGACTCCCGGCCGTTAATGACAAGCGATTTGAG
>JBNJHQ010000139.1:0-6760 GCA_051748705.1 Bacteroidota bacterium | reverse complement strand
ATGGCAAGTGAAAGCATAGGCCGCGGTGAGGTGATATATGTCACCGATTCACCTTTCTACAGGGCTTACTGGAAAAGCGGCAAGGTACTGCTGGGAAATATTTTATTCAGGTAATAATGGAAAAAGTCCTCGAACGTTTCATCTCCTATGCCAGGGTGGATACCCGGTCAGATGAAAACTCTGAAAGCTGCCCCAGCACAAAAAAACAACTGGTCCTGGCCAGGATGCTGGAAAAGGAAATGAAAGAAATGGGACTGGATGAGGTAAGCCTTGATGATAACGGCTACCTTACAGCAAGCCTGCCTTCCAACACTGAAAAGCAATTACCCGTGCTGGGTCTTATAGCTCATATGGACACAAGCCCTGATATGAGTGGCAAAAATGTTCAGCCAAGGCTAATAAATGACTATGACGGTAAAGACATCATCCTGAACAGGAAGAAAAATATTATCCTTAGTCCCACTGAATTTCCGGGTTTACTGAAATATAAGGGATGTGACCTGGTTACCGGTGATGGCAACACCCTGCTGGGCGCTGACGATAAGGCGGGTATTGCTGAAATACTGACCGCTGTTGAATATTTCCTGCTTAACCCCGGTGTCAAACATGGTAAAGTAAGAATAGGCTTCACTCCCGACGAGGAGATTGGCAGGGGCGCCGATAAATTTGACGTGGAGGCTTTCGGGGCCGATTTTGCATTTACCGTTGACGGTGGAGAAGAAGGTGAGCTGGAATATGAAAATTTCAATGCTGCCATGGCAGTTATAGAAATAAGCGGCAGGAGTATACATCCCGGTGCTGCAAAGGGACAGATGATCAACTCAATACACCTGGCACATGAATTCAGCGCAATGCTTCCCGGACAGTCCAGGCCTGAGCATACCACCGCTTATGAAGGTTTTTTTCACCTCATTGATATTGAAGGGGAAGTAGAAAAATCAAAAGCAAGATACCTGGTAAGGGATCATGACAGGAAGAAATTTGAGGAAAAGAAAAGACTTTTAAAAACCATTGCATCATTCATGAATAAGAAATATGGTAAAAAACTGGTGAAAGTCGTTATAAAAGACCAGTATTATAACATGAAGGAGAAAATATCAGATCATTTCCATATTGTTGAACTGGCTGAAAAAGCAATGAAGGAGGCAGGCGTGGAACCACTGATAAGGCCAATAAGGGGAGGCACCGACGGGGCCCGTCTTTCATATATGGGCCTGCCCTGCCCCAATATATTCACAGGCGGACAGAATTTCCATGGAAGGTATGAATACGTTCCAGTCAGGTCAATGCAAAATGCCGTCAAAACCATTATCAATATCATTAAAACAATTCCCCTTACACGGTGATCCTGCCATGGCAGTCCCGGGTGCCCGGCTACAGGGGGACGGCTGCACCATTACTTTAGCGGCAGTATAAAACACTGAATATAAGTCAAATAAAGAGGGCGTAATATGCTGGTGGCATAATTCCATGACAAACTGTCATTCGGCCTGATTATTGAGGGAGGGGAAAAGGCATATGACAGGAAACACTATGGATACGAACAAACTGATAAAGAAACATAATCACATTACATCACTGATAGCAGGAAAGCAGGTAAGGCAAAGTATAAACCTTATAAGAGAGCTCACTGATATTTCTAAAAATGGCGACCACAGGCAGCAGCTGGATAATATCGCGAACACCTACAAGAACATGGTGAAGTACACGATTGAAGGCATTCATGATCCGGAAAGGCATAAAGTTTTAACACGTATGTTACAGTCGCTGCTGGAACTGGCCGATAATGTGAAGCAGGAAATTCTTGCCCGCTATTCAGGCTGGCACACTTACTGGCTGAAGGAAAATTCCCTTAAAGAGCAGAGCCTGGCCGGGAAAAGCATCATAGAGACTGTGGACGACCTGGTATTCAAAGAGGAGCTTGATGAATGGCTCAGGCAGGCGGGCACTGTCTCACTGGATCCTGACTCGGATTATGCAAGAAAGCACAGGCAGCTGGTGAATAATATCTTTAATCACCTGTGGCTCACTGACAGCTATGGAGACGCAGAGACGGAACTCATTAAACTGATAATGCAGGGTGGCAAGTTTGAATGGCATGAACAATGTATTTTTGTAAGTGCCATCACACTCAGCACACTGCGGTTCTGGGAAGCAGAAAAAATTCAGATACTTGCTTCCCTTTACAGGGATAAAACGGAACAGCTAAGTGAAAGGGCACTGGCAGGGCTTCTTCTTGTATTATATCACCATGACAGTAGGATACACATTTATTCAGAGATAGAAGATCTTCTTAAGGAACTGTCAGATGACAGCACCTTCAGGGAACACCTTAAGATTACTATACTTCAGATTATCCGGTCGGGTGAGACCGAGAAAATAAGCAAAAAACTACGTGACGAGATTTTACCGCGTGTTGCTGAACTAAAGCCCAAGCTAGAGGAGAAGCTTGACCTGGAAAACCTCCTCCCGGAAGATCTTATGGAAGGGAAAAACCCTGACTGGTCGGATATGTTCAAGGAATCGGAAGACCTCTACAAAACAATGGAGGAATTCTCCAAACTGCAGATGGAAGGCGCCGATGTATATATGTCGGCTTTTGCCAATCTCAAGAACTTTGATTTTTTCCGTAATATATCCAACTGGTTCATACCTTTTTATCCTGATCATGAGGCCATCGATGTACTTTTCAGGGATGAAGTGCTGTCCGGCGGCACCAATGAGCTGGCTGAAGCACTGTATAAAACACCATTTATCTGCAATTCAGATAAGTACAGCCTTGTTCTCAACCTGCAGCACCTTCCTCCCAGCCAGAAAGAGATGATGCTGAAAGTCTTCAGGATGGAGCTTGAAGGGCTTGAGCAAATGAAGGATGAAGAGATCGACCTGGATCCCACTAAAGGGTTTAAGACCAATGTGACCCAGTATCTGCAGGACCTTTACCGTTTCTTTAAATTATCGCCTTACAGGAAGGAATTTGACGACGTATTCAGGGCCACCCTTAACTTCCATAAAACCAAACTCTTCAACATGGTTCTTAAAGACAGTGAGTCGCGTTCGACCTTTGCGGATTATTACTTTGGCAAAGATTTTTACATCGAGGCCCTTGATCTGTACAATGAACTGATAAATGACAGTCCTGAAGAAGCACAGCTGTACGAGAAGGCGGCTTACTGCTACCAGCAGATCGCGGAATATGAGAAAGCCCTTGAAATGTACAGGAGGGCAGAGATTCTTGACCGTAAGATATGGACGCTGAAAAAGATAGGCTTCTGCAACAGGAGACTTGGAAGGCATGGTGAAGCACTCAAATATTACATGGAAGCAGAGAAGATGGACCCGGGTAACATGCATACCATAGCCATGATAGGTCATTGTTATCTTGACATGGAAGACTATGATTCAGCCCTCAAATACTATTTTAAGGTTGAATATAATGATCCTAAAAACGTAAGGATACTGAAGCCCATAGCATGGTGTTACCTGGTCCAGGGTAAATATGATCAATCAAAAAAATATTTTGACAAGATCGGGCAGGCCGGGATGACCGGGCACGACTATATCAATGCCGGCCACCTTGCCCTGTGCATGGGCGAGCGCATGAAAGCTATCGAATACTATCGCAGGAGCATAATTGAAGGTAAAATGGGGAAAAGCGATTTCCAGGATATTTTCAATGACGATGCTGAAATACTTATTGCCAACAAAATAGATCCTGACGATTTGCCTATAATTACAGACTATCTGTTTTTCGATCTGGAGGATTAAAAGAAAGGGTTACCGGCCTGGTCGCCGGAAGGCCTCCGGGGCCTGAGGTCACGGTCGAATCTCCTTTCACCGTCGTAACGCGTACTGTCGGATCTCCTCTCACCGTCATAGCGGTCACGATCAGGGCCTCTCTTCCTGTCAAAATGTGTGCTGTCGCCAGACCCGCTCCTGCTCCTGAATTTTTTCATCATTTCACGCCTGTTGCGATCAAATTCCTCCAGTTTATTTAGCTGTTCCCTGGTAAGAAGCTCTTTGATCTCATCCCATTGCCTGTCCATGAGCGACTCAAAGCCTTTCCAGAATTCGGCATTCATATCCTTAAATTCGTCACCGTAGCGGTCAATTATGCCATCAAGTTCAACCTTCTGCACTGAATCAGGCTCAATCACCCTGTAAAGATGTTCCCTGAAATAATGCTCCGAGGCGAATGTGCGTACCGGTCTCATCCTCTTATGTCTTAACTGCGCCGATGTAAGCATCCCTATTGCAAAACCCAGGAGCAATGTACCTATAATTAATAATGTGATTCTTAATTTCATATATTCATATTTTTCACAGACATTCCTTTAATTGCCGAGAAGACTGATCAAAACACCATCCACATCATTGTCAATGCCAAGCAGTATATCATATGACAGTGAGCCATGATTCATCAGAATACTTAAAACAAGTATTATAACAGCTGCGGCAGCGGGAATAGCAACTCTCATAAAAATACTGTCAAATGATCTTATCAGTTCGCGTTTACCATTCAGCAGTATCTCCCCCGAGTTAATTTTTTTCATCAGCCTGTCACGGAAACCCTCACTGAATTTATGATCGGTGAAAAGTTCCTTTTCAAGCACTTCGCGCTGTTCACTGTCAGTTTCATCCGACAGTGAGTGCAAAAACAGGTTTATAAGCTTTCCGGGTTTCATATTATATCATGTCTTTTAATAATTTCTTTAACTGTTCCCTTGCCCTTGACAGGCGTGATAAAACTGTCCCGAGGGGCAGTTCAAGTATTTCAGCCGTTTCCTTTGTGCTGTATCCATTAATGGCCCGCAGAACTACAACAGACCTGAAATCAGGATCGAGTTTTGATATGGCCATGTTCACAATCTCTTTCATGTCTCCTTCTCCTTCATGATCACCTGATGATATTTCTATCTCCCTGGGATCTTCCTTATCATCAGAACGGTAAAACATCGACAGGAATCTTTTACTTCGCCTGATCTCATTGAGTGATTGATTAATGGCAATTCTCTGAATATAAGTGCCCAGACTGGAATCACCCCTGAAATCCTTAAGACCTTTATACAGGCGAATAAAGGTATCCTGACCTACATCATCGGCCTGCTGTACGTTTCCCAGCATGCTCTTTACTGTTCTGGCTACCATACTTTCATATCTTCTGACTATCTCACTGTAAGCCTTATTATCACCCTCCAGGGTTAAGCGGACAAGTTCATGATCATCAGAATGGATATAATCATACTTCACCATACACAATAGTAAGACAATTAGAACTAATAATTTATTCCCCTTAATTAGCTTTATTCAGGAACTCCACTTTAAGGTCAGGTGTATAACGCAGCAGGTAGAGCCTTTTGTTTTCAAATCCGTTCATCAGCCCGGTTCGTTCAAAGCTGTAGTCAACCTGCAGCAGATCGGGTTTGTGCATTGAAGGCCTGTACATAAAATCAGATCCGTGCATTGCAAGGCCACTGATAAAGTAATACATAATATCATAACTCTGCCATGCATAACTCCGCACGGGTGGTTCCATCTTGAAAAATTCACGGTATTTTCCAAGGAAATCCTTAATATCATCCTGTTGATAATCAACCCAGTTAGGAGTAAACAACATCAGCCCAAGCTCATAGAAATACATTGGGTCGAGATTATCAAGCCAGCGTATATCCGGGTAGCCTATCAGTTTGATCTCATATTTACGCAGCAGGTTATGCACATTAACTATCACCTCACTCATAACTGCTTCATCATTGGAAGCCAGGATAACAAGGTTGGGCCTGTCGCCGCTCATTGCATGTTCAATGATATTTATGGTATCATTGTATGAGGAACGGCTTGTAAAATACACCTCACGGAGGCTTATATTACTGAAAGGGACCTTCAGTCTCAGCCGCCTGTAGATCTTATCCTTGAATTCGCCTGAGAGATCAGCGTTCCATGCAGTATCGGAATGCACCAGTACGAGGTTGTAGTTATAGTGATTACTTATCTCTTCGGCCATAGCATCCTCTACAACATCCTTTGATGGCTGTATTTTAAAAAGGTATGGATTGATCCTCAACACCTGTGTATTCTGTGAGGCCAGCGGGGAAACAACAGGTATCCTGTACCTCCGTGCATAACTTGCTACCTGTTCGAGATTATCAGGATAAACAGGGCCTACAATAAGGTCCACATCACGTAAACTTGCTGTTTCCATGAAATGGCTGATCCTGGAAGAATCACGCATAGTGTCAAAAACCTGTAATTCAATATCCAGCCCTTTTTGTTTCAACTCTTCAACAGCCAGCAGTGCTCCTTCATAAAACTCAATAAATACTTCACTGAGTGGATAAATCCATTCCTCATCTCTCTTTACCAGCCTGTACTTTTTCCGGCCCCGGACATCATAAGCGCTTGAATCGATATACGAGCGGGGACTGTTCTCATCCAGCATAAGCGGAAGCATCAGCAGCACATCAATCCGGCCGTCAAGGTTTTCAACCGGTGTGTAGTCAACAGGTGAGCCATCAAACAAATATGTCAGATTTTCATCGCCCCGGAGCAGTGAATCTGCCACGGTCGGCTCATCTTCCTCTTCTTCCCCCGAGGGAATTCTTATTACGTCCCCTGCCCTGGGAAATAATAATCCATGGTTTAATCTTCTTATATCCCTTACACTGACATTATACTTCCGCGACAGGGAGGAATAATTTTCACCCTCCTCAACCCTGTGATGTATTATACCTGGTTCATCCGTCTGAAAATACTGATTTTG
>JBNJHQ010000138.1:0-6798 GCA_051748705.1 Bacteroidota bacterium | reverse complement strand
TAAGCTTGTTGAAAAGAAGGAGGAGACGGGTAAGAGTGAAACAACAGGCACCAGGGGATCGGGAAGCCTTGATGTGCTTCATATGTATAATTTCCTGGAAGGCATACGCAGCGGGGCCAGGCTCAATGCACCTGTGGATGATGGCGCCGTGAGTGTTAACCTGTGCCATATGGGTAATATCTCCCAGAAGACTGGCAGGATGATAGAGATAGATACCCTGACTGGAAGGGTAGTGAATGATGATGAAGCCAGCGTACTTATGAAGCGCGATTATGAACCTGGCTGGGAGTTATCAGGGTGACAGGGGATGATGAATTGCGTTTATTATTTTAATAATTTCATCTCTGATATTCCTGTGGTTAAGTATATAATCAGCCTTTTCAGGAGCCTCATAATCAGTATCCACCCCGGGAATATTTGACATCCTGCCTTTTTCAGCCTCTTCATAAAGTTCCGGCTTGTTGGTCCTGCAATACCCGATATCTTCATCCATATAAACCAGGGTGAAGCGCTCAGGTCCAATTATTTCCCTTACCTGTTGCCTGATATTTTCATTGGGTGAAATAAAGGAGCAAATTGCAATTATCCCCTGGTCATTCAGTATCCTTGCTATGTGTGCTACTCTCCTCAGGTGCTCTGCACGGTCGGCAGGGGAATAGTCAAGTTCCCTCGACAGGCCGCTGCGCACGGTGCTTCCGTCCAGCAGGACCACTGATGCACCCATGTCAAAGAGCTGCTTTTCGAGCGTATAGGCCAGGTCATTCTTGCCTGAACCGTGAAGACCCGTTATCCATATTGTGCCGCCCAGGTGACCATTCCGGCTGATACGCTGCTCCATTGTCACAAGACTTTTACCACTGCGAATTTTTTCCCTGTCGATATCGGTTATCCTTGAAGGCAGTTTGTCACTTGCCCTCTTATCAAGAATCATCCCTACAGCACATGTATTGTGTGTTACCGGGTCTATCAGTACAAAAGAACCTGTATTCCTGTTCCTGCTGTAAGGGTCGAAAAAGAGGGGCTTGTTGGAAGTAATAACCACACGTCCTATGTCGTTGAGCCTGAATTTTTCCTTCTTATGCTTTTTCAGTGTGTTGACATCAATTTTATATTGCAGCTCATCAATACGGGCACGTGAAGTATTTGTATTGTGCTTGATATAGAATGTCTTGGATATATCCATCTCCGTTTCATCCATCCAGACCAGCATCGACTCAAAATGCCTGTCGACTTTAGGCACATTGTCGGTATGTATTATCATCTCACCTCTTGACACATCAATTTCATCTTCCAGTGTCACTGTTACAGACTGGGGAGGAAATGCCTCTTTGCTTTTCCCCTCGCATGTCTGTATGGATTTCACCACGGATTTCATCATTGACGGCAGGACCATCACTTCATCACCCGTCTTAATAACTCCCGAAGCCATTCTGCCTGCAAAACCCCTGAAATCTTTGTCAGGTCTCAGTACATACTGCACGGGGAAACGCAGATCATCAAAATTATGGTCGCTGCTAACATGAACGGTTTCAAGATATTCCATCATGCTCTTGCCATGGTACCATTTCATCCTGTCAGAAACATCCACCACGTTATCTCCTTTCAGTGCGGAGATGGGTATGCATTCAACATCGGGTACATTAAGCTGTGTAATAAAGCGCTTATAGTCCTGGCAGATTTTGTCAAACACCTTCTCATCATAATCTACCAGGTCCATCTTGTTTACGGCCAGCACAAGGTGTTTTATGCCCAGCAGTGATACGATAAAAGTATGCCTTTTTGTTTGTGTGATAACCCCCTTGGTAGCATCGGTAAGAATAATTGCAAGATTGGCCGTGGAAGCACCGGTAACCATATTCCTTGTGTACTGTTCATGTCCGGGTGTGTCGGCAATAATAAACTTTCTTTTATTGGTCGAGAAGTACCGGTATGCCACATCAATGGTTATACCCTGTTCACGCTCGGCCTTGAGCCCGTCAAGCAGCAGTGCGTAGTCTATATCGTCTCCTGCATGGCCAACTTTTTTACTGTCTCTTATAAGTGCCGAAAGGTGGTCTTCATAGAGTTTTTTGCTGTCGAACATGAGGCGCCCGATAAGTGTCGACTTACCGTCATCCACTGACCCTGCCGTGAGAAAGCGAAGCATATCCTTCTTCTCATCCTGGTCAAGAAATTCCTTTATATCAATTTTTTCAGTATTCATTTCACCATTAATCCGTTAATCAATTTTTTTCTGCCGCAGCATGCCGGGGATCTGTGTCACAGCGCCCGACAGGGTGTTTGCAGGCTAAAAATATCCCTCTCTCTTTTTCTGTTCCATGCTGGCATCCTGGTCGAAATCGATGACCCTGGTGGTACGTTCCGATTTGGTTATTGTCATCATTTCTTCCACAATTTTTTCTATTGTGTCAGCATCCGATTCAACAGCCCCCGTCAGGGGATAGCAACCAAGTGTGCGGAAACGCACTTTTCTCATTTGTGCCCTGGCAGCCAGCTCGGGGGGCATCCTGTCATCATCAGCAAGGATAAGGTTGCCGTCGATATCGACAATAGGCCTTTCCTTTGAAAAGTACAGGGGCACAATGGGAATATTTTCCAGCCGGATATACTGCCACACATCCAGCTCAGTCCAGTTACTCAGAGGAAATACCCTTATTGATTCACCCTTATGAACACGTGTGTTATATATATCCCATAGTTCAGGCCGCTGGTTTTTAGGATCCCACTGGTGAAACCTGTCCCTGAAAGAGAATATCCTCTCCTTGGCCCTTGATTTCTCTTCGTCCCTTCGCGCCCCGCCAAAAGCAGCATCGAATTTATACTTGTTAAGCCCGTTCAGCAAGGCCTCTGTTTTCATCACATCGGTATGCACCTTGCTGCCATGGGTAAAGGGACCTATGCCCTGTTTGTACCCTTCTTCATTATAATGCACAATAAGATCCCAGTTGTTCTTTTTCGCGTAGGAATCCCTGAAACTTATCATCTCCCTGAATTTCCATTTTGAATCTATATGCATCAGGGGGAAAGGAACCTTACCCGGGTAAAATGCTTTTTCTGCCAGCCTCACCATGACCGAGGAGTCCTTACCAATGGAGTAGAGCATTACCGGGTTCCCGAACTCCGAAGCCACTTCACGCATAATGTGTATCGATTCGGCTTCAAGTTCACGGAGGTGGTTCAGGGTGTAATTGCTTTTCTCTTTGTCCTTGTTTTTAATCATCAATATTGAGTTCGGTAATTAATTCGCTTTTCATATACGGTCTGCAAAGATAATTCATTCAGCGATAAAGTCAGGATTAAGCAGCTTATCTTTATTATAGCTTAATTCTTCACCGCTGTCTATTTTTTTCAGGGCTTTGCCTGCATATCTTGCAATGGCATGGCCTGCAGCGGTATCCCATTCCATGGTTGGACCAAAGCGGGGATAATATGCCACGCTGCCCTCTGCCACCATACATATCTTCAGGGAACTGCCCCTGGATACAAGCAATGGTTTTTCACCCCTTGCCTGTCTTGACATTATATAATTCCTGGTTAACTCATTCATATGGGAACGGCTCACGGCCGCTTTAGCGGGAGGGGTGTCCTGTACTATTGGAAGTTTATCAGAACGTGCTATGATTTCTTGAATATTGTTTTCTTCCTCCTTCACCACTGTTTTAAATGAGCCCTTACCTGAGCAAGCGAAGTATAATTCTGCCGTAACAGGTGCGTATATCACTCCAAGGAAGGGTTCCTGTTCTTCAATAAGGGCTATATTCACAGTGAATTCACCGTTTTCTTTCAGAAATTCCTTTGTACCGTCAAGGGGATCAACAATCCACAGCCTGTCCCAGTATTTCCTTTCCTTATAGGGAATGCTTTTATTTTCTTCACTCAGCACCGGGATCCCGGTCCCGGAGAGCTGTTCCATAATAATGGTATTCGATGCCAGGTCGGCATTTGTAACAGGCGTCAGGTCATCTTTGATCTGTGTATCGATATCGCCCCTGTCATACAGGTCTTTAATTGTTCTTCCTGCATCTATTGCGGCTTTTATGGCTATTGTCAGGGAATCCATATAGTGGTTTTTCTTCTTTTTCTATTTGCAGAATGTCCCGGCTTCAGTATGTTTGCGGGCGATTCCGGTTCTTTCTCCGGGCAGCAATGTTTCACCTGCAGCCTCATTCAGACAAATGTTGATGAAGCTTTTTTTTGCTCCCTTTCAGGATTAATCAATCTTCATATATTCTTTATACCACTTAACAAAATTCCTGATCCCTTCTCTTACCGATGTTGAGGGTTTATAGTTTATCGTTTCGATAAGTGAACTGACATCGGCCCAGGTAGCAGGCACATCACCGGGCTGCATGGGAAGGAATTCTTTACTGGCTTCCATGCCCAGTTCCTTTTCAATGGCATCCACGAAGTCCATTAAATGAACAGGTGCATTATTGCCAATGTTGTAGATCCTGTATCTTGCCGGTGAGGAGGATGGTTGCGGTTCTTTACCCGTCCATTCGGGGTTCCCTGCCGGTACAGCGGGGATGAGGCGCGACAGGGAATTCACTATATCACTGACATAGGTAAAATCCCTTTTCATATCGCCATTATTGTTTATCTGTATTTTTCTTCCTTCGGTAATTGCTTTGGTGAAAATATAGAGTGCCATGTCAGGACGGCCCCAGGGACCATAAACCGTAAAGAAGCGCAGTCCTGTTGTAGGCAGGTCAAACAGGTGGCTGTAGGTATGGGCCATCAGTTCATTGGATTTTTTTGAGGCTGCGTAGAGACTTATCGGGTGATCAACATTATCGTCAGCAGAAAAGGGCATTTTTTCATTTAAGCCGTATACACTTGAGCTGCTGGCATAAACCAGGTGCTTGACCTTATTGTGCCGGCAAGCCTCGAGTATATTTGCAAAGCCTGCTATATTGCTGTTTATATAGGCTGCAGGATTTTCTATGCTGTATCTTACTCCTGCCTGTGCTGCCAGGTTAACCACATAATCAAAGCCGGACGATCCAAATAGCCCGGAGAGTGCCTCACTGTCTTCGAGATCGAGTTTGGTAAAGCTGTAACCCGGGTATTTACTGCTCTGTGTGAGCTTATTATATCCTATTTCCTCTTTCTGTATTCCTGTTTCGGCCAGCCGGTCATACTTGAGTTTTACGTCATAGTAATCGTTAATATTATCCAGGCCTGTAACAGTATGGCCCTCAGCCAGCAGTTTATTCACCAGGTGGAACCCAATGAATCCTGCTGTTCCGGTAATGAGAATTCTGCTCATAGTTTATCTTCCAATTCCGTAATAAGTAAACCCTGCCTGTTGCAGCACTTCTTTCTCGTAAATATTCCTGCCGTCGAAAACGACTTTATTCTTCATGATCTTCTCTATGACTGTCCAGTTTGGATTCCTGAACTCATTCCATTCGGTGACGAGCACCAGGGCATCCGCATCGACAAGTGCCCCGTAAGAATCTTCAGAGTAAGTGATACTGTTGCCCAGTCTTCTTTTTGCCTCCTCCATGGCAACGGGGTCGTAGGCGCAAACCTCAGCACCATGCTCGAGGAAGCTGTTTATCAGTGTGAGTGAAGGAGCTTCGCGCATATCGTCGGTGTTGGGTTTGAATGACAGGCCCCACAAGCCAATTTTCCTGCCCCTGATATTTTCTCCGAAGTGCCTGTAAAGCTTGTGAAAGATCGATTCTTTCTGACTTTCATTAACCTCATCAACAGCCTTCATCACCCTGAGCTCGTAACCATGGACGGCAGCGGTTTTTATAATGGCCTTGACATCCTTCGGGAAGCACGACCCGCCGTATCCCAGTCCTGCGTAAATAAACTTATTACCTATCCTCGAGTCTGAACCTATGCCTCTCCTCACCATATTGATATCGGCACCTACCTTTTCGCACAGGTTGGCCATATCATTTATGAAACTGATTTTTGTGGCCAGCATGGCATTGGCGGCATACTTGGTCATTTCTGCCGATGGTATGTCCATGAAGATTACGGGGTGACCATTCAGTACGAATGGTTTATACATCTTTTCAATAAGCCTGGATGCTCTTTCCGAATCAGCACCCACTATTATCCTTTCGGGCTTCATACAGTCATTCACCGCGTCTCCTTCCTTGAGAAATTCAGGGTTGGAGGCTACGTCAAAATCAATTGAGGCTTTTCTCTTTGCCAGTTCACCGGCTATTTTCTTCCTTACTTTTTCGGATGTTCCGATGGGTACGGTACTTTTTGTTATTACCAGCAGGTAATCGGTCATGTTGCGACCAATATCCTCTGCTACGGCCATAACGTATTTAAGGTCGGCACTCCCGTCTTCATCGGGAGGCGTGCCCACTGCTATCAAAGCTGCTTCTGAACCCTCCAGGGCTTCCTTAATGTCTGTTGAGAATTTCAACCTTCCAGCATCCACATTCCTGCTGACCATGGGTTCCAGTCCCGGTTCGTAAATAGGTATTATTCCTTTGTTGAGCTTTTCTATCTTGTCGCTGTCTGTGTCGATGCAATGGACAATTATTCCTGTTTCGGCCAGGCATGTTCCTGAAACGAGGCCAACATAACCAGTTCCTATTATGGTGATCTTCATATTCGGTAAATCTTAGGTTTATTTTTTATGTCTGATTTATTTTAAGCTGAGCAAAGCTACAAATTTTAGCTTTATTCTCAAATAAGCAGTTCGTCCCAGATGATCAGCCTGGACTCAAATAAGCAACTCGTCTTTAAATAAGCAGATGGCCTCAAAACAGCAGCTCGTCTCAAATAAGCAGCTCGGCCTTCAGAACAGTAAGAGCCTCACCT
>JBNJHQ010000137.1:0-6825 GCA_051748705.1 Bacteroidota bacterium | reverse complement strand
TTTGGCCGAACAAGCAAGGTATATTGCTGTTTCCGAAAGTATTATTCTTGATTCGGGCCAGCCTGTCTGGTGTACCGCATCAAAACATGATTGTGCTATTAACAGGGCATTGGGATTGGCTAGACCAATATCTTCAGCTGCAAGAATAAGCAGGCGGCGGGCAATGAATTTGGGATCCTCACCACCTTCAACCATCCTGGCGAGCCAGTAAACGGCAGCATTGGGGTCGCTGCCGCGAACTGATTTAATGAAAGCGGAAATAATATCATAATGCATTTCCCCACCCTTGTCGTAAAGCGCCATGTTGCTCTGGATGTAGCGCATCACTTTTTCATCTGTAATGATGATTTTGTCTTCCTTGCTTCCTGCTTCCTGCATTTCAGAAGAAACAGCAAGCTCCAGCGCATTGTAGAGTTTGCGTGCATCACCCCCCGAACTTTTTATCAGGGCCTCGTATTCGCTGATCTCAATATCCAGGTCCTTTAAATAGGGATCTTTCTTTAAAGCCCTGTCAGCCAGTGATACAAGATCTTCTCTCCCCAGGGGCTTCAGAACATAAACCTGGCAGCGTGAAAGCAGGGGGGGTATTATTTCAAATGAAGGGTTCTCGGTTGTGGCCCCAATCAGTGTCAGTATCCCTTTTTCAATTGCGCCCAGCAGCGAGTCCTGCTGGGATTTGGAAAAGCGGTGTATCTCATCAATAAAGAGTATTGGCCCGGGTTTGTCAAAAAACTGCTGCTTCCTGGCCTTGTCAATTGTATCCCTTACATCCTTCACCCCTGAATGCACTGCACTTAACTTGTAAAATGGCCGCTCATGCATTGCAGCAATAATCCCGGCAAGGGTTGTTTTGCCCACCCCGGGCGGGCCCCACAGGATAAATGAAGGGACTACCCCTGATTCAATGTTCTTTCTCAGGGTGGAACCTGGACCTGTTAGATGATCCTGCCCGGCGTAGTCTGAAAGGGTGGTGGGCCTCATCCTTTCTGCAAGAGGTCTGTTTGACAGCATAATGATGTTTTAGGCAAAATTAACAAATGAAACGTCCATTAAAAAATCATTATTATTTTGCAAGAGGTGAATGATTATTTTTTAATGGTAAGTTCCATGTGACCAATGGAATAAATAAAATATAATCACATGAAAATCAAATACCCTTAAGGAAGTAAAAGGTAGTTGCATGTGAATTAAAAATGGCTCTGTCTGAATGATCCATTTGCCTTTGAGGCAGTAAACAGCAATTGCAGGTGATATTATTATGCCTCTTTTTAACGATCCAGCCACCTTTGAGGCAGTAAACAGCAATTGCAGGTGATATTATTATGCCTCTTTTTAACGATTCATTACATTGCAGAAATCGCGGTAGGCCTTGAGTATGTTCCCTGCCTGCAGAACCAGGTTCTTAGTCTCGGTAAGAAGATCCAGGTACAACAATGTTACCTTTGTCCCGCTCGCACCCTTTTTGATTCGTTTAATCTGCTTCTTACGTATTGAATCTATTGAATCAATGAGTTTTGCCTGCTTGTCGAATGATGGCCTGATATTATCAAAATTATTTGATTTAAGAATGGCAACCAGGAAATTAAGATATTCACTCAGTTCATTGCTCAGGTTTTGCAGGTCACCCTGCTGTTCAGGACTGAGAGGTTGATGGTTATTGTCTACATGCCTGTAGGCAGGATTGAAAACATATGACAGTGAATGTGCGCTTTCCCTGAGATAATCATGTATCTGCACATAAAATGGGCCTGCATCTATATGTGTGTCATCCAGGTTTCTTATGAGTTTATGAACATTGTCTTTCTTAAGCTTGGCCGAGATATCAAAATGTTTTATGTCTTTTTTAATATTCCTCAGGCTTTTCAGCCTTTCTTTCATAAAGGAAACAATGGTTTTGTTGTAAAGCGATGATACTGCCAGCAGTTCTTTTATAAGCATATCCCTGGTAATATCGGTTATTGTTTCCTCATTTTCTATTGCATCCAGTTCCGCTTCCCTGTCACTCGCTATTTTAGCCCTGTTTTTATGTGTCCTGTAACTGCTGAAAAGTATGAACAGGATCAATGCGATAACGATTATTATGCCTGCCAGGCCTGCCCAGAGGATGAACAGGGCAAGAAGGAATGCACTCAGAAATGCTGCCATGGCAGTAAAGAACCAGCCTGTGATAACGACCATTACACCTGAGATGCGATAAACGGCTGTTTCCCGTCCCCATGCCCTGTCTGCCAGTGATGTTCCCATAGCAACCATGAATGTTACATATGTTGTTGACAGGGGTAGCTTGAGTGAGGTTGCAAAGGCTATTAGTATACTGGCCACAACCATATTTATCGATGCCCTGAGCTGATCAAAGGATGCATCCTGCTTCTTTTCGGCTTTCTTCAGATCTGATGTGTCAAAACGCTTATCCAACCATTTTTTTGACTTCTCAGGTAAGATTTTTCCCAGGCCTCCTGTTAGCTGTGTCCCTAACCTGACTATGGAGCGTGCAAGTCCGAGGGATTTAAAGCTTTCCGATCCCTCAGCCTGCCTTGCAAGGTTGATTTCAGTCTGGGTTACCGTCCGTGATTTCTTTGAAAACCAAAGGGCTATGGCCATAATGATACCTGCAATAAGAAGAAAATATGTGGGTGTTTTAACCTGGGCTGCAAGGGCTGTCATGGGAAGGGCATCAGGCGATACACCGCTGCCTATCCATGCTTTAAACGATTCAAAGCCTGCGAGAGGTACACCGATGAAGTTGATAAGGTCATTCCCGGCAAATGCCATGGCAAGGGAGAAAGTACCAACCAGCACAATTATTTTAGGGATATTTATCCTGAATAACCAGGTAAGTAGCTGTAGCAGGATGGTCCATACAATAAAACTGTAGATAAGCAATTGCCCTGTGTGTGTTGCTATCCAACCCATTACGGTATCACTCATGAAGGATGCTCCTTTGGCTCCCTTAATGATCATAAAGTAAGTGATGGCAGTTATGGCCAGTCCGCCCCAGACAGATCCGAAATACTTCATGTTCCTCTGGTAGTTGAAGCTGAATATCAATCGTGAGAGATACATTACCAGTGCCCCGGCGCTGAAAGCAATTACAATTGACAGCAGGATGCCCGAAATAATTGCCAGTGCTTTGCTGGAATTGATATAAGTACCCAGTGTATGAGCCCCCTCTGGATCGCCGATAAGCTTTATCATCGCAATGGCCACAGAAGCTCCCAGCAGCTCAAAAACAATGGATACAGTGGTCGATGTTGGCAGACCGTAGGTGTTGAACAGATCAAGCAGTATAATGTCTGTAAGCATTACCGCCATGAAAATTATCATCAGGTCACTGAAAAAGAATTGTCCCGGGTTGAATATTCCCTTACGGGCAACTTCCATCATCCCGCTTGAAAAGGTAGCACCAACAACTATCCCCAGGGTTGCAATAATCAAAATTGTCCTGAGAGAGGCAACATTCGAACCAATGGCTGAATTAAGAAAATTAACCGCGTCATTGCTTACACCTACTATTAAATCAGTAATCGCAAGCAGAAACAGGACTACGACAATGAATATGTAATAATTTTCCATCTGTTATTATTAATACCCGGCAAATGTATCCAGCTATTTTTATTTAATAATCAAATTAATGTTAAGTAATTGTTAAGTAAATGGTGAGATATGGTAACATATTGATAAACAGCATTATAAGTTAAGTCAATATACTATCGGCCAGCTTAATGACCTTATCCGGGTCGAGGGGCTTGGTGAGATAGTCGGCAGCACCAGACTCCATGGCCTTTTTTATTGAATCGCTGTCCGAGATAGCAGATAATATCACTACCGGGATATCCATCCAGTCAGCATTCCCTCTGAGTACTTCCATGAATTCAAATCCACCAAGGTCTGGCATTTTCAGATCAAGTATGATAAGGTCGGGAAGCACATTTCTCATCGAATCCAGTCCCTGCCTGCCACTGAGAGCTGTAAATACAGTGTAGCCATTACGCTCTAACAGGGATTCTAAAAGAACAATGTTGGTATTGGAATCATCAACTACGAGTATCTTCTTTTCAGTCATTATTTGTGCTTTGACTTTGCTAAGTTAAAGATCATAAAATAAAAATAAAGCATGCTTTAAAACAGGCAAAAATATCACCATTTATTGTCGATTCAAATCAACATAATAAAAAAAATCCTACATTTGCTCTATTCCATTTATACTCGGGGGTTTATTAAATGAAAAATTTTAATCTGGAGGCAGAATTTACTGACTATCATGACCTGATAAATGGTCTTGAAGCTTTCACTTTCCTTACAAAAAAAGAGAAAACAAGGCTGGCATCAGGCATTACCCTGATGACCTTTGAAAGGCAGGATGTTCTTTTTAAACAGAATATGCCTTCTGATCATGTTGTATATGTTGTGAGCGGACTTATCAAAGTATACAGCGGGGGCAGGGCTAACAGGATTATATGCTTTAAACTTGCAGGCCCGGGCTCCTTTGCAGCACTTTCAAGTGCTTTCTCCTTAAGTGTATACAGACATTCAGCTGCAGCAGTGGAACAGACGGTGGCCCTGATGATAAGGACGAAGACCCTGAAAGAAATAATGAACCAGAACGGTCGCTTTTCAATGATGATCATAAACCTTATGGGTAAGGAGATCATTGAGCTGTCAAATAAGCTGGTCACTTTTTCAATAAAGCAGTTGCCCGGTAAAGTGGCCGACTTGCTTCGCCACTTTTCTGAAGATGTGTTTGGAAGCAATGAGTTTACAATCTCTCTTACAAGGCAGGAGATGGCCGAATTGATAGGTACCACCAAAGAAAGCCTGATAAGGACATTGAATGAATTCAAAAATGATAAAATAATAGACCTGGAAGGTAAAAAGATAAAAATACTGTCACCCGACCTGGTAAAGGTCCTGTCTGAAATTGGTTAAAAATATGATTAAACATTCGCTTTCAGGAATTGCTCTTCTGTTGCTTGCAGCACTGATATTGTCAACATGTAAAGGTAAGGATGGTGAATATGTTGAAGGCAGGGGTATTATTAGCAGTAATGGGATGGTTGTATCTGCCCACCCCCGGGCATCAAGGGTTGGAACTGAAATACTTATGAAGGGTGGCAATGCATTTGATGCGGCAGCAGCAACAGCTTTTGCACTGTCGGTCAGCTATCCCACAGCAGGTAACCTGGGAGGAGGAAGCCTGGTGGTACTCAGGGATGCAGACGGAAATTTTTCCGCCCTCGACTGCAGGGAAAAAGCCCCTGCGCTGGCAACGAGGGATATGTATCTCGATGAATCGGGTAATGTGGTAGATGGGATGAGCACCGCTACACGGGCTGCCAGCGCTGTCCCCGGATCAGTGGCAGGCATCCTGGAATTGCATGCTGAATATGGAATACTGCCACTCAAAGAAATTATTCAACCTTCCATCGACCTGGCAAGAAATGGCTTTCCCGTAACGGCCCGGCAGGCAGCGTCACTAAACCATGCACGGAGAAACTTTGTCAGCAGGAACGATCACCCTGTTCCCTTTGTCAGGGACAGCCTGTGGGCTGAAGGGGATACACTGGTGCAGAAGGATCTTGCACAGACGCTTGAGCGAATAGGTGACCATGGCAGGGATGGGTTTTATACCGGCATTACGGCTGACTTGATCGTTAAGGAAATGAAAAGGGGTGAAGGCCTTGTAAGCCACCGTGACCTGGAAGACTACAGGCCTGTCTGGAGAGAGCCTGTAAGAGGCACATATTCAGGCTATAAAATAATATCTATGCCTCCTCCTTCAAGCGGGGGAATAGCTATATTGCAGCTTCTTAAAATTATGGACAGGATGCTGCCTGAGAAAGCTGCCTTTCATTCTCCCGAGGATGTTCATCTTATGGCTGAAGCCGAACGAAGGATCTATGCCGACCGTGCTTACTATATGGGCGACCCGGATTTTATCGATATCCCGCTTGAAGAACTTGTAAGCGACGAATACCTGGATGCAAGAATGTCTGACTATGATCCCTCACAGGCATCCCTTTCTGAAAATATATCACATGGTGTAATACCCGCTTATGAGAGCGAGGAAACAACACATTTTTCTGTGGTTGATAAAGATCATAATGCGGTTGCCTTCACAACCACTCTGAACAGCTCCTATGGTAATTGCGTAGTGGTTGAAGGAGCAGGGTTCCTGCTTAATAATGAAATGGATGATTTCTCATCCAAACCGGGCTATCCAAATATATACGGACTGGTGGGAGGGGAGGCAAACTCAATACAGGGTGGTAAAAGAATGCTGAGCTCAATGACACCCACAATCGTTGAGAAGGATGAGCAGCTCTATATGGTTCTGGGTTCACCCGGGGGATCAACAATAATAACTTCAGTCTTTCAAAGCCTGATCAATGTAATCGACTATGGGATGACAATGCAGGAAGCCGTTGATGCTACGCGTTTCCACCACCAGTGGCTGCCTGATCTGATCTATTTCGAAGAGGGAAGGGCCGATAGCCTGTTGATTGAAAAAATGGAGAAGATGGGACATAACACCAGGCTTCGTTCACCCATAGGCAGGGTGGATGCAATTAGAATACTTCCTGACGGCAGGATGGAGGCAGGTGCTGATAACAGGGGAGATGATACCGCATTTGGCTACTGATAACGGCTTTTTACCATCTTTTTAGCAAATACAGGAGTTTTTTTTTTATAAAATCAAATAAATTAATACTTTTATCAGTTGAAACCTTGACCAGATAAATATTTGATTGGTTCAAATAGCTGTAATATGAAAAAATCTCTGATAATTACCCTCATCATTCTGGTTATCATCCTAATACTTCCGGC
>JBNJHQ010000136.1:0-6918 GCA_051748705.1 Bacteroidota bacterium | reverse complement strand
AGGCATCATTCTAACCCATGGCAACTATATAACCAACTGCTACCAGGCATACAGCCTGATGGATATCCCGCCATACTGGAAAACCCTGCTCTACCTGCCCTGGGACCATAGCTTTGCACACACAGCTGCCATTTTCGCCTTCATGGGCAAAGGTGCCAGCATTGCATCTGTCAAACAGGGAAAAACACCGATGGAGACACTCAGGAATTTCCCTAATAATATGAGGGAGATAAAACCCAATATCCTTCTCAGTGCCCCTGCGGTATCCAAGAACTTCAGGAAGAATATCGAGAAGGGTGTACGGGAAAAAGGCAGGTTCACAAACTTTATGTTCGAAACGGGTTTGAAGATAGCCATGGCATATAACAAGGAAGGTTATAATAAAGGCACGGGAGCATCAAAAATTCTGAAGCCCCTGGTAAATTTCTTTGACAGGATGGTATTCTCGAAGATACGTGATTTCTTTGGTGGTGAGCTGGAATTTTTCATCGGAGGAGCAGCACTGCTCGACCTTGAGCTCCAGAAATTCTTTTATGCCATTGGTGTACCTGTTTACCAGGGTTACGGGCTTTCAGAGGCCTCTCCCATTATATCGGCCAATTCCAAAACGGATCATAAGCTTGGTTCATCAGGGAAGCTAGTCAATAACATGGAATTAAAAATACTCGATGAAGAAGGCAATGAACTGCCCGCGGGCGAAAGCGGGGAAATTGTCATCAAAGGCGGTAACGTTATGCACGGCTACTGGAAAAATGATGCAGCCACCAGTCAAACAATAAGGGACGGGTGGTTGCATACCGGCGACCTCGGTTATCTCGATAAGGACGGGTTTCTATATGTGCTCGGGCGCTTTAAAAGCCTGCTGATAGCCGATGACGGTGAGAAATACAGCCCCGAAAGCATTGAAGAAGCAATAACGGAGCAGTCAAAGTATATCGACCAGTGCATACTTCACAATAACCAGCAGCCTTATACTGTTGGCCTGGTAGTGCCCAACCAGCATCTGCTCAAGGCCTACCTTGATGAGAAAAAAATAAATGCAAATTCTGAGGAAGGGAAACGTGCTGTACTCATGCTCATAGAAAATGAAATAAATGAGTACCGCAGCAACGGTAAGTATGGTAAGATGTTCCCCCAGCGCTGGTTGCCGGTAGCTCTGGGTGTACTGGATGAAGGGTTTACCGAAGAAAACGGGCTTGTTAATGCTACAGTAAAAATTGTCAGGGGTAAAGTCATTGAAAAACACCAGGATCTTGTTAATTTCCTGTATACACCTGCTGCCAAAGCAATATCCAACGAAAGGAACATGGAAGCAGTGGAAAGGATGAACCTGGGATAAAACCGGCACTTATGAAAAAAACAGTTGTACTATCTATACTGATCCTGCTTATCTGCCTGCCATCATGTGTTCAGGAAAAACAGGCAGGCTGGGAGATCGCCGATAACCCACTCCTTACAGAGTGGTCAGCCGATGTTGATCCCGCAAAGCCATGGCCTGAATATCCTCGTCCGGCCATGCTGAGGGAACAGTGGTTAAACATCAACGGATTGTGGGAGTACGCTGTCACCCCGAAAGGGAGTGAGCCCGAACAATGGGAAGGTGAAATACTGGTACCCTACCCCATCGAATCAGCACTTTCAGGTGTGAAAAGAAGAGTAAGCAAGGATGAATGCCTGTGGTATAAGACTGACTTCAAACTGCCTTCCGGCTGGAAGGATAATAGGATCCTGCTCCATTTTGAAGCAAGTGACTGGGAAACAAAAGTCTGGATAGACGGCAAGGCAGCCGGCCAGCACAGGGGCGGCTATGATCCTTTTTGCTTTGATATAACTGAATATGTCAGACCGGGAAAAAAGCATGAGTTAAGGGTAAGTGTATGGGATCCTTCCAGCGAGGGTACACAGGCAAGGGGGAAGCAGGTCACTGAACCCCATGGTATATGGTATACACCATCCACGGGCATATGGCAGACGGTGTGGCTTGAACCGGTCAATGATATTTACCTGAAGTCATTCCGAATAATAACGGGAATAGATGAGGGTACAGTGAAGATAATACCGGATCTTGTTAATCTCCGTGACGGGGTAAAGACAAGAGTCAGAATACTTGAGGACAGTCAGGTTCTGAAGGAAAAAGAATCGGAAGGAGACAATGAGATAACTATCACCCTGGAAGATTATGAGCTCTGGTCTCCTGCCAGTCCGGTATTGTATGATATTGAAATCGAATTGCTGGACAATGGAGAAGTGATTGACAGGATAGAAAGCTATACGGCTTTCAGGAAAATTTCAACCGGTAAGGCAGAAGACGGTTTTACACGTATTCTATTGAATAACAGCTTTGTATTCCAGAACGGACCTCTTGACCAGGGTTTCTGGCCCGATGGCCTGTATACACCGCCCACTGACGAAGCCATGCGTTACGACCTGGAGATGATCAAAAAGATGGGCTTTAATATGTTGCGCAAGCATGTCAAGGTTGAAAACAGGCGTTTTTACTACTGGTGCGATAAAATGGGACTCCTTGTCTGGCAGGACATGCCCAACGGGGATAAACACACAGGCTACAATGATGAGGATATTGAAAGGTCAGAGGAATCTGCCGCACAATTTGAAATGGAGCTGGAGCGACTTATTGAAACAAAATATAATCACCCCTCAATAGTTGTATGGGTTGCTTTTAACGAGGGATGGGGCCAGTATGAAACAGGAAGGATAACAGGGCTGATCAGCGAGCTGGATCCCACAAGGCTGGTTAACAGCGCCTCGGGCTGGGCTGACCGGGGAACGGGTGATATACTCGATATACATAATTACCCCGAACCAAGGTGTCCCGAAGCAGAAGAAAACAGGGCCATTGTCCTGGGCGAATTCGGCGGGCTGGGCCTTCCGGTGCAGGATCATACCTGGGAAGAAAGGAATTGGGGATATGAGAACATGGATGATGCCACTGCCCTTCTTGAAAAATATGAAGATTTTTACAGGCTTGTCTACAGCATGGTAAAAGAGGAAGGCCTCAGTGCAGCGGTATATACACAGATCACCGATGTTGAAACGGAGACCAACGGGCTTCTCACCTACGACCGCAAAGTGGATAAGATGGGTGCAAAGAAGCTATACAGGATCAATACAGGAGAATTCCTAAACCACTAGCCTGCTTTTAAATGGCAGGAAGGTCATAAAGTCGGCATGATGGACTATATATGCTTCAGTGGTCCTTTTAACATGGTCACCTTCACCTGCATGTGCTGCTATTATATGGCAAACCTCAGGAGGCAGGCCACATTCTTCGGCAAGTGAAACACCGGAGAAAGGGTGCCTGAGGTATTTACCGTAGCTGCCCTGCACTGCCTTTCCATTCTCATCTTTAACGTATTCAAGCAGTTTGCCCACATCAGCAAGTATGGCGCCGGAAATAAGGACATCCATATTTACAGGCAGTTCATCCCCGAAAAAATCAATAATCTTCCTGCCACTCTCCAGGGCCACGTGCACCACGCACCTCTTATGAGCCATAAAACTGACTTTCAGATCAGGTCCGCACAGCAGTGTAAAAGGAATTGTGTTCAGGTCATCAGCAGACAGGACACTTCTTTCCAGGGCAATCTCCCATACCCTGGCCGTTTTTCCCCTCAGTTCACTATCTTCGATCCAGTCCAGCTCAGGCCATAGCTTATATACCTGCTCATTCATACTTAATTGTTTAAAGTTTTGATATTATTTCATCCGTCATCTGTATTGTACTTGCTGCTCCTTTCTCCACAACATCAGAGCTTCCTTTCATCTTCATCATATCATAGGTGCGCACTTTGCCCTCCTCGATCACCGCAGCCACAGCATCACGTATTTTTTCAGCCTTATCCTTTTCATCAATAAAATCAAGCATCATACAGGCTGATTCGATCATTGCTATCGGGTTAACAATTGGCGTATCATATTTCTCATATTTGGGTGCTGACCCGTGAGTTGGTTCAAACACACCTACGCCATCTGCGGAAAACTGTGCAGAACAGGCAAATCCCAGACCTCCTATCAGGCCGGCAAAAGCATCGGATACAATATCACCAAACATATTTCCTGCAACGATAACTCCATAATCTTCAGGGTTCTTGGTAAGCCACATCATCTGGGCATCGATATTGGTGTTCCATAACTGGATATCAGGGTATTCGTTCTTCTGTATATCTTTCGCCAGCTTGAGCATCATGCCGGATGTTTCCCTTATCACATTCGGCTTTTCGCATACGGTGACTGATTTATACCCGTATTCGCTGGCATGGGCAAATGCGGCCCTCACTATTCTCTCTGTTGCCTTTTTTGAAAAGATACGTGTTGAAACAGCTAATTCCTCCACGGGCACACTTCCAAAATTCTTTATGAATTTAGGATGTGTCATAAGTGCCTTGTACACCAGTGAGGGAGGATTGGACCATTCCACTCCACCATACAGCCCTTCGGTATTCTGTCTGAATATTGCCACGTCAACCTTAGGTTCATCAAAAGATCCTTCCGCATTCCTGCGGATGAAATTAAGGGGATTTCCCTTATAGGTGCGGCATGGACGCAGACATATATCGAGACTGAAATGCTGACGCAGACCGACAATGGGACTTGAATAAACATATCCTTTATTCTGAAGTGAAGGGTGCAGCTCCTCGGCTGCTTCATCCTTTGGCTTCGAGGTGATGGCCCCAAAAAGTGCAATCTTATGCTTCTCAATGAGGTCGATAGTCCTGTCAGGCAGCGGGTTACCCTCTGTGCACCAGAATTCCCAGCCAATGTCACCATGAACATAGTCAGCATCAAAACCGGCGGCTGTAAGTACCCTTATAGCCTGCTCAAGTACAATTGCACCTATCCCGTCACCCGGCAGTGCTACAATTTTTCTTTTTGTCATAATATGTTTTTCTTTAAAATGTTCATTAAAAAAAGGTCAGGTAAAATAATAATTTTTTTCTTACTCTAAAACACCTCATGCAGTTTATAATGTTTAAATCTGATTGATTCTCCCCGAAGCACAGCTTAGAGGAACCTTTAACCCGCCGAAGACAATCACAGGTAAATTGTTAATCTTAAATGTGCTCGCCAGGCCCTGAGTAAAACTTCGCGGAATGCGCTCGTTTAATTCAATTTTTGATACCTTTGTGGCCATTATATATTATTACCATAATTTTATTAGCCAATATGATTTTTAGTAATCTTGAGCCCGGAAATGTTTGGAGATACTTTGATGATATATGCAAAATTCCCAGGCTTTCAAAAAATGAAGAACAAATTCGTCAATACCTTATCGACTTTGCAAAAAGGGAGAACCTGGAGCACAGGAGTGATGACGTTGGTAATGTCTTGATAATAAGACCTGCTTCCCCGGGATATGAGAAAAGAAAGAGTGTACTATTACAGAGCCATATGGATATGGTGGGGGAAAAAGATGCAACAACCGAGCACGACTGGGCAAAAGATCCAATAATACCTTTTATTGAAGGCAGGTGGGTAAAGGCCAAAGACACAACCCTGGGTGCGGACGATGGCATTGGAATGGCTGCCCAGCTTGCACTCCTGGCCGACAGGGATATACAGATCGGAAGAATTGAATGTCTTTTCACCGTGGACGAGGAAAGCGGTATGACCGGGGCCATTCATCTCGGGAAGAATTTCTTTGACAGCAAAATACTCATTAACCTGGATTCTGAAGATGAGGGTGAGCTCTTTATAGGATGTGCAGGGGGTATGGATACCCTGGCGGAGATGGAATACAGGAAGGAGGATACGCCTGAGGATCAGGAAAGCCTTAAAATAAGTGTCAACGGTCTTCATGGTGGACATTCGGGAGATGAGATACATAAAGGTTATGCAAACTCGGTCAAAATAATGACCGCTTTGTTGCAGGAATTAAGTGATTCATACAATATCAGGCTATCGGATTTTAACGGGGGTAATCTGAGGAATGCTATCCCCAGGGAAGCTTTTGCACGTATTACATGTGACAAAGGAAAGGCAGAGGACATTAAGAAGCTAACAGAAGCGTATACAGAAAAAGTCAGGAACGACTATAGCAGGACGGAGCCTGATCTCAGTATCTCTGTTAATAAAATAAAGCCTGTGGCCCATATAATTAATCCTGAAACTCAAAGATCACTGCTAAAAGCACTTGAAGAATGCCCTCATGGTGTTATAGCATGGTCTGAGGATATGGAAGATCTTGTTGAAACATCGACCAACCTGGCATCGGTTAAGTTTACTGGGGAAAAGATCAGGATAGTAACCAGCCAGCGCAGCTCGGTTGAATCAGCCAAGAAAGAAATCGCCGGCCGGATCAACGCGATATTTTCGGCTAACGGGGCCAGCGTAAAACATTCAGGTGGCTACCCGGGATGGAAACCTGACACAAATTCGGAAATACTGAACATCACCAGGGCTTCTTACCGGCGTTTGTTTGACACCGAACCGGTGGTAAGGGCTATTCACGCCGGGCTCGAGTGCGGTCTTATCCTGGAGAAGTACCCTGGTCTTGACATGATATCTTTTGGCCCCACAATATATGGAGCGCATACACCGCAGGAAAGGCTTGATATAAAAACAACAAAGAAATTCTGGGACCTGCTGCTGGACGTACTGAATAATATTCCTTCAGCCTAGTCTACTGCCTCAAATTCATTCTTGCCTGATCCGCAAACCGGGCACGACCAGTCATCAGGAAGTTCATCAAAGGAAGTGCCTTTGCCGACACCATTTTCAGGGTCACCCTTGGCGGGATCATATTCATATCCGCATACTGTACATTTATAGATACTCATATTATTATGATTTTATGTAGCCCTGCTACAGTTAAACATTTACTTTCCTAACCACATCGATGACGGTACCGTCAACCCACTTTATGGCTGCAATAACCTTCTCCCCATAAGAAATCTTTTC
>JBNJHQ010000135.1:0-6946 GCA_051748705.1 Bacteroidota bacterium | reverse complement strand
CCTGTCATTAATCTCAGATTCTGTTTATTACATTTTTAGTGCTCACAAAAATACGAACATTATTTTTACTTTTGTTATAGCATCTTAAGTTTTACAATTTCAGTGCCATATTCTGAAATAATGTCAGTTAGAGTATAATAATGAAATAGATCAATCATAAGCACCTGGTTAACATGCTAATAGGCTCAAATATTATATATCGTGAAAAAGTGTCATCCACGAACGTGCTGGCCGCAGAAATGCTCAGCGGCACCTCCGTTCCGGAGGGTAGCGTGATTTATGCAGGGGAACAGTACAGTGGTAAGGGACAGAGGGCTAATACCTGGCATAGCGAGGCGGGCAAGAACCTGACCATGAGCATCATTCTCTACCCTCACTTCCTGCAGGCCGACAGGCAGTTTATGCTTTCAAAGGTTTTGTCGCTTGCCATTTCAGAGCTTCTGGATCCGTATTCAGGGGCGATAAGCATAAAATGGCCAAACGACATCTACCATAAAGATGACAAAATTGCAGGCATATTAATAGAATACTCAATTGAGGGTAAAAAGATAAAGCACTGCATAGCAGGTAGCGGTATAAATATAAACCAGGTGGATTTTCCCCCGGAAATACCCAATCCTGTCTCATTGCATCTCATCAACAGGCGTGAGTATGATACTGCTGTTCTCTTATCAGACTTTTGCAGGATATGCGATTTATGGTATAAGAAACTGATGGATGGGTCTGAAGAAGAAATAAATAAGCAGTATCAGCAAAGATTATACAGGCTGAATAAACTATCCGGCTATGTCATCAATGGGAAGATGACCAGGGCGATGATACAGGGAGTTGACAGGTATGGGCGACTTGAACTGAGGATGGAGGATGGCAGTACCGGTATTTTTGGTTTCGACGAGATAAAGTTCAGTCCCCGGTGTTAGCCCAGTCCTTGAACTCTTCCATCCCGCTTACCAGCTTATCCAGGAATTTATTTATAGGCTTTGAAGCGATCATTTTTAACCCGGGATTAAGATCAGCCTTTATAGTAATCTTCACCCTGGTATCTTTTTCTTTCACTTCTTTCAGCTGGATCCACAGAAAAAATTCTGTGTTATTGAGCCCGTAGCCTGTATATTTAATGGTATGAAACTGATCCTTCTTCACAATCCCTACCTTTGCTTTTCCAACAGGCGACACCTCGAAAGAACATTCATCAGCACTGGCTTCCCAGTTCTCTATTACTTCGCCGGGCAGGAACCTGCTTAAATTGCGCATATCAGTGACAAAAGTGAATATCTCCTTTGATCCTGAGCTTAGCTTTCCTATCCTGCTCTCATAAGATGACAGATTGTCCATATCTTTATTTATTTGCCCCATTGGGCTGGGTCCAGCCTCCACTGTTTGAGGGTGTCAATGTCATTATCAGTAATATAGTCTGTTGCCTTTGCCTGGTCAACAAGTGTGTTATAATCGCTCAGTGTAAATAATGCAACTTCACTTTCCTTGAAATTATCCACGGCTTTTTTAAAACCATAGGTAAATATTGCTAACATCCCAAGTACCTCGCAGCCTGCATCCCTCAGGGCATTGACGGCTCTCAGGCTGCTGCCACCGGTGGATATCAGGTCTTCTATTACAATAACCCTCTGTCCTTCTTTATAAAATCCTTCAATCTGGTTCCCCAGCCCATGCTCCTTTGCGCCCGATCTTACGTATACAAAAGGAAGATCCATTGATTCGGCAACCAGTGCACCGTGTGCAATTGCCCCGGTTGCAACCCCTGCAATAAGTTCGGCCCCGGGAAACTTTTCCTTTGCCATGTGCACAAATGAATCCCGTATAACACGTCTTACATGGGGAAAAGAAAGAGTTTTCCTGTTATCACAGTATATAGGTGATTTCCATCCGGATGCCCATGTAAAAGGATTTGACGGTTGCAATTTTATTGCTTTAATTTGCAGCAAATAATCTGCAAGCTGTTTTGCAGTATTTTCCATTGGCTTATGTATAAGGTTTATTATGATAACAGGTTTATCCTGATCAGCAGTCAACCCGACCGGATGCAAAAATACTGCTTATTCCATAAATACAATGGCATTGATGAGCTTTATGCCAAAATTTCTGCTTTTATTGAAAATGATGATTCAGGATCATTTAACATCTACTCGCAGAGCCTGGATTTACTGTGGGAAGCTTTCAGGTCTTATTTTGAAAACAGGACGGCCGCAGGGGGACTTCTTGTTAATGAGAAAGGAGAATTCTTATTCATAAGGAGGAGGGACAGGTGGGATATTCCCAAGGGTCATCTGTCGGATGGAGAAGACCTGCAGGAATGTGCCAGGAGGGAGATACGGGAAGAAACAGGACTTATTCCCTCTAAGGAGCTGGCACAGCTCAGTAAGACATACCATATTTATTATGTGGGGGATAAACCTGTGCTCAAAGAAACCAGCTGGTTCATATTTGATTACAGAGGTGGCGGCACAGCCCTTCCCCAGGAAGAGGAAGATATTACCGAAGTACGGTGGTTCGGAAGGAAGGAGATTAATATTGTATGCAGCGATACATGGCCTTCAATCTCAGATGTAATTAACGAGGCCCTTTCAGATACCTGGATATAATCAGCTCCCTGAGATTTTCTGAAGGCATAACAGAGGGAGACAGGAGCAGTTTAGCTTCCCTGTCAAGAAAATAGAAAGCAGGCAGGTAGCTTATCTCATAATCATCCAGGAGTTTATCCGAAGCTGATCCATCCAGGAAAATAAAATCATATTTCTTAAAGCCTCCTTTCCGGAAAGATGATTCAAAATCCTCATCCACCAGTATTACTGCCACTGCCAGGCTGTCCCTGAAATCATTAACCCAGCTATTCAGGATATCCAGTTCAAAGCCCGTTTCAGGGAGATCAGCCGAGCCGAAAACCAGTATGCTGTATTTCCCGCGAAGGCTGTCGGGCGTATATAGTAAGCCATCCCTGCCGGGTAAGCTGAAAGGGGGAGGCCGATTCCCCGGTTTAAGCTTTCGAATCTGCCACAGCGCCCGTGCTGCAAGGTTCCTGTTGTATTTATTTATCGCTTCTGACGACATATCCTCAATTAGATATTCAACAGCTTCCTTCCTGAATCCTCCTTTATAATACTCTGAATATAAATTATCCAGCAAAACGAATTCCAAAAGTGAAGTATCCCTTATTGAACCCTGGTCAATAATAAGCTTAACAATAGCATGATAGTTATTGCCTGAATTGATAATGTGCCTGATCTCACCTGTATTATCATTGTTTGCCAGGCGAATGAGCCAGCCGTTAAAGACCTGTTTCACCAGGTCGGCGTATGCCGGCATACGGGGACTGTAGCTGCTGTTGATCAGATCCAGTTCGTCCCGGCCAGGGCTTATGTCCCTTACGGATATCATGGACAGGAGGGAATACCTGCAGGAGAAATATCTCTTTTCATATTCGCCTTCAAGTGATTCTTCGATCCTGCTGAAAGCACTGAGAAGCGTATCGCTGTCGGGCAGCTTTTCCCCGAGATAGATTGCGCCTGTCACCTGGTTTACATATTTATAATACAAAGAATCAATGGCTCTTATGGCATTATTAGGATTATCACCCTTCCCGAGGCGCAGATGAACACTTTTATACTCAAAAAACGGATCCAGCTTTGTAACCCTGGTCATTTCTTTGTAGCCTGGAAGCACAGGCTGGTAACTCTCACCGCTTTGGACAAGTAACTGATATTCATTTACCCCAAGTCTAAATATAATCCAGCATAAAGAGTCACAATCCATCCTGAGAAAAAACTTCTCTGTGGTATCAACCGCTATGCTTTGAATCAGTTTCTTCCTTCCTGTTACGGGATCAGGAAGTGTATATAGCTGTATATATTCCCCTGCTGCACCCGGTGCACTCCCGTTTATGAGAACATCCTGCCCGCCGTTCAGCTGCACAGCCTGTTGATCTGTCAACTGCGGAGCCCTGACGGGTAACTCCTGCCCGGACACCTGTCCGTTCAGCTGCACAGCCTGTTGATCTGTCAACTGCGGAGCCCTGACGGGGAACTCCTGCCCGGACACCTGTCCGTTCAGCTGCACAGCCTGTTGACTGATCGCTGCTGAGGGAAGGGCGAACAGTAAGATGCTGACAAAAATCTTCATCTAGCGATAATTATTTATATCTATACTTGATGGCAGGAATTTCGAGGCATCTCCCCCGTTGCGGATAATATCACGTACTATGGTACTGTTTATGGGAGTAAGGTCAGCTGTTGTAAGGAGCATCACTGATTCAATTTCAGGTGCCATGGCTTTATTCAACTGTGCTATGGCTCTTTCATATTCAAAGTCAGCCGAGGTCCTAATCCCCCTTAGCAGGAACGAGGCATTGTTCTGTCGACAAAAATCAATTGTAAGTCCCTCGTAATGTGATACTTTAACCATATCTATCCCTTTAAATACATCGCGTATCATTTTCTCCCTGTTCTCAAGGGTAAAAAAGCCGTCTTTAAGGGCATTTGCACCTATGGCGATTATAATCTCATCAAAAAGGCTCAGGGCCCTGTTGACTATTGATTCGTGTCCGCGTGTAAAGGGATCGAATGATCCGGGGAAGACTGCTATTTTCCTGTTGTTTTTTTTCATCCTTATAAAGTATTTAGACTATCCTTTTGGCATTTACAACCTTCTGTTTCAGGAGGGCTGTACGGAGGACATCCATTATTGTTTCGACATAGCTGAACTTTAGTCCCCTCAGGTAGACATCCTTGATATTTTCAACATCTTTCCTGTTTTCCGATGATAACAGTATTTCTTTCAGGCCTGCCCTTCGTGCTGCCAGGATCTTTTCCTTAATTCCGCCCACGGGAAGCACCTTGCCCCTGAGAGTTATCTCTCCCGTCATGGCAATATTTTTTTTAACCTTACGCTGGGTAAATGCAGAGGCCATTGATGCTGCCATTGTTATGCCCGCCGAGGGGCCATCCTTTGGTATTGCCCCTTCAGGTACATGAAGGTGAACATTCCAGTTATCCGCAAAATTATCGGGCAGCCCGATCAGGTCAGCATGCGATTTAAGATACTCAAGTGCTATAATGGCTGATTCTTTCATCACATCGCCAAGATTGCCCGTAAGCGTGAGTTTTCCAGTGCCCTTGCTCAGGCTGGTCTCCACGAAAAGAATCTCACCTCCGGCTGCTGTCCACGCCAGTCCGGTCACCACTCCTGCCTGTTCATTCCCGCTATATTTTTCCCTGTTATATTTTGGAGGGCCCAGTATCGTACTAATTTTCTCATAATCAGGCGATACGCCGGGCTCTTTACCATAGGCAATGTCCTTTGCAGTACTACGTATGAGCTTGGAAAGCCTTTTGTCGAGTTCCCTGACGCCTGATTCCCTGGTGTAATTATCGATCAAGCCTGTCAGTGCTGAACGTGTAAGTTTGAACTGGTTTTTCTTAACCCCGTGGTTATCGAGCTGCTTGGGCAACAAATGTCTGCGTGCAATCTCGATTTTTTCTTCCAGCAAATACCCGTTTATTTCTATTAGCTCCATCCTGTCTCTCAATGCGGGGCTTATTGTTGACAGGGTGTTTGCGGTTGCAATAAAGAGTACGTTTGAGAGGTCATATTCCAGTTCAAGGAAATTATCATGAAATGCATTGTTCTGTTCCGGGTCAAGTACTTCAAGCAGGGCCGATGCCGGGTCGCCGCGGAAATCCTTGCCCACCTTATCTATTTCATCAAGTATGAAAACGGGATTTGAAGAGCCTGCTTTTTTAATATTCTGTACCACCCTTCCCGGCATGGCACCAATATATGTCTTACGGTGCCCCCTTATTTCAGCCTCATCGTGCAATCCTCCCAGCGACATCCTGACATATTTCCTTCCAAGGGCCCTTGCAACTGAATGGCCAAGAGAAGTTTTACCCACACCGGGAGGTCCGTAAAGGCAAAGGATAGGCGACTTAAGGTTGCCTTTCAGTTTAATAACGGCCAGGTGTTCCAGTATCCTCTCTTTCACCTCGTCCAGGCCGTAATGATCTTCATCAAGTATCTTCCTGGCATGTTGAAGGTCAAGATTATCTTCTGTGAATTCAGCCCAGGGAAGGTCAACCAGTGTATGCAGGTAGTTGACCTGGACGGAATATTCAGCCGCGGCAGGGTTCAGCCTTTGCAGCTTATTCAGCTCTTTTTCAAAGACCTCCTCAACCTCTTCATTCCACTTTTTATCTTTTGCCTTTTCCCTGAATTCCTCTATCTCTTTCTCCTGCGGGTTATCACCCAGTTCATTCTGGATGGTTTTCATCTGCTGAAGCAGCATAAATTCCCTCTGCTGCTGGTCGAGGTCTGATTTTACCTTTGACTGCAGTTCGTTCTTGAGTTCCAGCAACTGCATCTCCTGGACCAGGTTTTCCAGCAGCATTATTCCCCTGTCATGCAGACTGTTGGCTTCGAGAAGCTTCTGTTTCTCTTTGACCTTCAGTTCGGTGTTTGAACAAATAAAATTTATGAGGTATGACTTATTCTCAATATTCTTTATTGCGAATGATGCTTCCTGGGCCATCCCCGGGTTCAGTTTGATTATCCTGAGCGAAAGGTCCTTCAATGAACTGACTATTGCATCAAATTCCTTTTTCCTGTTTGCTGTTTTTTCTTCAGCCCGTATAATAACCCTTGCTGTCAGGTATGGACTGGTTTTAACGGCTTCCACCAGCTCAATCCTCTTCCGTCCCTGTATAATTGCAGTGGTTGAGCCATCAGGCATTTCAAGAAGCTTGATAATATGACCAACTGTTCCTATCCTGTGCAGGTCTGTGAACACCGGGTCTTCTATCTCAGGATCGATCTGTGCCACTGCACCCACAAGCCTGTTGGCCTGGTAAGCATCCCTGATAAGTTTTACGGATTTAGCCCTCCCAATTGAGATAGGCAATACCACGCCGGGAAAAAGGACATTATTCCTCAATGAGAG
>JBNJHQ010000134.1:0-6947 GCA_051748705.1 Bacteroidota bacterium | reverse complement strand
TGTACTGGGCATGACATCGGGTTATTATGCAGGCAGGTTTCTGCGCTTTGATAAAGCCAAGCTTATCACCCTTGCCGTGGAGGTGGGCATACAGAACAGCGCCCTTGCAATAACAATAGCAAGCAGCCCGGTATTCCTCAATAATACAGTGATGGCCATACCCGCTGTTATATATGGAATGTTCACCTTCTTTAATGCCGTTATCTTCGGGTATATTATCCGCAGGTGGCATAATGTAAGAGGGAAGATTAAATATTGATTTTTTTACTTAAGCTGTGGATGTTACCGTATTATAACTATGAATTATAAAATATAGTTTTATATTTGGGTATGAAACCACGCAACCACAGATTAGCAATCCTGGCTATCGTCTTATTAATTACTTTTAATATTACATCTGCCCAGAAGGTCCTGTTAACTTTACCACAGGATGAACGTATCTTATATGCTGAGTCTTACCTTTCCCTTTTTGACAGTAATCAGGGCTTACAGGTTTGTACCATTGATGAACAGGGAATGTTTTACCTCCATAAGAATGGAAAAAAGCAGGGCCCCTACGAGGATGTAGAGGAAGTAATGATGCTGATTGAATATCCCGGCGATGAAGATTATTACAATGATCAGCAGGGCGATAATCTCATTAACCAGGCGAATAATATGGATTATGTAAGCATGGGAGACGACGGGAATATTTATATAACGGCAAAAGGCATAAAATCAGGACCCTTCAGCTCGGTGAAGGATCTTTATTTCACAGCGGGCGGAAATGCTTATATGGGAGTTGTTTCCAGGCCGCAGGATGATTATACCCTCCCCCCGGCATACCTGCTGATACGATCCGGACAGTCTGATATAGAACTCGAAGGTGAGCCTTTTGATCTGAAAGTCAGCCCCGGGGTAAAAAGCGGAATTTTAGCAACAGTCAGTGAAGAAATTCCGGAAATTGACTATAATCTGATTAATGAGCAGAATGAGAAAATGATGGAGATGGCCAGGAAGCTTGAGGAAGGCGAAGTCAGTATGGAGCAGCTGCAAAAATTCGTCGAAGAAAGAGAGAAGATGGAAAAGCAGATGAGGCAGTCGACTAAAGACTTTTATGTGTATACTACAAGAGGAGAGGTCTTTGGCCCGTATAAATCTGATGTTTTTAGCGGAGATAATCCTGCCTATGGTTATAATAGCGGTGAAAGATGGCATATGCTAGCAGATGGCAGGCTTTATCTTAATGGTATGACAGACCTTGACCTTGGCGGCTATTCACATCTTACCGGCTTATGGTGGTCCGCTAAAAGTAATACTTTTGCCTACAGCACATATGAATCAATTGTTTTCAGCTCAGGGGAGTCATACCCGGCCCCCCTGGAAATAAAGGTGGTGGAAGAAGGCGGATTGACCATCCTGAAGTGGCTGACCCTTGAAGATGAGAAACGCTTTGTTCTTTATGAGAAATCGTTATAGCACTGAGCGGTATGCGCTTATTGCCTTATTGATTTTGCTTGTCACCCCGGGTTTGCTGATGTGTCAGCAAGCTGATTATGAAGATCAATTCGGTACGGATTATGTATATGCCCTCCGCTTTATTAATGATAATAGTTTTCAGTTTAGCTCTGTTTTTCCTGACACTGCAGACAGGCAGGTAGCCAGCGCTATTATTTTTCCTGAATTAATAAGGTATAATGCCCTTCGTGATCTTATCGAAACAGCTACCCTTAAAACCCTTTATGTGCAATACGGATCTACTTATGCCAATTTTTCTGTAGGACCTTTCCAGATGAAACCGGCTTTTGCTGAGAAGATTGAAAGGGAGTGGAGGAGAAGGGGAGGGACAGCTTATAAATGGTCATGGCTCAGTGACACCTTGCAGAATAATGAGTACAGGTATCGTAGACTTGAAAGACTTGGCAGCCTGGATGGACAGATTATTTATCTGTATATGTTTTACCAGCTGATGGAAGACCGTTTTACCTGTTTCCATTTTGAATCAACAGAAGATAAGATAAGGATCTATGCTGCTGCCTATAATGGCGGTATGGATTTAAGCACCGGAAGATTAAGGGAATTATCCGATACCAGGCAGTTTCATACCGGCCTTTTCAGCTGGAATGCAGCAAACCTGTATAATTATGCTGATATTGCAGTATATTATTTCAGGCAGTCTTGTAGCGACAGAAGGGTAAAAGGACTTCGCTAAGTTGATTTCCTTTTAATATATTTGTGCTCTTTATCTGAACAGTGAAGATTACCGAACATTTAACATATAAAAAGATATTTCTCTTCTGGAGCCCGCTGGCCCTGACCTGGCTGATGATGGCTCTGGAGCAGCCATTCCTGGTGTCCGTGATAGCCAGGCTGCCGGATGCCAAGCATAACCTTGCAGCCTTTGGTATAGCTTTCTCCTTTGCACTGATAGTGGAAGCTCCCGTGATAATGCTTATGAGTGCATCAACGGCTTTGGTGACAGACCGCAATTCCTATAAAAAACTGAAGCGTTTTACTGATATTCTGAACCTGTCGGTGGTCCTTGTCCAGTTACTGGTACTTATTCCCCCGGTCTTTAACTTTATTATAAAGGATCTGATGGGGGTGCCCGAAAATGTGGCCCGGCTGACATATATATCACTTATACTTCTTATACTATGGCCGCCTGCTATCGGGTACCGGAGGTTTTACCAGGGAATACTGATAAGAAATAATCTGACACGGAGGGTAACATATGGTACCATTGTCAGACTCCTGGTTATTGCGCTGGCTGGATTTATTCTTTATCTGACAGGTATACCCGGGGCATATGTGGGAGGAGCAACCTTATCAGTAGCTGTCTTTGCGGAGGCCCTTGCAAGCTGGCTGATGGCAAGGAAGACGGTAAGGCGTATTATTAGTGAAGGCGATCATGCTGAGAATAAGAATCCAGGGGAGCACCCGGAAATTAAACTGGGCTACAGGTTCATAACAAGGTTCTATACACCGCTGGCACTTACCTCATTGCTTTCCCTGGGTGTCCATCCTTTCGTAACCTTTTTCCTCGGCCGTTCCCAGATGCCAATAGAATCACTTGCAGTGCTGCCCGTTGTTAATTCACTGGTTTTTATCTTCAGGAGCGTGGGATTATCATACCAGGAGGTGAATATTGCACTGGCGGGCGACAGGAAACAGAACTACCCTAAATTGCGCAACTTTGCTGTTATACTTGGTTCGGGAGTGACGGTGCTGCTTGGCATCATTGCTTTTACCCCGCTTGCTGCTATATGGTTCAGGGATGTATCCGGACTTACACCTGATCTGGCCGACCTGGCATACCTTCCTCTTAAAATACTTTTATTCCTCCCGGCTTTATCTGTGCTCCTCTCGTTTCAGCGCTCCACACTGGTGATAGCAAGTACTACCGGACCCATTTCCATAGCCACTGCCGTGGAACTTGTGGTAATACTCCTGGTGCTGCTGGTATGTGTCGGGTATCTCAATATGGTAGGAGTAATTGCAGCTTCACTGGCATATATTATTGGCAAATCCGCTTCCAATATCTACCTCGCCCCCATACAGCTAAGAGCAGTAAAAAAATGGCGCCCGGCAAAGTCGGCGTAATCCCGTTTACCCAGCTATCCTTATTCTGCCACAGGTATCCTATTCTGCAGCCAGCCTTGTAAGGATCTTTTTGTTGAATACCTCCAGGTCGCCGGGATTTCGTGAAGTGATAAGGTTGCCATCCTCTACCACTTCCGAATCAATCCATTCCGCCCCTGCATTCTCCAGGTCTGTTTTTATGGAATGGAATGACGTCATTGTTTTTCCTTTGAGAACACCGGCTTCTATCAATAGCTGGGGGCCGTGACAGATAGCAGCAACAATTTTATTATCATCAAAAAAACTTCTGACAAAGTCAATGGCAGACGGTACCCTGCGGAGCTTATCCGGATTGATCACCCCTCCGGGCAGTACCAGGGCATCATAATCTCCCGCTCTGGCATCATCAATTTTAAGGTCTGCCTCTACTTCAATACTCCATTCACCGCTGTTCCATGCCTTAATCCTGCCTTTTTCGGGAGCTATTACTGTTAGTGTGGCACCCTTTTCTTCCAGGACTTTTTTCGGTTCAGTAAGCTCAAGTTCCTCAAAGCCGTTAGTGGCCAGAATTGCGATCTTTTTTCCTTTTATGTCTGTCATATTTTATGATATTTTTTTACGGGCAGTATGATATTTATACGCCGTTTGTTATAAATAATAAAATCTAACAGCTAATGCTGCAAAACCATGCCATAAACGGATCCCCAGGTATAATGGTCTTCTGAATGCATGTCAGCGTGCATTTTTTCCTCATCATAGGGGTATATATTCTACATTGCTGCTGCGGCCTGTAATGCTGGCGCTGTCAGTGAAAATTATTTCACTCATCACTTGCAGGATAACCGCAAACTTTATCCCGGCTAATCATCTGTTTTCCATGTACTCTAAATTTTTTTACGCTTACAGTGTCATGATTATGCATGCCAGGGGAGTAATATTAAGGCATATCATAGAAATTTCCAGTTGAGAAATCTTTCAGATAAGAAGAAAAAATTTACCTTTGGTATAGCTATGTCTGTTATAAGAAAAACTGAATATACCCTAAAAAACTGGACGGCAAGTTAAGCTACAATAAAAGTAGTAAATTGCCATGATGAAAAAACAGAGAAATTATTATGATCGGGAGTTCAAGCAAAAAGCAGTTGAGCTTTCGTATGCACGAGGCAATGCAAGAGAGATTGCCGAAGAATTAGGAATCCACCCGGAGTTATTATATCGGTGGAGAAGAGAACATGAAAAGTACCAGGACAATAGTTTTCCTGGGAAAGGAAAGCCCAAAATGACCGATTTGGAGAAGGAGAATGCCCGATTGCAGAAAGAGCTACGGGATGCTAAGATGGAAAGGGACATCTTAAAAAAGGCGGTCAGCATCTTCTCCAGGAGCGATGGAAAATCTACCAATTCATAGGTGATCACCGAACCAGATTTTCCATTGAGATGATGTGTAAAGTGTTTAAGGTGACCAAAAGCAGTTATTATCGCTGGCTCAAAGAGGGCTCCTCCAACCGCTGGAAACTGGATGAGCAGCTTTTGATAGAGATTATGGAGATATTTGAACAGAGTAAGCAGAGTTATGGGAGCATACGGATGACCCGTGAGCTAAAGGAAAGAGGATGGACAGTAGGTAAGAATAAAGTTGCCGGAATGATGCGTGCTGCTGACCTGCGGCCCAAAAGAAGAAAGAAATTCAAGGTAACTACCGATTCTAATCATAACTATCCGGTTGCGCCCAATCTACTTAATCAGGAGTTTAGTGCTTCCAGACCGGGCGAAATATGGATCTCCGACGTAACCTACGTGCGTACACGAAATGGTTGGCTGTATCTGACTGTAATCATCGATCTGTATGACCGAAAAGTTATTGGTTGGGCCATGAGTGAGGGCTTATCGGCGGCAGAAACCATTATTCCGGCTTGGATTATGGCAGTCTGGAACCGTCCTGTCACCCAAGAGTTGATTTTTCATTCTGATCGGGGGGTCCAGTATGCCTGCAATGAATTCACCAGGATCCTTAGAGCAAATAGCCTTATAATCCAAAGCATGAGCAGAAAAGGTAATTGTTGGGATAATGGTGTGCCACGAAGACTTGAGAGAATCACAATGATACTCGAAAGTCATGCTGCTTAAGAGATGAGGGACGGCCCCTCGAAGTCTGAGTACAGGCTCTGGCTTCAAACCACCACGAGCTGCATCGGACAAAAGCCTTTGTAGTGAGCGTCGATGGAAAAGGCATTGAAAAAGTGTCAGGTAAGAATTAAGAAGATGAACGTAAGTGAACAGTCGATGACATGTCGCAAAGCAATTCAACTAACGTCAAAACCGGATGGCGTTATTAGTCCGGGACAAATCCAGACAATACCTGTTTATGGGCTGGGTGGCGTTCGGTGTAGAGGCTGCATGATCTTAATTCAGGCTCTTTTGTGGAACGTGGGAACCTACGGATTTAATGCTAAGGGAAGAGGTTTTGGTATTTCCGAAACTGCAAGTACCGATGTAAATCCTAGGGGCGGAGTAGCTCGTAGTTGTGATGAAGTTTGTGAAAGCAAATTGAGTGAAGGAGCTACGTTATTCAGCCAGAACTTTTGGACAACCATCAATGGGAGGATCCAGAGGTAATGGCAAGGTCATTCAGTATAAGTAAACAAATGGTATGGAATGCCTACCTGAAGATAAAGGCTAACAAAGGTTCAGCTGGCATTGACAGGCAAACAATGGAGGATTTTGAAAATGACTTAAAGAAGAATCTATACAAGATCTGGAATCGGTTATCTTCAGGAAGTTACTTTCCACCCGCTATCCGCAGAGTAGATATCCCTAAGGGAAATGGTAAAACAAGACCTCTTGGGATTCCTACAATTTCAGACAGAATTGCCCAGATGGTAGTTAAGGAATACTTGGAACCTATGGTTGATCCATATTTCCATAATGATTCATATGGGTATCGTCCTGGGAGATCTGCACTTGATGCAGTTGCTAAAGCAAGACAGAGATGCTGGAGAGATGATTGGGTTTTAGATATGGATATTCGGAATTTCTTTGATGCAATAGATCATACGCTTGTAATGAAAGCTGTTTCTCATTTCACGCAGTGTAGATGGGTATTGCTCTATATCAAACGATGGTTAGTTGCAGACGTGATACTACAGAATGGCGTTACTGAGAAAAGGATTATAGGCACACCACAAGGTGGTGTAATAAGTCCGCTTTTAGCCAACATTTTTCTTCATTTTGTTTTTGACAAATGGATGGAAAAAGAATTTCCAAAAGTTCATTTTGAAAGGTATGCCGATGATAGTGTGCCATGAAGCTGCACAAAAGATGGAAGAGCTGTTTATAAGCAGTGGCCTTCCGAAATCGATGTACAGGCATTGGTTTCAAACCACCTT
>JBNJHQ010000133.1:0-6990 GCA_051748705.1 Bacteroidota bacterium | reverse complement strand
ACTTTTTCATTTAGCAGGGTACAAACCAGCCTTCCTGCCAGGTCAAACACTTCAATCAGCAGTTCTTTCATTTGCCCGGTGGAAAAAGCAATATTAGTCTGTTCACTGAAAGGATTCGGGTAGTTACTTTCAAGATTAAAAGGCGGCCTTATGTTTGTTTCGATGGATGTGGTAAGCAGTACCGGTCCACCGGGGTCGGTAATTTTCCCATCGGCACTTATGTCAAAGTCTCCCCGGAGCCCGTCGGTGAGGTGAAGGTATACTGTATCTTCACTTATCACAGCCCCTGTTTCACCGTCATAATCAAAATCATACCAGCCTGTCACCGCAGCGGGTGTTGGCCCGTATTTATAGTAATTGCTCACTTCAGGTCCTCCATGAAGCAGGAGGATGGCCACTGTGTTGTCGCCCGGGTTCAGACCTGTTATTGTAAAGCTGAAGAATCCATATGGATAGCTACCTTCTTCGGGAGAACCCTGTGCATCAGGATCGGGATTGGCTATAGCCTGTACATTTTCCAGTAACAGGGGTTCAGGTACGGCCAGTGTGACATACTGTTCCTTGTTGTAGCTATACAGAGATGCCACACCTGCCTGCTGGCTGTCTGCCAGTCCGTCGGAATTACCATCATAGTCAGGATCATCACCATCGGGGCCCTGTTCCTCTTTATCACCTATTCCATCAAGATCACCATCTATAAACACTCCTGCATACCCGTTTTTATCGATCCTCTGGGCATAGATATCATAATGCTCTCCGTTCCTTTTGTCGGCCCATACAATTATTGCCCCGTTATCACCGTCGGATGCCAGGGCAGGAAACTCCTGGTAGCCTGATGCGGTGCACACGGCAGTGCCGTTATCACTCCATAATGGAGTTCCTGATGCATTTAAGCGTTGCGCGTAAATATCACCGAAGGCATCGTCCCGGTAGTCCCACCATGTAATAATCAGCCCTCCGGCATTATCGGATATTGCCACCGGGGAGGCTTGATTGTCAGAAGCAATTGTAACAGCCACCCCGTCAGTTGTCCATTGCATCTCCCCCGATGCGTTGACACGTTGTGCATATATATCCTGGTTGCCGTTACGCATATCCTGCCAGGCTATTATTGCTCCTCCTTCACCATCGCTTACAATAACGGGAGACTGCTGGTTCTGGGATGCGCTGCAAACAGGGATCCCATGTTCTGTCCATATGTATTCACCTTCTGCATTGAGTCTTTGAGCATAAATATCATCATTACCTGCCCTTGCATCCTGCCATGCTATTATTGCCCCTCCCTCTCCATCGCTTACAATCACAGGTACTCCCTGGTAGTAGAGATAGTTACTCACCTCAACACCATCTGTTGTCCACTGAACAGTACCGTCATGGCTTATTTTCTGGGCATATATGTCTGATTCGCCTATCCCTTTTCGTGAATCGTCCCATGTAATAATTGCACCGCTCATCCCGTCGCCGGTCAGTTGCGGGTTTGACTGGCTTTCTGCGGCCATGCATATTTCCACGCCGTTGTTTGTCCATTTTGTCGAACCTGCCGAGTCGACTCTCTGTGCATAGATGTCGGTTGATCCGGGTGTGCCGGGTAAGTGCGTCCATGTTAATATTGCACCGCAGGAATCATCACTTACGATCTGGTGAAATGATTCTGTCCCGGGTTCATTGGAGATGATTACATCATTGGCTGCCCATACCCTGGTGCCATCGGGGAACAATTTCTGGGCAAAGATATCATAGTTATAGAGGAAGCCCGGTGTCCGGCCCCAGCCGATTACTGCTCCTCCATATCCGTCTTCAGTCAATACGGGACTGAAATGCCCTTTCCCCAGCGATGCAGCGTTTACCGCAATTCCGTTGGATGTCCATGCGGCAGCACCTTCATTATCCAGTCTTTGCGCCAGAATATCACCGCCGAACATTGAATTGTTGTAGCGGTAATCGCGCCATGCAATGATAACACCTCCATTTCCATCAGTAATGATAGCCGGTTCTTTCTGGTCCTCCTCTGCATTGCATACCTGGGTGTTCTCATTGGGGTCAGTGCTCCACTGTGCCTGAGCATATGATGTCAGCAGGCAAAGCATAAAAGTAATAATGGTAAATCGGTCAATTGTTCTCATGGTTTTATTTTGTATGGTTATCAATTGTCCATTCAGAGTAATTACCACTACCCACTATTTTACGGTCCTATCCCGCCTCGCTTTTCACCTTCCGGAATCCATGGACTCCGGCTATCATATCCTCAGAATTTCATGGCCACACCAATGTTAAGGTAAGCAATCCCGTAGCCGAGCTCAACCATTCCTGCTATTGTTTCCGTGAAATAGTACCTGGCACCTAAGAACCATGACCATACCAGTCCACTCGAGGCTGTTGAATAATCATAGCCAGGGACCAAATTACCGAACTCACTGGAGGAAACAATATTGAAACCCACCAGCAGGCCAGTATAAGTATCAAGCTTGTCAACAAAGGGATAGTGGAAATTACCTCTTCCGCCTATTATGATATTGGTATATTTATATCCCCAGCCTGAGTATTCCCATTTATAGGATGAAAAACCAAGGTAGGGGCCTACTCCTATTGAGCCTTTATCAATGACCTCGTCGACTATGCCCACTTCCAGTGAAGCTGATAGCGGTGGCACCTGCATTTTATAAAAACTGCCGGTATATAATGATGAACCCAGTCCGAGGCCAAGGTTCAGCACTTTATCCCCTTTGAGAAAGATGGGATCCTGGGCTGATAATTGTGAAAGTGCAAAAAATGCAATCAGTGGTAATGCTAGTAATTTTTTCATGGTTAAATAATTTTTTGTTTGATAAATGTCTATTAAAAATAAACTATTTATCGCGATTTTCAATAATGATTCTTACGAATATTTCTGTTTATAAAATATTTATTCTGCTGTAATTTAAGACCGGATATTTTGATTTAAGATACTTATAGTTAGCATGTAAGCTTCCTGTTAGCACATTTTTTTATTTTTACTGATCCTTGATACACTTTACGTAGCGACCAAAATTCTTGTTAGAGTTACCCCTGTAGACACTGTTGAGATCTGCCCTTAAGCGTCTGTTATAAACATACATATCCCATCCATCATCCACAATGGTGGAGGTCCACCAGTTGCCTGTCCATCCCATGCTGTAGTACTGTCCACCATTACTTCGGTAACCACCGGGCAGGCCTGTAAATCCTGATTCGTTCGTTGCTCCGGTATTAGGGCTGTACCAGTGTTCGGTGCCTGCTTCCTTCAGTTTACCACCTGCAACCTCCTCACCACCCAGGAAATCGGTCAGGGCAGTCCATTCATCATCAGATGGTACATGCCAGCCATCCGGACACAGCATACCGGTATTTACGGTGTGCCAGTTATAAAATGCCCCATAGGTATCCCCGTAGGTATCCTCATCATTGTCATACCATGAATACCCGGGGTCATCTGTCTGGAGCCAAATGTCATTGTCCTTAACGAGAGGTATGCTTGTTCCATTGTTTAATTTCGTGACCTTGAGGTTTTCCTGCATCCACAGCTGGGTGCCTATAGTAATTATATTGTAAGTGTTACCGTCAATATCCGTCAGCGGCCCTGAAGTAAATGATATTTCGTTGCCATAGGAAGTACCCACGTTGTTGACAGCATATGCACGTACGTAATAGGGGGTTTCGGGGTCAAGGCCGGTAATTTCACTTGTGAAAGAGCCGCTGCCCGCCCCATCTTCGGTCTTATTGTCCGCCGTGGTGGGTGTGGAGGATGTGCTCCAGCAGACGCCCCTGGCGGTGACGGCTTCACCTCCGTCATCAGAGATTATGCCGCCTGTAATTGCCCCTGAATATGTTATCTCCGATATTGCTCCTGTTGTCAGGGCAGGCGGACCGGGGGGATCTTCCTTTTTGCATGCAAGAACCATAAGGAAGATGAACAGGACTGTAAGAATAGTTTTAAGATTTTTCATTTTATTTTGTATTAATAATGCATATCCGCTCAGGGCACGATTGGATTGTTTGCTTCAAAAAGGCCCAGGGTCCATGTAATGGAACCCGTGCCATCACTTACTGTTTGAACTGAACCGGCAGGACTTGTTACCGCCAACATAAGGCCGAAGGTGACCGGTCCACCGGCCGCACCACTGTAGGGGGCTTCCGATACTTTTACCCAATTGCCATAATTGTCTTTTGCATAGACTTTTGTCACATCGTTTGACACAGTGATATTGGGATTTATGACAATAGTTGAGTTTGATTCCTCAAAATGGCCTTCAGGACTTAACAACCATGTACCCGAACGGGTAATTTTGGAATCTTCCATGGTTAATTCCCCCGAATAGCTTAGTGTTCCCGTCGCTATTGTGATTTCGCCATTTTCGGTCATAGTAAATGCCATTGATGTAGACACCGTCCATGGTGGGTAAGTATTGATGTACTCAACCTCAAGCAATCCATCAAAAGCTGTTTCAAACAAAGGTTCATCTTCCTTGGAGCAGGCAGTAAGGAGCAGGCTTCCAAGAAAGAAACCCAGGATGACTGATCGTATTATGTATTTGGTTTTCATTTTTGTTATGGTTTAATCACTTGTTTTTGTTTCTATTTATCATATAATGATTGTGTATGTTCTTATTTATGGTTTATATTTTTCCTTATGCTTTTAACATAGCGATTCCTATTTATTCCATGGCATACGTTCACTGATATAACAGTTAAGGTAATGTTTATCATTCCCGGCCATTTTAACAAGTTGTTCTTTCACATAGATTTGTCCCGGACTCAGCCGGTAATTATCCTCATCATATTCCATCCTTTTGAAAAACATATGCATGTTCCTGTCGAGTGTCTCAATTGCCTGTACCAATTCGTCTCCATCATATTGCCTGCACCATTTTTTAAGGTCGTTGCGCAGTTCGTCGTAGTTATCGCGTTCCAGGTTTGAAATGTATTTTGCACCCTGGTCCCATGTAACTATTTCAGCAAAGGAAGAAGGGTAAATCATAAAAGCACTTTCGTTATCCTCAAGCATCCTGTTCACAAAGCACAGCATCCTTGTATAAGCACCTTCTTCAAATGAATCTTTTGCATTTGCGAGTGCACTCATTATCTTGTATTTACATTGATCCGTTGGAGTGGCGAAATACCATTTAAGGCGGTAGTCAATCGGATCTTCCACCTCTAAATTACTCTCCTCCTCTTCCTCACAATCATCAACATGGAACCTGAACAACTCTTTTGCACCATATGACTTCACCCAGTTCTTTTGTCCAACCATACTACCATCATCTTTTATCGTGCATCCTACCTCCACATCACCCAGTTCAATGATTTCTGTGCATTCATTCTCCTGGCAATCCTCTCCTGAATAACATTTACCCTCAATTTCTTTCAACAGGCTCAACAGCTCAAGTCTGTAAACACCCTTTGGAACATCATCCAGTCCAGGAATTTTAACTCCCGGGGGCAGGTTCCTCCGTGCTTCTTCCAGTGCTTTGGCCTGAATGCCAACACCGTAATCAATTACCATATCTGCATTTGCCTGGTTTGATGAAAGACTGACACTCCCGGATTTTTCGTGTTTGGATGCTATATCATGGGGGCATTCATCCCTGGGTTCTTTCACTTTTACAGTTTTCTTAAAATCATAATTGACTGTCATGTTCCTGATTTTGTAGACAAAGTGGGAAGAATAACTGAGGCTTCTGTTATACTCCACCTGTCCTGTGATCCAGAAATTGAACTTCACCTCTGTTATCATGTCCCTGTCAATTACACCACTGCTGGACCCTTCTATATATACCTGTACATGATCTGTATTTCCAGGCTGCCCTATGGCCTGTATGCCGACAGCAATAAATATGATCTGGATGATAAGAAGTTTCTTTTTCATAGTGTATTTTTTACAAATATTATTTTGAGGCGCTCATCACCAGCCGGAAACCAAGATCGCTGGCATGGCCGTCTGCCGGATAATCCCAGGTGGCGCTTATCCTGGGAATATCATTGTCACCACTTCTTATTATCCTGTTCTGCCAGCTATCCTCCTGGTCGTAGCACCATTCCCATACGTTAGCAGTCATATCATAGAGCCCCAGGGCGTTGGCTTTCCTGTTTCCCTTCACTGGCTGTTTATCATTTGAAAGCGATGGCTCGCCGCTGGCAGAACCGCCACGGGTCCAGTACTGTCCGCTGCCGGCAGGATATTCATAGCAATCACCGGAGTTGTCACTGCCCTGCCAGCGTGCAGCGCATTCCCATTCTGCTGTTGTGGGAAGCCTGAATCCAGTTTTATTGAAATCACATTCCGTCTGATCAGCCCACCATTCCTCATCAGTTTCTATTCCTGAATAGACAATTCCACCTGTAGTTGAAGAATGGGCTGTAATCCAGTTGCAAACCATTATAGTTCCGTACCAGGTAATGGCTGTGCATGGATAATCATCCAGTCCGCTTCTCTCATCAAAACCCCTGTCATATATGATGTCATAATAACCATACAACTGTGAGCCTCCCATATAGATCAGAGGTTGCCATCCCCATTTTACGTAATCCTCACACAGGTAGTTATGGGCGTTTATATCTACGGTATTAAAGATGGAAGAGCCGCTTGTGATACCTGAGTAAGGAAGGGTCCCATTGCCTGCACTGAATATCGTTTCCACGATGTCATTAGTCACTTCCGTTTCTGATATCCAGAAAGGCTCAACAGTAACTTCGGGGCCGTCCTCATAATCGGTATCGCCATCGTCATAATCTTTAAGGAATGTGCCTCCGGGGCAATAAATCATCGTAATAGTTTTACCGTAGAGCTCAATGGTCATGGTTTCCGTTTCAGCCACTGGTTCATTTTTCTCACAACCACAGGTAATACCCAGGATTATTAACAAGGTCAGGGCATGAGGCAAAAACTTTAAAGATTTCATAATTTTATATGATTAATCAGTTTATTAATAGTTTTGAATAATAGTTACCGTTATTGCTTCGGAAATAAAGAAGGTA
>JBNJHQ010000132.1:0-6992 GCA_051748705.1 Bacteroidota bacterium | reverse complement strand
GAACCGCCTGCTGGAGGGTTATTTTAAAGAAAGACAAATACCGGGTTTCAGGATTGAGGAGATACAGTTGCAGATAAAAGGAGAATTCAGGGATAAATAGCTTCTACGCGAAAAAACGGCACAGTAAGGGAAAAGAGAATAGGAGAATGATAAATTAAATAAATATTATTTCTAACACTTAAAAATTAAAGACTAATGGAAGAGAACAAAGAACAGGAAATTTTTTCAATGCCTAAGATTGGTGATAAGGCACCGGCCTTTAAAGCGAAAACAACACAGGGAGAGATTAATTTTCCCGAGGATTATAAAGGTCACTGGACAATCTTGTTCAGTCACCCCGCGGATTTCACTCCCGTCTGCACATCGGAGTTTATGACTTTTGCAAGCATGGAGCAGCAGTTTGAAGAAGCTAACTGCAAGCTTATAGGTCTTTCGGTGGACGGACTTTTCAGTCATATTGCCTGGCTCAGGACCATCAAGGAGAAGATTGAGTACAAGGGGATGAAGGATATAGAGGTAAAATTCCCTCTTATCGATGATGTAAGCATGAACGTAGCCAATAAGTTCGGTATGATACAGCCGGGTGAGGCAGCCACACAGGCAGTAAGGGCAGTGTTTTTCATTGACCCTGAAGGTACCATTCGCACTATCATTTATTATCCGCTCAGTATAGGCCGTAATTTTGACGAGCTATACAGGGTATTGATAGCACTTAAGACAACAGATGAGTTTAAATGTGCCGCTCCCGCCGACTGGCGTCCGGGTGACGAAGTAATAGTTCCTCCCCCCGGATCATGCGGTGTTGCTGAGGAAAGGATGACTGCCGGCGATTCTGATGTGACCTGCCATGACTGGTTCTTCTGTACCAAAAAGCTGAGCAAGGAAGAGGTGATGAAGAAGGTGACTAAGAAGTAAGCTGATTCAGGGCTTATTATTTTTGCTGCCAACGATCGCGGCGAAAAGCAAATATAAAAAGGGCCTGTGGTTTTTCCACAGGCCCTTTCTGTAATAGGTGCTTATTAGGTACCGGTATTCTGCCGGTTTCAATCTATTTTAATAGATATAGTTTTATGATCACTGCCCCCTGTTTTAGAGTCCAGTATAAATTCAGCCTCTCCCTTTTTGCCATCCATGGCAATGAAATATCTTATTATCCTTTCTTCCGAGCCCTTAAGGCGGAACTCTGTTTTATCACCTGCTGACAGCTGTGTTTGCGGTGTGGGATCAGATCTGCGGTAGTATCTGCGACGACCGTCATCCAGATCTTTGCCTGATGTTTCAACAAGAGTTATATTATCTGATGCCTCAAACTTTAATACATCGGGTGTTGATCTTTCCAGCTGCACCGATCTGTCAGAAGATGTGGGGTATACACTCTCGTTCTCCACTGTTACGTCCACCTGGTAGATATTGCCGGTTACAGCCTTAACCTTTATATCATTGATTTTCACTTCGGGGAACTGGCTTACGCAGTACATTACGAACCTGGCATTCTTCTCCGCCTCCATCTCTATATACCTTGAGGGGGGTGTCCGCTGCATATGCTTTTTTGCAGAACCGCCAATCCATACCTCACCCAGATCGGGGTGGTCCACCTTATGAGGATCTATCCATCCTTCACCAGTAAGGTCAAGGTCTATCCATTTCATAAATTCCTCATCTGACACCCGGCCGTCATTGTCTATATCGGCCAGGGTGGCCGGTGAGCCCCATAATTCTATAAGGTATGAATATGCTCCCAGCATATAATAGGTAGCGGCATGTGCCTGTCCGGATAAACCCCCTATAACGGGCCTGTAATTTTTCAGTATATATGCTCCTTCAGTTACTATCTCTGTCTGCACGTCCATATCATGCTGGTACTTATCGCTCACCCTCCTGGCATAGGCCTGTGCATATTTGTTTGTCTTCCTCATCTCTTCAAGCTGCCTTTCTGTCTGCTGCTGCAGCCTTTCCTGCTGATCAGCCGATTGGTTTACCGCCGGCGGTGCCTGGAACATTATCAGTCGCCCTGTATTATGATAATGAAAGGAAGCAAAGATATTGGGATGTGCCAGCTGGAACTCAAACACGTTACGTGTCTCGGGTTCGGACATAGGATAGGGATTACCAGCGTTAAGGTTCCAGCCATAGGGGAAGTTACGGTTAGGATCGGGTCCGCCTATATCATCTTCATTGATCCTGCCGTCGCCGTCATTATCATAACCTTCGGAGCCTATCCTTGTGAACCGTAGTCCCTCAAAACCGTCTTCAGCATCAACGAACCTTCTCCTGTCAGATGACAGTCTCAGGTCGCCGTCGGGGTCCTCACGGTACATATATGACAGCTCACCGTCGCCGTCAACATCCTCCGTACGGTCTTCGTCATACAGCCCGTCGCCGTCATTATCTTCCGGCCTGTAAGTCTCGCGCGGATTATGGGCGGTATTGGGATATTTAACATATGAATCATTGGCGTCCACGTTGAGTCCAGGCAGTATATAAAAACTGTTCTCATTAACAAGCTCATGCACATAAGGATCATATTCATACCTGGTAAGCAGGTACCATGCCAGGTAAAGAGAGCAGGTGATACCGTTTACCTCGTTGCCGTGAATGGCTCCGTCGACCCACATGGCAGGTTTATCGGTGTCACTACCTGTTGATTTGTTTGTTATCGTAAGCAAGAACTGGTCGCGGCCCATCCTGCTTTTACCTATTGATTCGATATCGCAGAGGGCGGGGTACTGTTTATGCATCTCCTTCATTATGCCTGTCCACTCCTCATAGCTATAATATTTCTTCCAGTTAATGCTGAAATCCATTTCACCATGTTCGCCACCTGCGCTTTTCTGCAACCTGTCCTGTGCCCTCAGTGCCTGTCCTGCCAGAAAGGAGAAGATGAAAAGGATCAATATTCCCATATATCTGTATTTTGTCTTCATGATTGTCTCCTTTTATTTTATTCTAATTTCTTTTACTACCGTACCGCCTTTAAGAGATGATACCACTACTTTAAGGTCCGTGTTGTCTTTTACCGCCACCAGCCATCTGACATCTTTTTTTGATGGTCTGTTTTGCACGCCGGGTATCTTTCTGGTTCCGCCCAGGCTGCCCAGACCTGTAAAGGCCTGTCCTTCCAGGAACTCAATATCGTCGCGGTCTGCAATAAGCCATACCACATCCTCCCTGTTGCCCGGCAGTCTCTCTCCTTCTGCCAGGTTTGTTGACAGCGCTCCTGTATTCTCTATTACAGCTTTTATCTCAACAATATGGTATTTACCCTTGCTTTTGCCTTTCTGAATTGTGTATTCATCATCTTTTCGCGTGACTTTCCCCTCACTGGTATTGCCGGTGTGGATAATATTTGTTTTAAGGTCGGCGATACCCAGCTCAGGCAGCAGTCCGGCCCTGAACAGTTCAAACTGCCAGTGCTTGTCGCATACATTGAGCAGGGGTTCTCCCGGGAATGCATTATTCAATGATACAGGGGGTTTCCAGCCACCTGTTTCGCCTTCTCCCAGCTGGGGGTGGTCGAATTTTTTCCAGCTCACAAACAGCTCGCCGTCATATTTCTCATCCTGGTATTTAAGCAAGGCCCTCTGGATGGCAACACGCCTGTTATCTTCATCAGGTATCTGGAGTCCGGGTATATCAGCTTCAGGATTCCACAACTCCGTTGTTATTGAGTATATACCGTACTGGGCATAGAGCCAGTCGGTGGCCATGCCGTAGCCATAGCGCTTATCGCGTCTCTCATCATAACTGACCCTCCAGCCCCTGGGCAGTTTATAGCCTCTTGCTTTTGAATAGCTGTCTGCATCGGTGCCGGCCAGCTCTTTTTTGTATTCATTAATATTGCCAGGGTTCATCCATGCCTCCGGCACTTCTTCACCTGTTATCTCAAGGTATTTTTTGCCCATAATAAAATCAAGGACAGCAACATCTTTGGGATTGAGGCTTGAATGTGGTGCCGTACCCATGGGTCGGTAAGTAAAACCTCCCGCTGTGTGGTAAAACTGGGCCATAAGAATATTCCTGTAGTTGGTAAAGAATTCCGCTATGGCGTGGGTCTCGGGTTCTGACAGCGGGTAATCGCCTGATCCGCCGGCAAAACCGTCATCCGTCCACCAGCCTTCAGGGTAGTTACGGTTAAGGTCAATACCCGATTCGGAATCTTCACCCATTTTGCCGTCATTATCATTATCAATGTTTTCCCTTACAACTGAATATCTTTGCTTATCAGTTTCTTCATCCCGGCGTATCCTTATCATAAGCCTTGGATCTTTTTCATCAATGATATATCTGCCATCATCATCCTTATACCTGAAAGAAGTGATATATCCATCCCCGTCAATGTCATCCGGACCGTCCTCATTTATCCTTCCGTCTTCATCATCATCCCTTTTCATGGAATTATTACGCTGGGCTATACCTTTTTCAACGCTGTTAAACACTCCGTCAGGGTTGATCATCGGACAGATATAGAATGCTTTGGAATCGATTAGGCCGGTAATATTTTCATCATTGCCATAGCCGCTTACCAGTTTGTCTATAATATACAGGCATACTTCCGTGCCGGTATATTCATTGCCATGTGTTGATCCGCTGATAAAATGTCCCGGCTTGCCCTGGTGACTTTTCATGGGCGGAACATTATCAATATTTTCCTTTCGTTTGTTTCTCAGCACGATATGCCTGTCTATTGTTGTACCTGTTTGCATATTGGATATCACAAGTACATAAATGGGTCTTCCCATGGTGCTTTCACCAATGGTCATCAGCTCGGTGATACCAGGATAGGCAGCATTTACCTTTTCCAGGTATTCAACACTGCCTTTATAGCCGTGGTAATTATCAAAGCTGATGGGCACCTTCTGGGCCTTGACTATTGCTGTGCTCAGCAGCAGGGCAATAATAATGCCCGGAAGGGCATAAGGTGTTTTCCGGGTTTCTCTTGACATAATACTGTTTTATTTATGTGGTTATAATTCTTCTTGTTACCGGTCATTGAGTCTCTGTCAGCTGGTTCATATTTGTTTCGCAGCTTGTGCATCAAATATTAATAAAGTAAAAGGAATTTTACGTCTGATCAATGCTTAATGCGCATTTTTAACTTTTTTTCACACTGTAAGATGTCACATTTTTTCTGTATCAGTCTTCTTGTTATCCTTCCTGCTTTTAAAAATATTAGAAGACCCGGCACCGCAGCTGATAATTGACTTCATCCCGGTATCAACAGTGGTATTCGTGCGGACAGTTTTATCCTTGTGTACATGATAGATATTACCCGAAGTGGGATTTGGGCCTGTAGGCACAAAAACAGTGAGGTATTCACTGTCTTCATGATCATCGGTTATAAAACCGGTCATCAGGCTTCCCGAGTTGAAAATATCAACCAGCACCACCTCCCTGAAGAATGACTTGTTCTTTCCGAAAAACTGCATGACTGTTTCCCTGGCCATTTTATAGCCGGGTATTTTCGACAGGTACTGATCTTCGAAAACAGTCCTGAAAAAGTGCCCCATCCTGGTCTGTATAAAGAGGCCGAAGAGAAAGAACAGCAGGATAATAGCGACAACGGCAAGTATATATAAGCCTGTTATCACCAGCTCGGAATCTGTATTAATAAGACTTACCAGTGGTTCGAGAGACCGCTGGATAATATTTGCTATCCATCTGAAAAGAATCAATATCAGTACCAGTGGCAGTAAGGCCACAACACCACCCAAAGCTGTTGTACGGAAAAAATTCCGCAATCTCCTGATAAAATTTTTCATTTGTTTTTAAATTTTTATTTTTTGAAAAAAGTACATGGCCTGTATTTACCGCGAATTTAATCAAAAAACAGCTGATCAGGGAATGCTTTTTATTAATGTTTTGGCCCCGGGTTTTAATGCCCCTTTCACTTAATAACAATATTTAAATTAAAAAGATTATCTTTTAAAGGAGGTTTTCTAAAAATCAAAGTATATGCAGTATAATGAAAACGATAAAAGAGGAGCTCTTCACTGCCCCACAATATTTGTTGTCTCAGGCGGCAAGGGACTGTCGGGTATCAATGTTGTCCGGTCTGTACTTATTCAGTTTCCTAAACATAAGTGTCCGGTGAAAGTGATTCCGGATGTCAACTCAAAGAAGATGATACATGAGACGGTGGAAAGGGTGAAGTCTAAAAAAGGAGTTATTGTGCATTCCATGGTTGATCCTGAGATGCGAAGGGAGTTGATCGTGGCATGTGACAGTGCAGATATCAGAAATTTTGATATTGTAGGAGGCCTTTCCGATTATCTTTCGGAATCATTCAATACTGAGCCAATAAGCAAACCGGGATTATACCGGATAAGTAACCTGGAATATTTCAGAAGGGTGGAGGCTATCGAATTTACCATGAAGCATGATGACGGACTCAATGCACAAAGAATAGGCAAGGCGGATATTATTCTTACAGGTGTGTCACGGACGGGCAAGACACCATTGAGTATCTATCTCGGTATGTTCGGGTGGAAGGTTGCCAATATACCTTTGATACCGGGACACCAGCCTCCCGATGAGCTTTTTATTGCAGACTCCAGGAGGGTCTTCGGCCTTACCACAACAACCAACTATCTTATAATGCAGCGTACCAACAGGGTCAGGGAGCTTGGGCTCTCAGCCGATGATGATTATGTTAATCCACGCAAGGTACGCATGGAACTTGATTACGCACATGCCATATTTGAAAGGGGCGGCTTCTATACCATAAAGGTTACCCACCGCCCCATTGAAACATCTGCCAATGAAATAATAAGTGTTCTTAACGAACGCTTTGAGGATGATGATATTCGTATATCACCCTGAGTCTTTACTTCCACTCCGGGAAGCGTCCCGGTGTTGTTGGAGCGCCCATTTCGTCCAGTCTCTTATCAAAAGCGTCAAACTCCTTCACCAGGGCTTTTATCTCATCATATACAGGTGCAAACTCACCGGCTGCTATTTCATAGTTTTTCTTTGCTATGCCTGTTATATCCGAT
>JBNJHQ010000131.1:0-7001 GCA_051748705.1 Bacteroidota bacterium | reverse complement strand
CTGCAAATTTTTCAGTTTCTATGCTGAATTCCTCTTTATATTTATTCCTTATCTTCCTTATCCGGAGCAAAATTACAAAGAGAATAATCAGGGCAAATAATATGGTAAAGGAGATTATCGTTAATTTGTATGACAGGTCCTGCCTGTTACTGTTCAGCTGCATTTCCCTGTTTATCGTCTCCTGGAGTCTCTGGTTTCTTGTCTCTTCATATTCAACCATCAGCAGGTTGATTATTTCTTCCCTGTCCAGAATATTATTGCGTGCATATATTTCACTGAGTAAATTATCATAATTCCAGGCTTTGCTGTAGTTGCCGGTGGCGGCATAGGCCCTGCAGAGATATTCAAGGTGATCATACTGGTCGGGCAGCCTGTGTCTTTCGTCTATGTTATACTGCTTCGAAGTACTTATTACTTTATCGTAATCACCATTATTAAGGTGATACTCCATAACAGAGGTATAGAAACTGATCCTGTCGACATCATTGAAATCTTCCTCATCCAGTGCCAGGTAACCCCTGTTTATCCAGCTCTCAGCCTCTTCAGGCATGCCCAGCTTATTATAGCCGCTTATTATCATGGCGATTACAGAAACGGGTGAGACCAGGTTTAAGGGAGCAAACTCATTCTTAATCAGTCCTTTAAGAATATTTATTGATTCTTCATAATTGCCAAGTTCCGCTTCCACTTCAGCCAGGTTATAGCTGAATATGTCGTAATAATTCATCCCTTCCCGTTCATTTATTTCAATTGCACGCAGAAGGTATTTTTTTGAAGACTGGTAATCGCCCACAAGTGCAAATATTATGGCAACATTATTAAGGAGACCGTTAACACCCCGGTAATATTCAAGTTCTGAATAAATTGCCAGAGACTCGAGGAAGTACTTCAGGGCTTTACTGTTTTCTCCTTTGAAATAGTAAATAACCCCCTCCAGGTTTTGTAGGAGCCCGTCATATATGGGGTAGTCCTGGCATGACAGGCTTTTCATCTGAAGGGCAGTTAACTCCAGTCCTTCGATGTCGGCATTGTTCACATATTCTGATGCCCTGGAATATAAGTACTCTATGAGCTGGTTATCGAGATATTCGGACTGCTTATATCTTTTGCACTGCGGGAAATATGTATCCTGGCCATAAAGCCCCTCAAATAAAAAAATAATTAACAGACCAATAAAAAATACTTTCCCCTTTATCATTTATCAGGTTTCTTCAGGTCAAATACTTTACTCTTTATCCTGCCGAGCTGTAAAATAGTGCTGATCTCAGAGCCTAATTTCAATTCGGCGGACGATTTTACAGCTTTCCCGTCAAAAAGAGTAATTGAATAACCACGTTTCAGAACTCTGGAAGGACTAAGGTAATCAATTGATCTGGAAAAATTATCCAAAATTGAATGTTTTTGAATTTTATATCTCTCCAGGGCCGGTTTGATCCTAAGGTGAATATCTTCCAGCCGTCCCGATTTATCATGTATAAGTTTGAAAGAACTTTTCCCGAGATTTACTTCAAAGGCATTTAACCTCGTATGTTGTTGTGAAAGGCGTGAGCGTATAGCTCCCGATAGTCTCAGACCGGACCTGTTCAGCATGCTGCGTTTAAGTTGCAGTGCAGACCTTACTTTTGGTGCCATGTTTACGCTCAGCCTGTTAATCCTTGTTCTTTTCCCTCTCACAAGTTCCCTGCTATGATGGATAATTGATTCTCTCAACTCCAGCAAATGTTCTTCCGTTCTGAGGCTCTGGTTTATGATGAAATCAGCCACTGCAGTAGGTGTTTTGAATGATCTGTAGGCTACCATATCGCATACGGAGAGATCTTTTTCGTGACCGATGCCTGTAAGCACCGGCAATGGCAGCTGGGTAATCATGTAGGCAATATTGTAATTATCAAACCAGCTCAGGTCAGACTGCGCACCTCCACCCCGCACAATTGCAACAAGGTCAAAATTTTCTATTTCTTCAAAAACGTCATTTATGGCAGAAGTAAGCGATGCTTCGGTTTCTTTACCCTGCATTACCGCTTTGAAAAGCTTTGTTTTATATACATAGGCATAATCATTACTTTTCAGCTCATCTGTAAAATCCTCGTATCCTGCGGCCTGTTCCGATGAAATAATTGCTATCCTGGCAGGGAGCAGGGGGAAGGGAAGGTCTTTGTTAAGGTTAATTACACCTTCTGATTCAAGTCTTTTTATAATTTGTCTTCGTTTGACTTCAAGCTCACCGATAGTATAGGCGGGGTCAATGTCATATATCACCAGGCTCAGGCCATAGAGTTCATGGTATTCAATCTTGATCCTGAGCAAGACCCTGATTCCTTCGGCCAGGGGCTGACCGGCAGTATTTTCAAAATAGGGCAGTAGTAGCCTTGCTTTCTGTGACCATATAATAGCACGCAGCTTTGACCTGATGTCTTCCCTGCTGTCTTTTTCAACAAGTTCAAGATAGCAGTGCCCTGAATAATTGATTTTCAGTTCGGATATTTCGGCACTTACCCAGTAAAATCCGGGTAATCTCTCCTCAATGGACTTTTTGATGAGTTTCTGAAGTTCACTTAAAGAGTACCTGTCATTTTTTTCACTCATTTTTTTACTTTTCAGGAAGTCTTCCGAAACAAAATCAACAGTTTTTTATCCTGGCAGCGACAGGTTCACCTTATTATCCCCGAAATTTCCGGGTCATTGAGTTTTCCGCCTTCCTTTTCCAGTTTGTCAAGGTATTCCGTTTCCTCCTTTATCAATTCAGCCCTGTTTTCAGGAATTCCATTATTGTATTTTATTTCTTTTCTCAGGCTGCCGTCCTTATTGAAGAAATGCCACAGGCCTATCCTGGTGTCGTTTTTGTATTGTCCTGTGATTTCCCTGCTGCCGTTTGTATGCCATGACCTGAACTCTCCGTTCAGTTTTCCGTCCGTGTATGATGATTCCAGGGATAAAGTTCCGTCGGTATAATACTGTTTCCAGATGCCTGATTTATTGCCTTCACTAAATTCCAGTTTCTCGGCAATCTCACCGTTCCAGTGATATTTTATACTCATTCCTTCCGGTTTTCCATGATGATATGTGCATTTCATAAGCAAATGGTCTTCAAGGTAATCGGAATAGTAGTACCATTCCCCGGTTTTTTCCTTCATAACATACTTACCCTTGCCTGCAATATAACCGTTAGGGTGATAGAAAAATGCCTGGATCGTGTCGTTATCCTTTTTATGGGTAAGAACAGAAGTAAGGTTTCCTTTTTCATCATAGCGCCTGAATTCACCAATTGGCTTATCATCCTCAAAATAACCTTCGTACATCAGCTCTCCGTTATCGTATTTTTTTATCCAGTGCCCCTGTTTAAGACCCTTTTCGTCGGTAGTGTTAATTCCCTCCTGTGCATTTGATGTAAACAGGGGGATCAGTATCAACAGGAATAGCCATATGGGTCTTTTAATATAATTCATAACTCATCAATAAATGATTATGTAAAAATAAAAAAACACTCTGGAATTTTCAGAGTGTTTTTTATTTATTATGTGTCCGTACCTTGTTTATTTGACTTCTTCGAAATCAACATCTGTAACCTCATCGTCATCGCTTCCTTTTCCTGGCTCTTTCCCCTGCTCCGGACCCTGTTGCGGTCCTTCCTGCTGTTGTGATTCAGCCTGGGCCGATTTATATATGTCTTCGGAAGCAGCCTGCCATTTTGTATTCAGATCATTTAAAGCGCTGTCAATAGCATCAACATCCTGGTTTTTGTGAGCCTCTTTAAGGTCTGAAAGAGCTTTTTCTATCGGTTCTTTCTTATCTGCAGGAAGCTTATCCCCATATTCCTTAAGCTGCTTCTCGGTCTGGAAGATCATACTGTCGGCTGAATTAATTTTGTCGACTTTTTCCTTCGCCTTCCTGTCTTCCTCCTCGTTGGCTTTTGCTTCGTCCCTCATTTTCCTTATTTCATCCTCACTGAGTCCTGATGAGGCTTCAATCCTGATACTTTGTTCTTTACCGGTTCCTTTGTCCCTGGCAGACACATTAAGTATACCATTGGCATCAATATCGAAAGTCACTTCAATCTGTGGAACTCCTCTTGGTGCAGGTGGTATACCGTCAAGGTGGAACCTGCCTATTGTCTTATTGCCTGAAGCCATGGGTCTTTCGCCCTGGAGAACATGAATCTCAACTGAGGGCTGATTGTCAGCTGCAGTTGTAAATGTTTCATTTTTCTTTGTAGGGATTGTTGTATTGGCTTCTATCAGTTTGGTCATCACTCCGCCCATTGTTTCTATTCCGAGGGATAGGGGAGTGACGTCAAGGAGCAGTACATCTTTAACTTCACCTGTTAGAACACCGCCCTGTATTGCCGCTCCAATTGCCACCACCTCGTCCGGGTTAACTCCTTTTGAAGGAGCTTTCCCGAAGAATTTCTGAACAACTTCCTGTATTGCAGGTATACGGGTTGAACCACCCACCAGCAAAACTTCGTTTATATCGGAAGCTTTAAGACCTGCATCCTTCATGGCTATTTTACACGGCTCAATAACAGCCTGGATGAGTGAATCTGTAAGTTTTTCAAAATTAGCCCTTGTGAGTGTCTTTACAAGGTGTTTGGGAATACCATCAACCGGCATGATATAGGGAAGATTGATCTCTGTGCTCGATGAGCTGGACAATTCAATCTTGGCTTTTTCGGCAGCTTCTTTCAGTCGCTGCAGTGCCATAGGATCTTTTTTCAGGTCAACGCCTTCATCTTTCTTGAACTCTTCGGAGAGCCAGTTGATTATCAACTCGTCAAAATCGTCACCTCCAAGGTGGGTGTCCCCGTTTGTTGACTTAACTTCGAATACACCGTCACCCAGTTCAAGTATTGAAATATCAAAGGTACCTCCTCCGAGGTCAAATACGGCAACCTTCAGATCCTCTGTTTTTTTATCAAGGCCATATGCAAGTGCGGCTGCAGTAGGTTCGTTTATTATCCTTTTAACGGTCAGCCCTGCAATTTCACCTGCCTCTTTGGTCGCCTGTCTCTGCGAGTCATTGAAGTAAGCAGGAACGGTTATCACAGCTTCACTTACTTCCTGGCCCAGGTAGTCTTCAGCGGTCTTTTTCATTTTCTGCAAGACCATCGCTGATATTTCCTGGGGTGAATATTTACGGTCATCAATCTGAACCCTCGGGGTGTTATTATCACCCTTTACCACTTTATAGGGTACGCGGGTAATTTCCTTACTTACATTGTCGTAAGTTTCACCCATAAATCTTTTTATTGAATAAACTGTTTTACTTGCATTGGTTATAGCCTGCCGCTTTGCAGGGTCCCCAACCTTACGTTCACCATTTTCAATAAAGGCCACGATCGACGGGGTTGTCCTTTTTCCCTCGCTATTAGGAATAACGACAGGTTCATTGCCTTCCATCACTGCAACACATGAATTAGTTGTACCAAGGTCGATTCCAATTATTTTTCCCATTTTATAACGTATTTAATGTTTTCTGATTTTTTTCATTCCATGTAATCAATGATTATGCCACGGGATTTACGAGCATTATTTATGCTAATATGACATTCATTTGGTAATTTGCATGACCAAACTAAAGGCAGTAATGACAAAAAGGCAGATAATGGATTTTCATTTAAAGCCACTGAAATTATTTTAAACAAATTTGTAGCTTTACCAGGTATAACCATAAAAACAAGATTATGTCGATCCATAGTACGGTAAAGAGGGTTACAACACATGTGCTCTCTGAGATGAAATTAAAAGGCGAAAAGATAGCCATGCTCACTTCCTATGACTATTCAATGGCCTCTATTGTTGACAGGGCAGGGATTGATGTGATCCTTGTGGGGGATTCAGCTTCAAATGTTATGGCCGGTTTTGAGACCACCCTGCCCATAACTCTTGACAATATGATCTACCATGCAGCCTCGGTGGTGCGTGCAGCCAAAAGGGCCCTGGTTGTGGTAGATATGCCTTTCGGAACCTACCAGGGTAATTCCAAGGAAGCCCTTTCCTCAGCTATCAGGATTATGAAAGAGACAGGGGCACACGCAGTTAAACTCGAAGGAGGTGCTGAAATACGGGAATCGGTTGAAAGGATACTTTCGGCCGGAATACCTGTGATGGGACATCTTGGATTAACTCCACAGTCAATACATAAATTTGGTACTTACGTTGTGAGGGCGCGGCAGGAAGAAGAGGCAAAGAGACTCAAGAGTGATGCCAGGTTACTGGAAGATGCCGGAGTCTTTGCCATTGTGCTGGAAAAAATACCTGCAGTCCTGGCCGGGGAGGTGGCTGAAAGCCTTTCCATACCTGCAATTGGTATAGGAGCAGGTAATAAAGTGGATGGGCAGGTGCTTGTTATTCATGATATGCTGGGAATAAACCAGGAATTCTCACCAAGGTTTCTCAGGAGATACCATAACCTGTACCAGGAAATAAGCGGGGCAGTGCAGGGTTATATCCGGGATGTACGCTCACTGGATTTCCCAAATGAAAAGGAGCAATACTGAAGCAACAATGAATATACTCTACGAGGATAACCATATAATTGCCGTCAATAAACAATGCTGTGAACTGGTTCAGGGCGACAGTACTGGTGACACCACACTGTCTGATAAGATAAAGAAGTACCTGGCAACAAAGTATAACAAGCCCGGGGATGTATTCCTGGGAGTGGTTCATCGCCTCGACAGGCCGGTAAGCGGTGTTATTCTTTTTGCACGCACCTCGAAAGCCCTAGCGAGGTTGAACACTATGTTCCGGGAAAAGCAAATATCCAAAAAATATATTGCCGTAGTGCGAAACAGGCCTCCGGCAGAGGAAGGGGAATTGATGCATTATCTCAAGAAGAATGAGAAACAAAACAAATCCTATGCTTATGACCGGGAGGTAAAAGGAAGTAAAGAAGCGCTTTTGAGTTATAAACTGGCCAGCAGGACCGACAGGTACTATGTGCTTGAAGTGGATCTTCATACAGGCCGGCATCACCAGATAAGATGCCAGCTGGCTAAAGCA
>JBNJHQ010000130.1:0-7002 GCA_051748705.1 Bacteroidota bacterium | reverse complement strand
TCAAAAAAGAAATTAACATGATCAAAAGAAGAACAATTGCTGCCTCAATCAGATGGCTCACTGTTATTATTGTCCTGACCTGTTATCCGGCTTTGAAGGTGGGTGCCCAGGAAAACATCACCCCTCCCCTTTCTTTCTTTGGTTTCCAGATCGGAGCTGACTACCATCTTACCAACTATACCAAAGCACTGGAATACTGGCAATTACTTGATCAGGAATCAGATCGTATGATCCTCGAGAATATCGGTACAACAGAAGAAGGAAGGCCGCAGTTTATGGCTGTCATAAGTAGTCCTGAAAACCTTTCAAAGCTTGAGCATTACAGGAGTATTTCCGAAAAACTTGCTCTTGCCAGGGATTTAAATGACAGCCAGGCAAGGGAACTGTCAAAGGAAGGAAAGGCAGTCATATGGATTGACGGCGGACTGCATGCCACGGAGGTTGTTGGTTCTCACCAGCTTATTGAAACTGTTTACAGGATGGTGAGCAGGAATGATGATGAGACCCTCAGGATACTTGATGATGTGATCTTACTGGCCGTTTTTGCCAACCCGGACGGACTTGAACTGATAGGCGACTGGTACATGCGGCATGAAGATCCCGAAAAGCGGAGCAGCAGGGGCCTCCCACGCCTTTACCAGAAATATACCGGGCATGATAATAACCGTGATTCCTATATGGTTACACAGGCTGAAACGGAGAATATGTCGCGCATTATGTACAGGAAATATTTTCCACAGATAATGTATAACCATCACCAGACCGGACCTAACGGGATGGTTGTGTTTATACCACCCTTCCGTGAACCACCGAATTACAATTATGATCCACTTCTCATTGCCGGCATCCAGTCTGTTGGACTGGCAATGCATGGAAGGCTGATTGCCGAAGGTAAGCCGGGCAGCGGGATGAGATCGGTGGCCAGCTATTCAACATGGTTTAACGGCAACCTCCGTACAACAGGTTACTTCCATAACCAGATAGGGATACTGACCGAGATAAAGGGAAACCCCACTCCCATAGAGATAGAATTCAACCCGGACAGGCAGCTGCCAATGAACGATATGCCCTTCCCCATCGAACCCGGTCCCTTCTCTTTCAGGGACGCCATAGAATACTCTTACACGATGAATATGGCCATACTTGATTATGCCTCCCGCAACAGGGAAACATTATTGTTCAACCGTTATATCATGGGTCGCAATAACATTGACAAGGGACGCAGGGATAACTGGACCCTTCATCCCGATATCATTGACAATCTCAAAGAAGTGGCAGCAAATGACAACAGCAGTGATGACGGGGGTGATCAGTACAGGTACAGCAGAAGGGGTTTATCGCTTGATTATCTCAAGTACCTCAGGCTGCCAGAGAACAGGGATGCCAGGGCCTATATACTGCCATCAGACCAGACCGATTTTCCAACGGCCGTTAAATTTGCCAATACTTTTATAAAGAATGGTGTTACTGTGCACAGGGCAAGTGAAGAATTTTCTGTGAGCGGGAAAACATATCCTGCCGGATCACTGGTTTTCAAGACAGACCAGGCCTTCCGGCCACATATACTTGATCTTTTTGAACCACAGGATCATCCCGACGATTTTCAGTATGAAGGAGGTCCTCCCAATCCGCCCTATGACAATGCCGGCTATACCCTTGCCTACCAGATGGGTATTGAATTTGACCGCATCATGGAACCGGTAGACGGACCTTTCGAGGAAATTGATGCTATGGCAGAACCTGTAAAAGGAGTTATTGCAAACGCATCGAACGCTGAAGGCTACCTTGTCAGCCATGCTGTTAATGATGCTGCCATACTTACCAACAGGCTGCTGGCAGAAAAGCAGGATGTTTACTGGATTGGCGAAAGCCTGTCAGAAGGAGGCTGGAATTGGCCTGCGGGAACCATTTATATACCTTCATCACGTAAAGCAGATGCTATTATTGAGAAAGCTGCTGAAGAACTTGGCATACATTTCTACGGACTTGCTAAAGCTCCTGATTGTGAAGTTCTAAAAATAAATGCCCCGCGGATAGGACTATGGGACAGGTATGGCGGTTCAATGGAATCGGGCTGGACCAGGTTTATCATGGAGCAGTTTGAATTCCCCTACGAAAAAGTATTTCCCAAAAGGCTCGATGAAGGTAATCTCAAAAAAGACTTTGATGTCCTTGTATTTGTAAACAGGGCTATACCGGCAGGTGAAACGCGTTCCTCATCCTATTATGGAAGATCAGATGATGATGACGACAGCGATATTCCTGCTGAATACCTCGACTGGCTGGGGAGTGTGACGAGTGATAAGACCATACCCCGGTTGCTGGAGTTCCTGGAGGAAGGAGGAACGATTATTACGATAGGCAGTTCCACAAACCTTGCACAACATGCCGGCTTGCCTCTCAGCAATCACATTGTCGACGGTAATGGTGATCGGCTAAGCAGAAACGACTATTATATACCATCATCCATCCTGCAGGTTAAGCTTGACAATTCTATTCCCGTGGCTTGGGGGATGAATGAGCGTATTGACATATTCTTCAGTAACAGTCCCGTATTCAGGCTCAAACCCGATGCTGACAAGGCTGGTCTTACCCCCATAGCCTGGTTTGACAGTGATGAGGCTCTCAGAAGCGGCTGGGCATGGGGACAGGACAGGCTTTATGGCGGTACAGCAATGGCGGAGGCTGACATTGGCGAAGGCAAGCTATACCTCTTCGGACCGGAGATACTGTTCAGGGCACAGTCACATGGAACTTTTAAACTTTTCTTTAATGGCTTGTACCTATCTAAAGCTGAAGAAGAGACCATTAAATGATTATCACTCGTTCAATTTAAGCGACAGCTAATAAATATTATTAAAGAACCCCCATATTTCCGGGGGTTCTTAGTTTATTTTATCTTGTTATAAAGCCTATCCCTGTATTAAATTCCCTGCTTCATCCATTCCGGCGCTTCATAGTTTATTTTGCCTTATTAAATAGCTTATCCTCGTAATCAATTCCTTCCTTCATCCATTCCGGTGCAGGTTTATTCATCAGGTAATGATCGAAGTACTGCTTCATACGCTTCTGAAAATCAACCTGGTTACTCTCATTTGCCAGGTGATGGTTCTCATCGGGATATGAAAGAAGTATCACCTTCTTGCCCAGCCTGCGTGCAGCATTGTAAAATTCCAGTCCCTGGTTCCAGTCTACCGCACCATCAACAGTACCGTGAAGAATCATAAAAGGAGCACTTATACCGGGTGCATTGTGAACAGGTGACTGGGCGATATAGTTCTCCATATCCTCAAACATGCCCTTACCCATTCTTACCTGGCCCTTCTCAAATATCCCATGGTTGTTGGTACCGGAGTTTTTGTAAAGGATATTGTACATGCTTGTAAGGTTGGTCACAGGTGCACCTGTGACGACGCATGCAAACATATCCGACTGGGTAAGAATGAAAGATGACTGGTATCCTCCCCAGCTGTGACCCTGCAGACCTATATGTGCGGGATCGGCATATCCCTCGTCGATAACCTTTTTTGTGGCTGCCGTCACGCAATCCAGTGCATTCCATCCGGGCTGACCTTCATAATATTTGATATCGGGCATTAACACCAGGTAACCGTTGCTTGCATAGGTTGACATATGAGGCCTGTCATCATACACAGGCATTGAATAGCTGTGGTGCCTGTCTGACATTTTCTCATAGAAATATACGATCATGGGATATTTCTTTCCCTTTTCATATCCTGCAGGCAGGGTAAGTGTTGCCTGCAGCCTGTCGCCATGCTTGTTTTCAAAGTCTATAAGCACTCTTCTGCCCCAGAGATACTCTTCCTGCTGTGGATTGGCCTCTGTTTGCCTGACGGGCTTTTTAAAGCCTGAATCGCAGGTATAATAATCAGGAAAATCAACAAAGGTTTCACGGGTAAAGAGAAGGCGATCAGCATCACGGGCTTCTGTCAGCCTGCCGTAGCTCGCATCTTCATATACCAGCCTCTTTGGTGATTCTCCGTCCCTGAGCAGGAAATAGCCTGATTTCTTCGTCCATTCTCCATGAGCAGTGAGATAATTGTCATCTGAAATATCGATATAAGGGTCATCCTGTGACCCGCCCATCATTCTCCTGAATCCACTTCCTCCCCTGCTCAGTCGCAGGCGTATTTCATTGTCAGTCCCGTAATTACCTGTCAGCTTATATCCACCACTGCCATCAAGCCTGACAGCCCATATATCATATAGATGGTTAAGTAATACAGTTTCCCTGTCGGATGACCATCCGGCCATCCCGTATGATGGATTCTCGTAGGGATGATCTTCGTTTATATCAATAAAACTGACATCCACATTAGCTGATATATTGACCAGTTTAGCAGAGGGCAAATCATAGGCATAGAACTGGCCGTCCCTGAAATACAAAAAACGATCACCGTCCGGAGAAAGGCCCATGGCTCTTCCAATCTTTTTGCCTATTAGGGTTTTCTTTCCCGTGACAGGATCTATCATGTAATAATCGCTGTAGCCTCCTCCCCAGTTTGTATCTGATATATATGGTTTTGGATCACTACCCACTATCCGGTCGGCATTACGGTTCATCATACTGGAGCGTATATCATCCGATTCGATACGGACAAATGTCATATCATCAAGATGCAGCAGGGCGGAATATGTTGACATCCTGTTTCGCCTGTCCCTTATCATCTGTACCGACTGTATCTGCTCATCATCCCAGTGCCATACATCAACATTGGCTATGGTATCGCGACTCATCTTCTGGACTTTGCCCTGCTCCCTTATACCAATGATCATGGTCTTATTATCCAGGCTGAAAGACAGCCTCCCTTTTTCGCTAAGTACATAATCCCCGGGGAAACCTGTAGCCAAAGACGGATCATAGGTGATCATTTCAGGGTCAGCTTTATTGACATCCTTAAACAGCATGAGCATGTTGACACGCTCTTCAAGGCTGTCAGCTTTGTGTCCCTTCAGAACAGCCAGTGCACTACCTTTTTCAACTTCTTCAGACCTGTAAAGCATTTCATCATCCCAGGTCACCTGGCTGTAGGTAAGCGTATCAGTATCCAGCGGCCTTATGGTGCTTTCAGCCAGGTCCATTATATATATACCATTACCTGCCCTGTCCTCAGCATCAATTATGTATGCCAGGTGGCTACCTTTTCTATTGAATTTATACTGGCTTACATTGCCAATATTCATCAGGCTCCCTGTCTTGAGATCCTTTATCAGCATATCAGTGGCCCTGCGACCATTATTTTCACCGCTCTTTTTGATGAGCAGGTAATCGGATTCCGGTGAGAGGGTCATATCATCAACTTTTTCCCATTCAGTCTTTTCCCCGGAAGCCAGGTTGAGAAGCACCCCCTTGCTATGGACGGGTTTCTTGCCTTTGCGAAGTTTTTCTGCTTCCTTCTTTTTCAGGTTTCTTTTATAAACAAGCCACCTGGAGTCATCAGAAAACTGTGGGCTGCCGCAATAGGGCTCGGTGAAGGTCTCACCCGAGTCAATATTTTTTATATAGAGGGTATCATCGCCCCCGTTAGGACTGTAAGCAAATGTCATCCAGTTACCATCGTCGGAGAGGCTTACAGAGTTGATCCGGCTCCACCTGTCATAATCATCCACATTCAGGATTTTTCCGGCATCTTGCGATTTAAGCGGCATTGCTGTCATTAGGATACAAGAAAGTAGGAGGAATAATCTGGTAGTCGTTTTCATCTGTTTAAAATTTTAAATTATAATTGTTCAAGCAGTCCTGCGAGCCCGGCAGGGTGAACCGGAGCAATTCGGAGCCCGGCAGTTGAATTGGCTCTATGAATCACGGTGACAAATATAGAAGAGTATACAAATTATCGTATGCTGGTTAACATAATTGAGATCTTTCATAAGAAGAAAGGCAACACCGTTTTATTCTATCGCAGTGTAAATGCAGGCCAAATTATGGTCAATAAGGGAAGCAGTGAAACCTTGTACTATCCTTTAAGAGATGGAGTTTATCGATCGAAAAAAAATGAAGGCATCATCCGCATACTCTGACAGGTCATTGATTAAGCCATTATCACCACTTCTTGCCGTGGCATTCATAACAGGATACTCCTGCTGTACCACCCGTAAGATCGGCACCATGGCATGCTATGCAGTTTGTCAGGGGCTGGTCATATCCGGCCTTGTGCATATAGCCACTCATACTTACAGTATGATCAGAAGGTGGATTATAGTCCGAGGTGTTCTTTTCACAGGAAATGACCAGTATAAACAGTACTGACAGTGCAAGGGCTAATAATTGAAATTTATTGTTTCTTTCCATTTTCTCTTGAATATTTTATTGAGGTATAATACTAACATCTTCCCCTGGCACATGGACTGTTTGTTATAAAAAATCCTATAAACCCACCTATAGCAAGACTCTTAAGAACCTCCCCTGTAGTTATTATTTCTGCACTTCGGCCTTCACTAAAATAAAAAAACAGAAAGCCGAACAGGGCGCCTAAAGAAATGGCTAACAATGTTTTCCTTGTATGTGAAGAAGTGATTAACCGGCTGATCCAGTTCCCCTTCTGTTCAATCTCAAGCTTTTTGAATTCCATGTATCTATATATATTTATACATGCAAATATATAACAATAGCAGACAGCACCCTATTTTTAACTAAAAATTTGTTGGTCTTATAACAAGGGTGTTAATATCATTGAAATTACTTTCCTGATAACAGGATGTTGATAAAAATGAAAAATTTGATATAGTTTTAGAGAATGGTTTTGATTAAAACGACTTTTCATAATTTCGAAGCTGTCAGATCTAAGGCAGACATTCAGAGGCTCAAACATTTAAAACCTTAAAAAAATGAGGTCAATGCTGCTCGGTTTCATCATTTCCATTCCTGGAATTCTGTTCAATTGCCAGAATAAATCATTGAATACATACTACAGGGGTGCAATTATACGAGGTGATACTACCAGGCAGCAAATAGCCCTTGTTTTTACGGGTGATGAGTAT
>JBNJHQ010000129.1:0-7053 GCA_051748705.1 Bacteroidota bacterium | reverse complement strand
TGATCAACTCTTCCTTACCAATTTCCTGAAGGTACTTGTCCAAAGACGCACTTTCCCGATTGGTGATGGATTTGGTAATCTTAAGTTGCCTCATTTATGCCTCCTCAAAAATTTTCGCAAAGATACTTCTTTTATTAATAGTAAACAAAATAATAAATTCCAAACATAATATTACGGCCATCATCCGGCCGGTCTTTCAGCTATAATAATTAAACTGGCTGGTGAATATTTTTATTGCCGGAACTGGTAACTAAAAAAGGTTCCGTTTGATTGAAGGCCCTTGAGTGATTTCAGTTCGGATCCGTTCCTGGTGACAGTTTTCACCTCTTCGTAAGTGCTTATTTCTTCACCGTTCATTTCAAAAATAATATAACCTTCCCTGATACCAAGATCTTCAAACCTTCCATCCTGTACATTGGTAACCTTCATTCCTGCAGTAATCCTGTATTCACTTTTCTCGGCCATTGTAAGTGGTTCAAGCTTCACCCCGAATATCACGCCGCTGTCACCACCGGCTTCCACAACATCGGTCCCGCCGGCAAGATTCCTGAGCACAACTTCATACTCGATTTTCCTGTTATTTCTCAGAACCACCACCTCGACCCTGTCTCCCGGCCTTTTGCTGCTTACCCTTTCCTGGAGCTCTGCAGCAGTATCGGTTTTCTTACCGTCAAAGTTCACTATAACATCCCCTGTTTTCATACCTGCCTCCTCTGCAGCACCACCGGGTACAATGTCAGTAATATAAACGCCTTTTGGATCCTTTATATTTTCCTCCTCGGCCAGTTCTGATGTAACATCAGTAATATTGACACCTATGATCGCTCTCTGAACCTCCCCGTACTCCTGCAGGTCTGCCACCACTTTCTTCACTATATTTATCGGTATAGCAAATGAATTGCCTGCATAAGCACCGCTGGGCGATATAATGGCGGTGGTGATCCCCACAAGCTCGCCCATAGTATTAACCAGGGCGCCACCGCTGTTACCCGAGTTCAGGGCAGCATCGGTCTGGATAAAGGATTCAATCCTGTACTGGGAATCCAGCAGCCCCAGGCTTCGTCCTTTTGCACTCACAATGCCGGCAGTAACCGTTGACGTGAGGTTAAAGGGATTACCTATGGCAACTACCCATTGCCCGAGCTTGAGTTTATCACTGTCGCCATACCTCACAAAGGGCAGTCCTTTTGAATCAATCTTAAGAACAGCTATGTCAGTACTGGGATCACGTCCGATCACATTTGCATGAAAGGTCCGGTTATCATTTAAGGTGACGTCCACCTCATCGGCTCCCTCAATTACATGATTATTAGTTATGATATAGCCATCAGAACTTATAATAACACCTGATCCGTAACCCCTTACCTCCCTTGGCTGACTGGACTGTTCGCCATAGAAAAATTCCATGATAGGGTTACGGTATGAATAATTCTGTAGTGTTTTTGTTTTTACATGGACTACTGTATGGACAATATTTTCCGCCACCTCTGAAAAATCTACAAGCCCTTCCTGGGGAGCAGTAAATACATTGGTAAAGTGTGCCGGAACCTGATCATCCACATTTGCTCTTCCTGTCCTGAAAGGTTCATCCAGAAACCTTGTATATACAAACAGGGCCACCATGGCACTCAGAATAGCTATTGCAGCTACCCCTGCTATCTTTCTTCCGCTCATAATATTATTTTTAGTTTTATTATATTTAACAATATGTTTAATGAAACCCAAAAACCATACCTTTGTACATGTTTACTATGTTTATAACATGCAACCGGTATATTTTGTTACTTAAATGTCAGCCTTTTTTGCAAACCTGACAATTTTTCATGGAGATTTAACACGTATTTAACGAAATGCAAATTATTTTTAACAAATATCACGGTACAGGCAACGACTTCATTATTATAGACAACCGTAATAGCTGCATTAATCCCGCCAATGAGAAACTTATTGGATTTTTATGTGACAGGCACAGGGGAGTGGGATCGGATGGTCTTATACTTATTGATGAACATGAAAAGTACGATTTCGAAATGAGATATTTCAATGCCGATGGCAGGGAAGGCAGCATGTGTGGTAACGGGGGAAGGTGTGCGGTGGCCTTTGCGGAAAAAACCGGGATAGGCAGGGGAAAGGGATCATTCCTTACCAGCGACGGGGAACACAGCTATAAGATCAAAGGAAATATCATATCAGTAAGCCTGTGCGATACCAGGCCACCCGTCACTATCGGAGGGAACAACTTCATAGATACCGGATCACCCCACTATATAATCAACGTAGCTGATTGTGAAAAAGTGAATGTTTATGAAAAGGGGAAATCAATAAGGTGGTCTGACAGTTTTGCACCCGGAGGGACCAATGTCGATTTTGTGGAACACAGGGATGATGGTCTCTTTGTTCGTACCTTTGAAAGAGGGGTTGAAAATGAAACCCTCTCCTGCGGCACAGGAGTGGCTGCTGCAGCTATATCAAGCAGGTGGGGAAAGGAAGAGGGGAAATATGAGGTTAGTGTTGAAACACCGGGAGGGATTCTTAAAGTAAGTTTTCAGACCGCGAAAGACCTGATTACGCAAATCAGCCTCAGCGGTCCGGCTGAATTTGTTTTTGCAGGGATAATTGATGTTTAATTGAGCCTATAATAAATCCATAAATATTTATATGATTATGAAAAGAATAAATAAATTGTTCCTCCTTGCAGTAAGCGGAATCTTCCTTGCTGCCGGAACTTCCTTTTCTCAACCCGGCATGACCGATATCTATGAGAAAATTGAAAGGGTGGAAAATAATTTTGAGTACCTGGGACACCGTCTTGATGTCCTTGAAAAACAAATTGATGACATTTACTGGTACAACAAGGTGGGCGATGTAGCCTTTATTGACAAGGTATATATGACAGGTCCTCCCCTTGCACATGAACCAAACCCAAGCGCGCAGGGAGCAGGAAACCCGGTTAAGTTCTGGTCATACATTTTCATTCCCAGGGCGGCTGAGAACGGCAAAAAATACCCTTTGCTGGTTTTTCCTCATGGCGGTGTGCATTCCAACCTGAGCACTTATTATACACATATCATCAGGGAGCTGGTGACACAGGGCTATATAATTGTTGCGGCTGAATACCGGGGCTCAACCGGTTACGGGGCATCTCACTACAGGAAAATAGATTATGGCGGACTGGAAACGGAAGATGTTGATGCCAGCAGGCAGTATATGATTGATAATTACAGCATAGTTGATAAGAACAGGGTGGGCATCCTCGGCTGGAGCCATGGCGGTCTGATTACCCTACTCAATATCTTTGACCACCCGGAAAATTACAAAGTTGCTTTTGCCGGTGTGCCGGTAAGCGATGTAATTGCCAGGATGGGATACAAAACACAAAGCTACCGTGACCTGTACTCGGCTGATTACCACATAGGTAAAACAGCATATGAAGATGTGGAGGAATACCGGAGGAGGTCACCCGCATGGCAGGCACACAGGTACCAGGGCACACCCTTACTGATTCACACCAATACCAATGATGCCGATGTCAATGTACTTGAAGTGGAACACCTTATCAAATCACTGAAGGCTGAAGGAAAAAAGAATTTTGAGTATGAGATCTTCCAGGATATACCGGGAGGACACTCCTTTGACAGGATGGACCATATGACAGCCAAGAATATCAGGATGAAAATTTACAGGCATCTTAATAATGTACTGAAGCCGGAAAACCCCTTTAAGACAGTTAAGGACCTGCAGAGGGCAGGCTACGTTTATGAGTAAAGACAACAGACAAAGGGGGAAAGACAAAAATGGATGCAGGCAGCTTTGCCCGGCTGTTCTCCTGTTAGTATTCTCTGTCTTCCATCCCTTTAATGCAATATCACAGAATAGCAGCGACGCTGGCTTCAGCGCCGCTGCCCATATAAATGATTTTGTAAACGACACGGCTTTCAGGCATGCAGGCATATCAATAAGCCTCAGGGATGCAGAATCAGGGATGCTTATTGCAGGCCATAATGAGGATATGGCATTGAGCAGTGCTTCGGTGATGAAACTTGTGACAACTGCCGCTACCCTTGAAATAATGGGTCCTGACTTCAGGTTTGCAACGAAGGTGGGCTATGCCGGCAGCTTAAATCGAGGGGATTCACTTTTGAACGGACATATCATTATAAAAGGAGGAGCTGATCCTACCATGCTGTCTGAATATTTTCCGGATCATAATAAGGATCTTATTGACCGGTGGGCTGATGCATTATACAGGGCCGGCATCAGGAAAGTCACCGGTTCTGTCGTGGCCGATGCAATGATCTTTGATTATCATCCCTCTCCCGGAGGTTGGAACTGGTCAGACCTGGGTAATTACTACGGAGCAGGTGCACATGGTATTTGCATCTATGACAATATGTTCAGGATACATTTCAGGACAGGCAGGGAAGGAGAAAGGCCCGATATTACCGGTATTGAACCGGATATACCCGGCCTGGTAATTGAAAACAGGCTGGTTTCATACGGTGCGAGGGATAAAGGATATGTATACATGGAGCCCTATGGCAGGCATGCCGTAATAAGGGGAGAAATCCCCCCGGAAAAGGATGATTTTATATTGAAAGCCTCCATCCCTGACCCCCCATTTCTCATTGCCTTCCTCTTACAGGAAGCGTTGACCGAAAGAGGCATAACTTTCGAAAAGCAGCCAACCAGCCTGAGGCTTTCCCCTGATCTGGCCGCCGAATACCGCTTTTCTGAAAAGGTGGTTGTTCATACCAGCTATTCGCCTCCACTGTCGGAAATAATAGCCGCCACGAATACGGAAAGCCTTAATATGTATGCTGAACAACTGCTTAAATATGCAGGGCTGCTCTATTCACAACTGGAAATGAGTACAGGTGAATCAGGACTTGAAGCTGTTAGACAGGCTCTTAATTACATGCTTAAAGATGTTGATGGTCTGTATATGACTGACGGAAGCGGACTTTCCAGGTCAAACGCCCTTAGTTCAACATTCCTCAGTTCATTGCTTTTCTACATGAAAAACGAAAGTCCACATGCCGGATTCTTTTATAATTCATTACCCCGGGCAGGGAAGAACGGAACACTGGAATATTATTTTAAAAACCCTGTATTCAATGATAATCTGAGGGCCAAAAGTGGCACATCGGCAAGAATACGTAATTATGCCGGCTACTTCGAAACATCATCCGGCAGGGAACTTGTTTTTGCTGTCCTTGTAAATAATTTTGATTGCAGCAGCAGCCAGGTTACTGCACGTGTGGAAAAGCTGCTACAGGGAATTATTGAGGACAATTAAAAGCTCATAAGCTTTGATTTGAAACTGACCGGACTCAGCCTGTTGTTCATACCCCTCTTTCCAATGGCCGACCCCCGGCCTCGGAAAGTTTTTAAAACGCCCTGCATGGTCGCTTTTACAGGTCATAAAGATCGATAAGGTAGATCAGGGATGCTATAGCCGCACTGCCCAGTTGCATTTCACGGATATTAACCTGTTCAAAAGTGTCGTTGGCGGAATGATGAAACCAGAAGTATCGCTGTGTGTCAGGCATATACCCTATCTGAAGTGTATTAAACCTGATCAGTGGAGAGATATCGGAACCACCACCGCCACGGGCGAAGTAGCGTATTCCGTAGGGCCTGAAATATTCTTCAAGTGCAAACAGCTCTTCCAGTCTTTCCTCTGTTGCGTTACCGAAACCAAAACCAATAGGGCTCATGACACCCCTGTCAGATTCAAGGGCGGCATAATGTATCTCACCATTCTTTTCAGCCTCATCAGCATATACCTGTCCACCCGTGGAGGTCATTTCCTCATTCATAAACATAACTGCTCTGACGCTCCTGCGTGGTTCTATACCCAGCTCCCTGAAGATCCTGATGGTTTCAATGGCCTGTACGCATCCGCCTGCATCATCATGTGCACCCTCACTGATATCCCATGCATCAAGGTGTCCACCCACGGTAATGTATTCCCCGGCTTTCACTTTTCCTTTTATTTCCCCTATGACATTATAAGATATTGTGTCGGGAAAATTTTTACAATCAGAAAGAAGGTAGAGCCTTGACAGGGGATCATTCTCCAGCCATCTTGAAAGCAATTCTGCATCATGCGGTGAGACGCACACTGCGGGTATCTTTTCAGTATTATCCTTATACCTTACCACTCCTGTATGAACAAAGTCATGCATAGCCTGTGTGGGAGACCTGACTATCACTGCCAGCGCACCGTGCTTTGCTGCTTCCGATGCACCTGACACCCTCTGGTCTACTGCTCCCCCATAAGCGGAGAAAGTATTAATAAGCGTATTGTCAACCGGCCTGTTAAAGAAGACTATTTTACCAGATATTCTCTCCAGGCCCAGTTGCTCAAGCTGTTCAAAATCATGCACTTCAATCACGCCTGCCTCCAATCCCTCCGGGCCGGTCCCGGTGGAAAGACCGAGGGCTGAAACAGTCAGATCAAGTCTGCCCGGCTCAGACCTCAGTATTGCACTTTCTTCTCCCCTCTCCCAGTGAGGTACCGGCACTTCCTGGAGCCATACAGAATCAGCTCCGGCTTCAACCAGGGCATTCATTGTATACCTCACTGCATGAAGTGCCTCCTGTGATCCGGGTATTCTCCCTTTTGTATTCTTACAGAGATAGAGCAAATGCTCCTCTGCAGTATTATCCAGCAGGGCATTATTGAATATTGACTTAATTACTTCATCCGGGGCCTGTGAGAAGGTATTGAGGGATATTGAAATAAAAAGGAATAAGGGAACAAAGGATTTCATATATCTAGACATCAATATTGGCATACTTTGCATGTTTTTCAATAAATTCCCTTCTCGGGGGTACTTCGTCACCCATAAGCATACTGAATATACGGTCAGCTTCTGCTGCACTGTCGATTGTCACCTGCCTGAGGGTTCTGTATTCGGGATTCATGGTAGTATCCCACAGCTGCTCGGCGTTCATTTCACCCAGACCCTTGTAGCGTTGCAGACTGACGTTAGAATCTTTACCCTGCCCGAACTCCTCTACAAATTGATTCAGTTCCTCTTCTGACCA
>JBNJHQ010000128.1:0-7114 GCA_051748705.1 Bacteroidota bacterium | reverse complement strand
AGCAATGCATCATCAAGATCTTCCGGACCATCTGCACCGAGTGCCGTGTAAAGAGCATCGAAAGCTGCATCTGTCGGGGCAAATACTGTGAACGGACCAGCACCCTGGAGTGCGCTGACAAGACCTGCTTCGGTAAGAGCTTCAGCAAGCTTGGTGAAACCAGCTTCAATGGCTATGGCCACTATATCCTGTGACGGCGGAACAAGGGTACGGTCAATCACATGAACCACACCATTTGCAGTGCCGGCTCCTTCTGAAGGATCAATATCGGTAGCTGTTACCATGGTGTTTCCGTTGATATATACACCTGTACCTTTGTTCGTGAGATAAAAGTCCCCTCCTACTGTTGTTACAGTTGCCGGAGCAGCTGCAGTGGTTGAAGGAAGGTCTGTAGCCATTACAACACCATCAATTAGATGATAGGCAAGCACGGCATCAAGAGTTGCCTGGTCAGGCAGTTCAGTTATACCGGCAGCTGCAAATGCATCATTTGTAGGTGCGAAAAGAGTCATACCGTTACCACCGGGACCATCGCCAAGCAGGGTAGCCAGTATACTCGGATCAGCAGCTGTAACGGCAGCTATAAGAGTGGTGAAATCCTTGTTGAAATAAGCAGGCTCAACAATAGTATTCACAAACTGCGCTATTGAAGGTGGTACAAGAACACCGTCCATGATGTGTACAACACCATTACTGGTCATCACATCAGCTGTGTTTATTCCAACACCGCTTATCAGGAATGAACCGCCTACCTCTGTAACAGTGATATCCTCGCCATTAACAGTAGTTACGCTTATGCCATCAGCAAGATTTGTTGAATAAATTTCGTTTGCTGCAATGACGTGATATTCAAGAACACTTCTTAGTACATCTTCAGGAATGTTATCCGCTGAAGTCTGACCGATGACACTCAGAAGGGCAGCGAAAGCGGCGTTTGTCGGGGCAAATACTGTGAATTCACCTGTCTCGTCACTGAGGGTTGCCACAAGGTCATCAAATTTAGTCAGCACATCAACCAGGATAGACAGATCTGCTGTTGCTACTGCTGTTTCAACAATATTCTTGGCAGGTACTATAACTGCATCGATAGTGTGTATCACACCGTTTGTTGCACCAACATCAATAGGACTGACAATATTAGCGTCTTCTATTGTAAGAGCTGAAGCATCAACTGTAGCATACTTACCGCCTAACATCTCAAATTCACCTGAACTAAGACCGTTTGAGGTAACTTCTCCATCGAGTACATGGAATAAGAGAACTGATTCAAGCAGATCATCATCTACATCAGCCGGGCCGCCAACACCAAGTGTAGTGTAGAGAGCGTCAAAAGCTGCATCTGTAGGTGCAAATACGGTGAAAGGACCTGCGGCCTGAAGGGCATCAACAAGACCGGCTTCAACAACTGCTGCAGCCAGCGAATTGTAACCATAGAACAGTGCTGATGTTACTATATCAAAAGCAGGAATCAGTACACCGTCGATAGTGTGAATTACACCGTTGGTGGCTTTCACGTCAAAAGGTGAGTCAATAGAAACACCATTCACGGTAAGAGCTGAAGCATCAATTGCTATAGTCTGTGAATTCAGTGTGGCAACATCACCGGTTGAAAGACCGGATGACATGATCTCACCCGAAACAACATGATAAAGCAGTATATCCGAGAGACCGGGTACGTCTGCTATATTTCCAGCAGTAATACCTGCTGCATTGAATGCTGCATCCGTTGGAGCAAAAACAGTAAATGGTCCGGCTCCCTGCAGGTCATCATCCAGTCCGGCTGCTACAAGACCGGCAGCAAGTACATTATAACCTGCGTCGATAGCAGTCTGTACAAGATTCTGCGGTGGCAGAAGAACTGCATCAATAGTATGCACAACACCGTTGCTGGCCTCTACATCGAACGGAGAGACAATGTTAGCATCATTGATCTTCAGGTTTGTGGCATCAATCTCTGCCTCAGCACCGCTGAGCATCGTTACCGTGCCTGAGGAAAGAGAGGCAGACATTATCTTACCTGAGATAACATGATATTTTAAAATGCTAACCAGTCCTTCAACTTCACCAACATTATTTGCTGTTATCCCTGCTGCGTTAAATGCAGCATCGGTGGGAGCAAAAACGGTAAAGGGTCCTGTACCTTCAAGGTCATTTACCAGGCCTGCCTCAACAATAGCGGCGGCCAGTACATTAAACCCATTATCAATAGCTATATCAACAATGGTCTTAGGCTCTTCTTCGGGGTCCTTTTCGCAACTTGTAAATGCAAAAGCGCCGATCAGAGTCAAGCTTAATAAGATCAAATTTAGTTTTTTCATAACTTTTGTTGTTTTTTAATTTGTTTGCCAGAGAAACAGCAGCAATCATATTTTGTTCAACTTTTTTATATATTTTGTTAAACATATTTTGTATTATTATTTCACGGGATAAGTCAGACCCTGAATTTATGGGGCTTAAAGACAGGAAGTATTTCGTTAATTTTTTTATATTGTGTGAAAAATAACATCAGCATGAAAATAAAAGTTGCCGGTATTATATTATTCATTCTTTTGTTTATGCCCTGCTGCATAGATAAAAGAACAGATCAGGCAGATACTCATGAAGCCGTCATTAAATATGATTCGCTTCTTGCCCGGGAACTGGGAGCAGATTCTTACGGGATGAAGCAATACGTAATGGCTTTCCTGGTGCGTGGTGAAAACAGAACTGCAGACAGTGCTGAAGCTTCAAGATTACAGAGGGCACACCTGGACAATATAACCAGGATGGCGCAGGAGGGTAAATTAATCCTGGCAGGGCCTTTCCTTGACAGTACTGAAATAAGGGGTATTTATGTATTCAATGTTTCCGGCATTGAAGAGGCTGAAGAGCTTACACGCAGCGATCCGGCGATAAAAGCAGGTGTCCTTGAAATGGAACTGCATCCCTGGTACGGGCCGGCAGCTCTTCAGAAACTGAATGAGATACAGGCCCTGATACAGAAGGACAGTATATAGAACGGCAGCTCTTCAGAAACTGAACGAGATACAGGCCCTGATACAGAAGGACAGTATATAGAACGGCAGCACTTCAGAAACTGAACGAGATACAGGCCCTGATACAGAAGGACAGTATATAGAACGGCAGCTCTTCAGAAACTGAACGAGATACAGGCCCTGATATAGAAGGTCAGTTTTCAGACCGCCAGATTACTATCAGGAATATCCATAAAATATACAGCAAACAAAACCCGGATACTCTTGTTTAGGTATTATGAATACTATTAAAGAATTGAAGTACCAATTGACTGATAAAGAAATATTAATTATGGAAATTGCCGGATTGATAAGAACAAGATGGAGTCCCCGTGCTTTTACGGACGACCCGATTAATAATGAGGAAGCAGGAGCGCTGTTTGAGGCGGCAAGATGGGCTCCTTCGAGCATGAATGAACAACCCTGGAAGTATTACTATGCAATGAAGGAAGACTCCGAAAGCTTTGAGAGCTTTGTAAGCTGCCTGAAGCCCGGAAACCAGGTATGGGCAAAAGATGCATCTATGCTTATCCTCAGCACCGCAAAAAAGAATTTTGATTACAGGAGCAAACCCAACAGGCATGCCATGCATGATACGGGTGCAGCCAACACACTTCTGTGCCTGCAGGCGAATGATATGGGCTTCCAGGCACACCAGATGGGCGGGTTTGATCATGAAAAAAGCTATGAAACATTTGGAATCGACAGAAATGATTATGAACTTGTTAGCTTCATAGCGGTAGGCCGGCCCGGTGACCCCTTTTCTTTGCCCGATGACCTCAGGAAGTCGGAAACTGCACCAAGAAAAAGAAAGGAAATTAAGGATATTGTGAAAAAGATAATATGACCAGGATTGGACGTTATGTATTTTTATACATATCGGTGAATTAATATATATTTGCAAGCTGCAATGTCAAACTAAAAGTTTTTTAAAAATGAATAATGCATTATACAATTTCCCGGTTCCGGAGAATGAACCGGTACTTGAATATCTGAGCGGGAGTACTGAAAGAACGCTCCTGGAGAAGGAACTTTCCAGGCAGGAAGCTGCCGGGATAGAGATACCACTTATTATTGGGGGCAAGGAGGTAAGGACCGGTGATACAGGGAAGGTAACATTGCCCCACCGTCATGGTCACCTGCTGGCAACATACCACAAGGCTGGAGAGAAAGAGATTAAGATGGCCATTGATGCTGCCCTGGAAGCAGCCAGGATATGGTCGAACGTATCATGGACCACCCGTGCCTCCATCCTGCTCAAGGCTGCAGAGCTGATATCCACCAAATACAGGGCAGTCCTGAATGCAGCTACCATGCTGGGTCAGAGCAAGAATATTTACCAGTCGGAGATAGATGCAGTTTGTGAGACAATTGACTTTTTAAAGTATAATGTTTCTTTTGCCGGAAGGATATATGAATTCCAGCCAAAATCGACCTTCAACCAGCTTAACAGGATGGAATTCAGGTCACTGGAGGGTTTTATTTTTGCCGTCAGTCCCTTCAATTTTACATCCATTGCATCCAATCTTAACATGGCACCAGTTATGATGGGTAACACCACAATATGGAAACCTGCAACCACTGCCCTCCTCTCAAATTATTACCTGATGAAAATCTTCATGGAAGCTGGTCTGCCTGCCGGTGTTATCAATTTTGTACCGGGATCAGGTGCACTTATAGGGAAGCATGTGATGAACTCCTACCATATGGCAGGGGTACATTTCACAGGTTCCAACGCCACTTTCAACACATTATGGGGACAGGCCTCATCCAATCTCGAGAATTACAAATCCTACCCCAGGCTTGTCGGGGAGACAGGCGGCAAGGATTTTATCTTTGCCCACCCTTCGGCCCAGCTAAAAGAACTGGCAGTAGCGGCCATAAGGGGTGCCTTCGAGTACCAGGGGCAGAAATGCTCCGCGGCATCGAGGATGTATGTCCCGGCATCAATATGGGATGAGACAAGGGACATGATGCTGGCTATGGCAGGTGAGATAACTACCGGTGATGTTAAGGATCCTTCCAACTTTATGAATGCCGTAATAGATGAAAAAGCCTTTGATTCGATTGCTACATATATTGACTACGCAAAAAACAGTAATGAAGCGAAAATACTGACCGGTGGGACGTACGACAAAACAGAAGGATATTTCATCAGGCCAACCATCATAGAAACCACCGATCCACATTTTAAAACCATGGAGGAGGAAATATTCGGCCCCGTTCTCACTGTTTACGTATACAATGACAGGGAAATGGATCAGGCGGTGGAACTATGTGACACCACCTCACCATTCGGCCTCACCGGAGCAGTATTCTCCCAGGATCGCCTTGCAGCAATAAATATCTGCAATAAACTCAGGTATGCCGCGGGTAATTTCTATATCAACGACAAACCTACCGGTGCCATCGTCGGGCTGCAACCATTTGGAGGATCACGTGCATCCGGGACAAATGACAAGGCCGGAGGTCCCTTTAACCTTGTGAGATGGGTTAATCCCAGGACAATTAAGGAAACATTTATTCCGGCAACGGATTTCAGGTATTCCTATATGAAGGAGTAGGGAATAAAAGACCAGGTATCCATCCCACCCTGGCGCGGACAGGTAAATCTGCGCCTTGCTGCCTTATTGCTCTTACTTACAGAGGATGATATTGGTTTCTTTGATAAAACCTTACTTTATACAAGCCTCATTCAGTTAAAAAATATAATAATTGGCTATTTTTACACAGTCATATTACATGCACACCGATGTTAAAAACCATCATCAGATATCTCTTATTGCTATCCATGGCACTCCCTCTTGAGCTTTACGGACAGGAGCAGGCATATGTAATCGTCCTCGGGGTTGCACAGGATGGTGGCTATCCTCACATGGGATGTACAAAAGAATGCTGCAACGCAGCCTGGGAAAATCCCTCTATGAGAAGGAACGTGGTTTCTCTTGCCCTGGTGGATCCTGTTTCCCGGCAATGGTATCTTTTTGAAGCAAGTCCTGATATCAGGGAACAATTACAGCTGTTCAGGCAACTTACATCGGGTGAATACGATTACCTTCCGAGGGCCGTATTTGTGAGTCATGCCCACATAGGCCATTATACCGGGCTGATGCAATTCGGTCGCGAAGTGATGAATACAGATGGACTTACTGTTTATGCAATGCCACGGATGAAGCATTTTCTTGAGAATAACGGTCCATGGGATCAGCTTGTGAGTCTGGAGAACATAATACCCGTTGAGATAAATGATGGTTCTGAACTTGCCATTTCAGAGGAAATTACCGTAAAGAGCTTTACGGTGCCCCACCGCAATGAATATTCGGAAACGGCGGCCTATAAGATAACAAGCCCTGGCAGGTCATACCTTTTTATCCCTGATATTGACAAATGGGATAAAATGAATAAGGATATTATCAGCCTTGTTAAGTCATCTGACATAGCTTTCCTTGACGGCACTTTCTATTCGGGAGATGAGCTGCCCGGACGTAATATGGATGAGATACCCCATCCCTGTATTGTGGAAACAATGGCACTTTTCAGCCGGGAAAGCAAGGAGACAAAGAAGAAAATACATTTCACACATTTCAACCATTCAAACCCGGTGCTTTACAATAAAGACATCAGGGAAGAGATAGTGAATAGAGGGTTTAATATTGCCGGGCAAGGGCATAATTACTAGATCATAATACTATGGATCCTGTATGGTTAAGCATAGCATTTGTCTCTGGTTTCCTGATCCGATTAACAGGTTTACCACCTCTTGTGGGCTACCTGCTGGCAGGATTTGCGCTCAACTTCCTCGGGGCTGAATCGGGTGAGTTTATTGAAACTGTATCTGACCTGGGTGTTACCTTACTGCTATTCACAATCGGCTTAAAACTTAATATTAAGAACCTTGCCAGGCATGAAGTTTACGGAGGTGCCCTGATACATATGTTTATAATCACAGCCTTATTCGGTGGCTTCCTCATCCTGGCGGGACTGAGCAATTTCAGTCTTTTCGATAACTTCAGCACATCAAAGGCCTTTCTTATAGCTTTTGCCCTTAGCTTTTCAAGTACTGTGTTCGCAGTCAAAGTGCTGGATGACAGGGGTGAAAG
>JBNJHQ010000127.1:0-7141 GCA_051748705.1 Bacteroidota bacterium | reverse complement strand
CCAAGATAGAAAAGCAGTGAAGTAAGTGCCGAGAAAAAGATTATTGTCGGCAGTATCTGGAAGGCAAATATTGATCCAAGCTTGTCGACATCCATCAGGGAACCAAAGAGAAAAACACTTCCTTCCTTTGTGAAATCCAGGATCTTGACAAATATCTTACCCACCAGTTCAAAGGCTACCCTGATGAAAGGGACATAGAGTATACCCACAGCCAGAACAAGCTGTACTGCCAGGCCAATAATTACCGTCCGCCATGCAATAGCTTTCCTGTTTGTGCTGAACACCCAGGATATTATTATAAGCACCAGCATGCCCAGGAGCCCCCTCAGCAGTGTCATCAAGCTGAAACCTCCACTCATTCCGGGATCAATAACATTTCCTTCCTGGATTATGCCCTGGCTTTCAGAGCCCTGAGGCAGGGAAATAATTACAGCCTTGCCTGTATCCTGGTTAACAAGCACTGTATCCTGTGCTTCAGGTATTATCGGAGACTGGGCAAAAGAGCAGGATAAGGAAATTAACAGGAGGCATATAACAGAGATAGTCCTTTTCATATGTCAGATGTAATATAGCTTGCCTTTAAAATCACGAACAATATTAAGCCTTATCGCATAATTTTACACGATCAGAAGCTTATAAATTTTCAACAAAGTATAAATGGTAATAATTATTTCTCCCCTTCCCTTCTGTCTATCTCATCCTTTATGAACGCGGCCTTCTCATAATCCTCGGCCTTGATGGCTTCATCGAGCTTAAGCTTCAGCTCATTAAGTGTAAGTTCCGACAGTCCTGCCGGTGTTACCTTCGGAATTTTGCCTTCCTGTTTTTCATCCCTTTCAACATCTTCATATTCGGTATCTTTCATGACGATACCTGCTTTATCCATTATCTCTTCATCGATATAGATAGGGCAATTAAAGCGAAGTGCCAGGGCCACGGCATCCGATGTCCTTGAATCCATAACTATCTCCTTGCCGTCTTTTTTAATTAGCAGCTGTGAATAGAATACACCTTCTTCTAGCTTATGAATAAATACTTCCTTCAGATCGGCTTTCATCAGTTCACTGAAGTTCCTGAAAAGATCATGGGTAAGAGGGCGGGGAGGATTCAGGTTTTCCAGCTTTATAACTATTGCCTGTGCTTCAAATCCCCCTATTATGATGGGTAAACGTCGTTCGCCGTTAACTTCTGAGAGCACAAGGGCATAAGCACCAGATTGTGTCTGGCTATATGATATTCCAAGTACACTTAGTTTAATTTTATTCATATCTCCGTTTTAATCCGGGTATCATAGCCTTCATACAAATATAAAGATATTATTTGGCAATGCCAGAGAGGAGGGGAAAAATGCTTTTGTTCGCCCCAGATAAGCTTTGACCGCCCCTCCGGCAGCCTGCATTTTTAATTTTCTATTTTATCCCGGCATGTTTGAATTTTATTCTTTTTTCTTATCTTTGCAGTCCGAATTTCAGGATAATCCGCCGGGGCTCAGCGAAAGAGGCATTATGCCCGCCTCACGGAGTAATTAAAATATTAAAAAGATGTACGCTATAATAGACATTGCAGGACAGCAGTTCAAGGTTGAGACGGGTCAGAAAATTTTTGTTCATCAACTCGATGAAGCAGAGGGAAATAAAGTTGATTTTGATAAGGTGTTGCTAATCGACAATGATGGCAGTGTAATTATTGGAGAACCCCATATCGGAGGGGCCTTCATAGAAGGAAAGGTGCTGGAACACACAAAAGGAGACAAGGTAATTGTTTTCAAAAAGAAAAGAAGGAAAGGTTACAAGGTCAAGAAAGGTCACAGGCAACAATTCAGCCAGGTAGAAATAGTATCCATCAACGAAAAGGGATACGAAAAGAAAGAGGAAAAAGCAGAAGCTAAAAAAGAGGCAAAAGGAAAGGCAGCCGGAGTGAAGGCTGAAAGTAAAGCTGCAGAGGCAAAAAAACCTGCTGAAAAAAGCACGGCAGCCAAAAAGGCAGCCCCTGCTAAGAAGGAAACAAAAGCAGCTGCAGATAAAGCCGTAGCTTCAAAAGACAGTGCAGAAGAAAAAACTGCGGCCAAAAAAACTACAGCAGCTAAAAAACCCACTGCTGCCAAAAAAACTACAGCAGCTAAAAAGACTGCTGAAGATAAAAAAGCAACTGCAGCCAAAAAAACAGCTACTGCGAAAAAACCTGCTGCATCAGCTAAGAAAAGTACAGCTAAAACTGCGGAGAAGAAGACCACTGCAGCCAAAAAATCTTCAACTGCCGGTAAAACTTCAACAAAGCCAAAAACAGGCAGCAAGGCAAAAGGTGATGCTGATAAGAAAGCAGATAAGTAATATTGTTAAGGATAACATTAAAAATTATATATCATGGCACATAAGAAAGGAGCAGGTAGTTCCAGGAACGGCCGGGAATCGGAAAGCAAAAGGCTTGGAGTAAAACTATATGGTGGCCAGTTTGCCAAGGCAGGCAATATAATTGTACGCCAGAGGGGAACAAAACACAACCCGGGAGAAAACGTTGGCCTGGGAAAAGACCATACACTTTTTGCCCTGACCGACGGGATTATTGAATTCCGTAAGAAAAAGGACAATAAATCATATGTCTCGGTTAAACCGCCGGAAAACTAGGATAATATTTAAATTAACTGCAACTCCTGTTGTACCTTTCTGCGGAAAAGTTATTTCAGGAGTTTTTTTTATCTTTAAGCTCTCCGGTTTTACGGGATAGTAGCCCGTAAGCGCTGAAAGAAAATATTTTCCGGAAAAATTTCAGGCAGGGTTTATGGAATCCTGCAGCGGATAGTCACCGGGAGAAACCGTTTACCAATTAAGAAATTAAGAACTTCAAGAAACACTTATGCTGACCCTTAACTTCATCAGAGAGAATAAGAAACTTATCATTGAGCGCCTCAGGGTAAAGAATTTCGATGCCTCGGATATTGTCGACAGGATCATTGAGCTGGATAACATGAGGAGAGAAACACAGCAAAAAAGCGATGGTCTCCAGGCTGAACTGAACAGTATATCAAAGGAGATAGGCCACTTATACAAGCAGGGACGGGGAGAGGAAGCCGAAGCCCTGAAACAGAAAACTGCAAAAATCAAGGAAGAAACAAAGGATCTTTATTCCCTTCTGGCAGGTATTGAAAAGGAGTTGAACGAGGAAATAGTGAAGGTGCCCAATGTGCCACATAAGCTGGTGGCACCTGGTAAAAGCGAAGAAGACAATGTAAAGGTCAAGGAAGGTGGCAGTATTCCGGTACTGCCGGAAGATGCCCTTCCCCACTGGGAACTGGCAAAAAAATATGATATAATAGATTTTGAGCTGGGAACAAAGCTGACAGGGGCCGGTTTTCCCGTATATAAAGGGAAGGGTGCAAAGTTACAGAGAGCCCTTATCAGTTTTTTTCTTGATGAAGCTGAAAAAGCAGGTTTCAGTGAAGTACTCCCCCCTATTCTTGTCAATGAGGATTCAGGCTTCGGGACCGGGCAGCTACCCGACAAGGAAGGGATGATGTACCACACTGAACTGGATAATTTTTATCTCATCCCCACAGCCGAAGTGCCGGTTACAAATATTTACCGCGATGTGATACTGGATGCCGGCCACTTACCTATCAGGAATGTTGCCTACACACCATGTTTCAGAAGGGAAGCCGGTTCATGGGGCTCTCATGTAAGGGGACTTAACCGCCTGCACCAGTTTGATAAGGTTGAGATAGTGGTGATTGCCCACCCCGACAGGTCCTATGAAGCCCTGGATATTATGCTCGCCCATGTTGAAGGCTTGGTTGGCAAGCTGGGGCTCCCCTACCGTATGATGAGGCTGTGTGGGGGCGACATATCATTCACCTCGGCCCTGACATACGATTTTGAGGTTTTCTCGGCCGCACAGGGCCGGTGGCTGGAAGTCAGTTCCGTCTCCAATTTCGAAGCCTTCCAGTCGAACCGGCTCAGGTGCCGTTACAGGGAGAAAGGTGAAAAAGTGAATAAACTGGTGCATACCCTTAACGGCTCGGCCCTGGCACTGCCCAGGATACTCGCAGCCATACTGGAAAATAACCAGCATGAAGAAGGAATAAATATTCCTGAGGCGTTGCATGAATATACCGGATTTAAATCCATCTGAGCCCCAGGCTGAGATATGAATAACAGTACTAAATCATATTTGCTGGCTTCCCTGGCAGTCCTTTTCTGGTCGACCATTGCCACGGCCTTCAAGATAGCCCTTTCGGAACTGACACCCGGCCAGTTACTGCTGATTGCCTCGTGCACTGCGGTTGTGGTGCTCACTGTTATCAGTATTATTGAAGGGACACTCAGCCAGATACTGAAAGCCCGGCCAGCAGATATACTTATGTCGGCCCTGCTGGGCCTGCTTAACCCCTTTGTCTACTACCTCATATTGCTGGAAGCCTATACGCTGCTGCCGGCACAGGTGGCACAGCCCCTTAATATGATATGGCCCATTGTGCTGGTCTTCCTCTCAGTGCCCCTGTTAAAGCAGAAAATCCCCGCACGCAGTTTCCTTTCACTTTTTATCTCCTTTGCCGGTGTCTACCTTGTATCATCACAGGGTCAACCTTTCAATCCCGGTAAATCAGACTGGCTGGGTGTGCTGCTGGCAACCGGCAGCTCTCTTTTCTGGGCACTCTATTTCATCCTTAACCTGAAAGATAAAAGAGGGGAAGCGAATAAATTATTGTTGAATTTCCTTATTTCCACAATATACATAGTTATATACCTGTCTGTCAGCGGTGGTTTCGGACACATCAGCACGAAAGGACTTATGGCCGGGATATACACGGGAATTTTTGAAATGGGGCTTACGTTCTACCTGTGGCTCAAGGCCCTGAAATTTGCGGAATCGTCAGATAAGATATCGAACCTGGTTTTCCTTGCTCCCTTTCTCTCACTGGTATTTATATCAATCTTCCTCGGAGAAAATATCTACCTGACCACCTTCTTCGGGCTGGTGCTGATAATTGGAGGTATAATCTACCAGAAAACCGGGAAGAGGCAGGAATAAAAAATCACGTATTTCAACAATTACTGATCTTTCCAGTATATTTGCCCTAAGAAAGAAACATTAATGGATTATGAAAGGATAATACTGGGTATTGACCCGGGCACCAATATCACCGGGTATGGTGCCATAGGCATTATCAAAAACGAGCCCCGGGTGATCAGCCTGGGTGTGATTGACCTGAAGAAGATCGGCGACCATTACCTTAAGTTAAAGCATATTTTCGAGCGTACCCTTGGCCTTATTGATGAATACAAACCTGACGAGATGGCCATAGAGGCTCCTTTCTACGGTAAGAATGTACAGTCGATGCTCAAGCTGGGCAGGGCCCAGGGAGCATCCATGTCAGCTGCCCTGCACCGTTCAGTCCCCATATACGAGTATGCACCAAGGAAGATCAAGATGTCGATCACAGGTGTGGGGGCTGCATCCAAGGAGCAGGTGGCGGCAATGTTAATGAATATCCTGGGTTTTAAGGACAGCAACATAATACTGGATGCAACCGACGGACTGGCTGCCGCCCTTTGCCATTTCTATCAGAGCGGGAACCCGGTGTCTGAAAAAAGTTATAATTCCTGGAAGGAATATATGAAGAAAAACCCGGGCCGCATAAAGTGAAGAATTCACTTTTCTGCTGCTGCTATGGCAGCCAGCGATACTTTAACATCTTTGATTTTCAATAACTCAGATGCGCAGGCTTCCATGGTGGCACCTGTAGTGATAACATCATCCACCAGCAAAATATGTTTCCCTTCTATTTCAGCCCTGCCATTCACTTCGAAAATACCCTCAACGTTCATCCACCTGTCGTACCTGTGCTTATTTGTCTGTGACTCAGAAGATCTTCTCCTCCTAAGCAACCCGTCAACAAAGGGCAGATCGAGCGCGTCAGCCATCCCCTCGGCAATAAGACGGCTTTGATTGAAACCCCTCTTCCTTTCCTTTGAAGGATGCAGGGGTACCGCTGCCAGGCAATCAATCCCACTGCAAAAATCAGTGTCCCGGATAATATTACCATACATCCTTCCCAGGTAATGACCAATGGGTCTAAGCCCTCCATATTTGAGCCTGTGAACCAGTTGCTGGGCCTTACATCCCTGCCTGTAATAGGTCCATGCAGCAGCCTTTTCAATATAACACCTGCCATAGAAATTCTGCTCCAGCCGGTTACCCCTTTCCAGGTGATAAGCTGTAGCCGGTATATCAAGCATACAGGAGGTACATATGATCTTCTCGTTTCTTACCAGTGCTTCACCGCAGGCCTGGCAGACCCTGGGAAACAAAAGTGAAACGAAATCATCAGCAATAAAAATGATCTTCTTCCAGCGAGACACCTTATATGTTGTTCGATCCCTATTTTACTTCCCTGCTGATTTTCTCAGCAAGATCCCTGAATTCTTCCTCTGTCAGTTTCACCCTGGGGTTTGAAAATCTTACATCGGCCTCGGAGTCAATAGGGATAAGATGAATATGGGCATGAGGCACTTCCAGCCCGAGGACCACAACTCCTATCCTGTTGCACGGTACTACTTTCTCAATAGCCAGGGCAACCTTCTGTGAAAAAACCATCATCTCCGCAAGTAAGTCTTTTTCAAGGTCGAAGAAATAATCCACTTCCTTCCTGGGTACTACAAGGGTATGTCCTTCCTTCAGGGGGTTGATATCAAGGAATGCAAAGAAATTTTCATCTTCAGCTATCATATAGGAGGGTATTTCCCCCTTAATTATCCTGGTGAAAATACTTGGCATGACTAAAAAACTAAAAGATTTATAATGAAATATTTATTATTTCAAACGCAATAATACCCGAGGGCACCTTAACATCCACCACATCTCCCACTTTCTTGCCCAGCAATCCCCTGGCTATGGGTGAGTTAACTGCCAGTTTTCCTTCTTTCAGGTTTGCTTCAGATTCGGGTACCAGCAGGTATTCCATAACGGTACCGTTATTCTTATTCTTGATCTTCACTTTATTAAGTACCTGGACAGATGAGGTATCTATCCTTGACTCATCAATCAGCCTTGAGTTGGCTATCTTATCTTCAAGCACAGCTATCCTGGCTTCAAGCATACCCTGTGCTTCCTTGGCAGCTGCATATTCAGCATTCTCCGCCAGGTC
>JBNJHQ010000126.1:0-7257 GCA_051748705.1 Bacteroidota bacterium | reverse complement strand
GGTCGTACAGCAGAGCCTGAAGGGGGAAATCCTGATGCATGGGAACTTCCTTCATACCATCTCGTTGACGTATTTATGAGGTACAGGTTTGACCTGGGAACATATCGTGCCACACTGGTTGGTAACATCAATAACCTCTTCGATACGGAATATATTTCCGATGCCCGTGATGGTGCCTCACACTCATGGCCGGATGCAGAAGTGTATTACGGATGGGGCCGCTCATGGTCGATCAGCCTGAAGATTAATTTCTAAACCTTAAGTGTGGGAACAATAAATTTTAAAATGGACAAGATGAAAAAGATAATATTTTACTTGATGGCAATTACCCTGATCATGGCGTCATGTGAACCAATGGCCGAAATATATGATGCTATGGAGGATATGGATACCGGATTTTCAGCCGAGTTTTCCTATACCCTGGGACCTGATGATTATGCTGCCATTGCAGATATGACCTCAAATGGTGATGCGGCTGATTTTATAGAGGATAACGAAGCTTTCAGCGAGGAATATCCGGCATCACTCTACCTTCCTGCTTATATTGAAGAGCTCTACCCTGCACTGAAGAAGAATTCAGTGGGTAAGGTGGATTATAATTACTTCAATGGTTATCCCGAATACCTGGATAATTACTACCAGCCCGAAACATACTATGTCAGTGACGATGACTATAATTCAATGGGTGGTGATAACCAGACTTTCAAGACTTTTATTGGTAACGATAACCCGGCTGACTTTATCCCCGGCTTCCTGGAAGCAGAATATCCCGATGCCACCGAAGACGATGTGGTACTGGCTCAGTATAAATATGCGGATGAGATAAATGATCCCTCCATTGTTCATGCCCTGGAGTCAAATGACCTGCAGGTGATCGTTGATCATGTGGCCGACGATATCAATCCGGATTATGTAAGCAGCTATGGTAATAACGAATACTATTACGGTGCAAATGCATATTATGGTAATTTCGATGCCCGTGTCCTTGAGAGAATAATTGACATAGTGGGTACTGATACCACCTGGGTTGCAGGTTTTGAGAGCCTTACCATGACTGAAAGGGAAGCACTGATTGATGAGCGCCTGCAGGAGGCTATAGTATACTGGCTTGGACAGGCCTACCCGAATGCTGTGCCTGAAATAGAAGGGCAGACAGTGTATTATAATATCCAGTATGATACCTATGACGGAGCTGGACATACCTATTATGTTGTTTATGAATGTACGGCTTCCGGATCACCGGCAAGCTTTGAGCTGGTTGCAGGACCTACCGAAGATTTCCTTGTCTATTCAAGCACCGTGAAGGAAGACAGGGGTGATTATTACCAGTTCGACGGCAGTGAATGGGAGTTGATGGAAGGAGTGTATTTCCTGAGCTCGGCAGATTATGACAATATGGGAGCACCCGGCAGGTATAACAATTTCTCAAGCTCTGACAGGCCGGAAAACTACATACCACAACTTCTTGATGAGATGTACCCATACGCGCAGGAGGATGATAAGACAGCCGTGTCATATAAATATTATTCCAGTGGGTCAACAAGGATCAGGGCTATGGAATTCATTTTCAGTAATGGCTGGCAGGCATATGACCCCTATACAGCCAGGCAGGACCAGTTTATTCATAACGGCAGCGAATGGGTGTTCGATCCTACCGTGATGTTTACCATGGGAAGCAGTGACTATATGACTATAGTAAATTATGTTAAGAACAATATCGGTAGCAACTATATCGATTCATATGGTACTGCTGAATTCTATTCAGGAGCAAGTGCTTATTATGGTAATTTTGACATACGTAGCGGTAACTGGGAAGATTCAGTGTTCGGTACGTGGGAAGAAGCTGTCGCCTCCACTATAGGAGAAGGACTCTTACCCGCAAAATTCCCCGATGCCGTAACCCAGGTCAGCGGAATAGATGTGTTCTATATTGTTACCTTTGATACTTACAGCGGAGTTGCCGGAAGGTACTCCATAAAATTCCAGGTAACAAAAGCAGGTCCCAACCCGGAGTTTACACTTGTGGACGGGCCTACAGCCTTATAGATAATACAGGGATAAGATTAACAAAATGAAACCGTCTCTTAAAAAGCCTGAGGCGGTTTCTTTTTTGCCTTTTATTACTGATCCGGGAAGGATTTTGCTTCCTTTCCTGTTTAATATATGCCCCTGCAGAGGGCCCCAAAAACAGCCCTGTCAGTGCTTTGCAGATGCCCTGTATGGCAAAGGGGCGCGTTAGGCTAAATGACTGTAAAACAGTGCTATATGGCTTGAAGTTGATAAATAGGCCTGATTGTTAATAATTATGACTTGCTTCTCCATGGGGCCTTTCTTAATTTAGCAAGACCGCTAGGAGTTACTGATTTTAATTCGAACTGGCTAATATTCAAGTTAAATCCAAAAAATTGATCTGTCAATGGGAGAACTTTTTGTCGATAAACCCGCTCTTGCCTCGCAAAATGAAATGGAAGAAATGGAAAATGAATTGCCTCTGAAAGCTGAAAAAACCAAAACTGGTTCAGAACATGTTTCTCAAAAAGAAACCGGGAAAAAGAAACCGGAGAGCAATGACAGGGTGAAAATTTACAGTCACGACGAAGTGATTAAGGCATCAATAGAATACTTTAAGGGTGATGACCTGGCGGCAAGGGTATGGGCCAATAAATATGCCCTTAAAGACTCTTTTGGCAGGCTCTATGAAAAGACTCCCGATGATATGCACCGCAGGCTGGCCAGGGAAATTCACCGCATAGAAAAAACATACCCAAACCCGGTGAGCGAGGAAAAAATTTATTCGGTGCTGAAAGAGTTCAGGTATATAATACCCCAGGGCGGACCCATGACGGGTATAGGCAATAACTTCCAGATAGCCTCCCTGTCGAATTGCTTTGTAATAGGTAACGACGGCGATTCTGATTCGTACGGGGGAATACTGAAGATCGACCAGGAACAGGTTCAGCTGATGAAAAGACGCGGAGGGGTAGGGCATGATCTTTCACATATACGCCCCCAGGGATCACCTGTGCTTAACAGTGCCCTTACTTCAACCGGTGTGGTTCCTTTTATGGAAAGGTATTCAAATTCAACAAGGGAAGTGGCACAGGACGGCAGAAGGGGCGCACTCATGCTTTCTATCTCCGTCAAGCATCCTGACTCGGAAAAATTTATCGATGCAAAACTGGAATCGGGAAAGGTTACCGGGGCCAATGTGTCGGTTAAAATGACCGATGAATTCATGGAAGCCGTTAAGAATGACCGGCCTTTTAAGCAGCAATACCCAATAAACTCGAGCGACCCGAAATTCGTAAAGGAAATAAATGCAAGGGAACTGTGGAACAAAATAGTACACAATGCATGGCAATCAGCCGAGCCGGGTGTGCTGTTCTGGGATACAATTGAAAGGGAAAGTGTGCCCGACTGTTATGCTGACCTGGGATATAAGACGGTGTCCACAAACCCCTGCGGTGAAATACCGCTGTGTCCATACGACAGCTGCAGGCTGCTGGCCCTTAACCTTTACAGCTATGTGGATAATCCTTTTACGGCCGGGGCGAAATTCAATTTTGAGCTCTTCAGCGAGCATGTACACCTTGCACAGAGAATAATGGATGATATCATTGATCTTGAACTGGAGAAGATAGAGATCATACTTGATAAGATAAATAAAGATCCCGAGTCAGAGACGATCAAGGCAGTTGAAAGAAATCTATGGGAAAATATACACCATAAAACAAAAGAGGGAAGGAGAACCGGCATAGGTATTACTGCAGAGGGTGATATGCTGGCGGCTCTGGGTCTGCAATACGGCAGCGAAACAGCCATTGATTTCTCAGCCGAGATACATAAAACACTGGCTGTTGAAGCATACAGGTCTTCAACAATGCTTGCCAGGGACAGGGGTGCCTTTGAAATATATGATTCAGAAAGAGAGAAGAACAATCCTTTTATCAGCAGGATAAGGGAAGCAGATAAAAACCTCTACTACCATATGTCCGAATACGGACGCAGGAATATTGCACTTCTTACCATCGCCCCTACCGGTACAACCAGCCTGATGACGCAGACCACCTCCGGTATAGAACCGGTTTTCATGCCTGTATACAAGAGGAGAAGGAAGGTTAATCCCAACGACAAGGATGTGACGGTTACATTCAAGGATGAAGTGGGTGATTCATGGGAAGAATATAATGTCTTTCATCATAAGTTCGTTGAATGGCTGAAGATAAACGGCTATGATCCCGCTGAGGTTAAAAATATGGATGATGATGAGGTTGATGAGATAGTCAGTAAGTCGCCTTACTACAAGGCTACGGCAAATGATGTTGACTGGCTGGCAAAGGTAAGAATGCAGGGGCAGATACAGAAATGGGTTGATCATTCAATAAGTGTTACGATAAATATACCCGGCGATGTTAAGCAGGACCTGGTGAGTGATCTTTATATGACTGCATGGGAATCGGGATGCAAGGGTGCAACGGTTTACCGCGACGGATCACGTAACGGGGTTCTTATCTCGGGAAGGAAGGAAAAGGTTGAAGTGATCAAGAAAAGGCCCAGGGTGCTGGATGCCGATATTATACGTTTCAACAATAATGACGAGAAGTGGATTGCTTTTGTTGGTCTTAAGGACGGTGTCCCCTATGAAATATTCACCGGTCTGGCCGATAATGAAATATTCCCCATACCCGATTCCATAGTGAAGGGTAAAATAGTGAAAACCAAGGATGAGGACGGGAAAAACCGTTATGATTTCCAGTATACTGACAAGTATGGGTATAAGAATATCCTGGGTGGGTTGTCGCATATGTTCAAACCGGAATTCTGGAACTATGCCAAACTGATATCAGGCGTACTGCGTCATGGTATGCCCATACCATATGTGGTTAACCTTATCAAGTCGCTGAGGCTCGACAGTCCGTCAATAAACAGCTGGAAGAATGGTGTTGAGCGGGCTCTGAAAAGATATATACCTGACGGTACAAAAGCAAAAGGCAAATGCGAAGAATGCGGTTCATCCAACCTTGTTTACCAGGAAGGATGCCTTCTTTGCCAGGATTGTGGCTCTTCTAAATGTGGTTAATATATTTTGTATGGAAAAGCAACAACCCCGGGGTCCTAGCCGGGGTTGTTTTTTTGATTCCTTAAATCACCCTAAGCTGCCTGCCTATTTTCTCAAATGCTTTTATTGCTTTATCCAGGTGATCCTGTTCATGTGCAGCGGAAAGCTGAACCCTGATACGTGCTTCACCGTTCGGGACAACAGGGAAATAAAAACCGATAACATAAATACCTTCTTCAAGCAGCCTTGAGGCAAATTCCTGGGAGAGCCTGGCATCATAGAGCATTACGGCACATATGGCCGACTGTGTTGGTTTAATGTCAAAGCCCAGCTCTGACATCCTGTCAACAAAGTATGATGTATTATGATGTAGCTTATCCTGGAGCTCATTTGTTTCGGTCATCATATCTATCATCCTGCTGCCTGCAGCCGCCACAAGGGGAGGTATGGCATTTGAAAAGAGGTAGGGTCTTGATCTCTGGCGCAGCATCTCTATTATCTCTTTCTTACCGGTTGTGAAGCCACCGATTGCGCCACCAAAGGCTTTACCCAGCGTGCCGGTTATTATTTCAATCTTTCCCCTGAGATCGAAAAGTTCGGTAACGCCTCTTCCTGTTTTTCCCACTACGCCGGCGGAATGACATTCATCAACCATCACAAAGGCATTGTATTTCTCTGCCAGTTCATATATTTTATCCATTGGGGCCACATTACCGTCCATCGAGAAAACGCCGTCAGTGACTATTATCCTGAACCTTTGCTCCTGTGCTACGGCGAGCCTGTTCTCCAGGTCTTCCATATCGGCATTCTCATACCTGTAACGCTTTGCCTTGCATAACCTCACCCCGTCGATTATTGAGGCATGATTGAGGGCATCGGAAATAATTGCATCTTCACTGGTAAGCAGGGGATCAAACAGGCCCCCGTTGGCATCGAAGCATGCTGCATACAGAATGGTGTCTTCCGTTCCGAAGAAAGAAGCTATTTTTTCTTCCAGCTCCTTGTGAAGGTCGCTGGTGCCACATATGAATCTCACTGAAGACATGCCATAACCATGCGTGTCGAGTGCCTCTTTGGCTGCTTCAATAAGTTCGGGGCTGTTTGACAGGCCAAGGTAATTGTTGGCACAAAAATTCAGTACACGCTGGCCATCTGCCAGAACAATCTCGGCCGACTGGGGAGATCCTATTATCCTTTCATCTTTATATAAGCCTGCCTCCCTGATTTTTTCAAGTTCAAGCTGCAGGTGTTTCTGAAAATCGCTGTACATTCCTGATGAGTTTAATTTGAGGCCACAAAAGTACTATTAAAACATCAGAAAACAATATGAGTATTGTCATGGCAGCTCACCGTGCAGATGACAAAGACGGCAAAAACCCGGGCTCCTGGCAGCATACTATACCGTCAACAGGCTCAGCTATTAGCAGTGGGTTGCTGATATGTATATCAGAGCCCGTATTTGTCTATTATCTCCTGCTTGCTCAGTCCCAGGATACCATATTTCTTACCCACCTTTGTAAAGGCATCAAGGGCTTTTTCCAGGTGGTGCATCTCGTGCCCGGCGGAGATCTGTGTCCTGATCCTGGCCTGCCCGTTTGGCACAACAGGGAAAAAGAAACCTATGGCATATATGCCAAGATCAAAAAGGTCTTTCGAAAAATCCTGTGCAAGCTTGGCATTGAACAGCATTACCGGCACAATGGGGCTGTCACCTTCCTTAAGCACAAAACCTGCGTCTGACAATCCCTTTCTCCAGAACACTGTGTTCTTCTCCAGCTTATCCCTTCTCTCTGTACTGCGGGAGAGTATGTCAAACACCTTGAGCACACCGGCCACCACTACAGGGGAGATGGTATTTGAAAAAAGATAGGGCCTTGCTTTCTGGCGGCACATTTCAACTATTTCCTTCCTTCCCGACACACAGCCTCCTGATGCTCCGCCGAGGGCTTTGCCAAAGGTTGTGGTTATAATGTCTATCTTGCCCATAACACCACAGTGCTCGTGTGTGCCACGCCCTGTTTTGCCGATGAAGCCTGATGAATGTGAGTCGTCAACAAAAAGCAGTGCATCATATTTTTCGCACAGTTCCACCATTTCGCCAAGTTTGGCCAGGTCGCCATCCATGGAGAATACCCCGTCGGTAATCACCATTTTTATCCTTTTGTCGGCGTGAAGCTGCAGCTTTTGTTCGAGATGCT
>JBNJHQ010000125.1:0-7607 GCA_051748705.1 Bacteroidota bacterium | reverse complement strand
ATCAGGTCATTGAAACATGCCATCAATTCATTTTTAAAGTTGGGAAAATTATCTTCAGGAACCTTTGGGATGGAATCAAGGATGTCCCTTGTCTTTTTCGTTACCTTCTTAAGTTCGGAGTTTTCCTTTATGAACACATCCACGGGATGACCCTCGGGTACAGGTTCTGCTCCTGTCTGATCGACGTGACCCTGCAGTACTTCACCATGTATATCGCACAGTCTTAATACTTCGGATTCAGGCAGTCCCTCGCTGATAAGTTCCTGCTCTACCTCAACAACCTCACCATAGGGCACCGATTGCAGTGTCTCTGCCAGTTCCTTCCTGACCAGGTCAGGAGATTCACCTTCATGAAGCTTCAGGATAAGTTCTTTAAGCCTGTCTTTTCTTGATCTTGAATTATTGATTAGCTCGCTCATAACTTTTTATCGTGTTTTTGATTACTTATATTTTGAGATTGGTGCTCAATACAGCATGCCCGCTTTGAATTTTTTCCGCCATAGAGCTTATCGTTTCTGACTTTACAAGCGCAAGAAGCTCATTACGGATTTTCTCATACTGTTCGTGGAGAGGGCAGGGCTTCTCATCGGAACATTTTTTAAGACCTATTCCACATCTTTTGAATAAGCCGTCACCTTCCATTACAAGGATTATTTCATATACGGTCAGTTCTGACTGATTGCTATCAAAGTAAAATCCACCACCCCGGCCTTTCGCAGAATTTAAAAGCCTGTGAGTTGTGAGAGTATGCAGTATTTTTGCAGAGAAGGGAGCAGGCGCTTCTATCTCACCGGCAATTTCAATAACACCCGGACGTTTACCCATCCAGTTTTGTAACTGGACGAAGACAAGTGCCCTTATGGCATATTCGGTACTTTTGGCAAGCATAATAAAAATTATTTTAGTTCTGCAAAGATAAACATTTATTATAAAAAGATAAAAAGGTCATTATATAATTATATTATTTGAAATTAATTGTTGCTGATTACAGGATTCTCTTAGAATGGGTAACCGGGATTTCCGCGGCGAGTTAAATTTATTGGTAAGCGGAAGATTTCTCCCGGCCTTGAAAGATTGTAAATATCACATCTGGATTAAGGAAGGTATTTTTAAAATTACCTTCTGAATAATATTTAGTATCTTAAAGATTTACTTACTCAAAGTATGATGGATGGCTTTTATAATGTTTATTCTTTCCTTTTAAACAAGATCATTTTATGACTGAAATATCAACTGAACACCTGTCTGGGAAAAAAGGAAAACCGGGAGTAAAAATAATTGATATTCGCCCGGTTGATGCCTATAACGGATGGGCTATGATGAACGAACAAAGAAGCGGGCATATCAGTGGCGCGAAAAGCCTTCCTTTTAAATGGACATCATATATTGACTGGATCGAGATGGTAAGGCATAAGGAGATAAAGCCTGAACACGAGCTCATCATTTATGGGTATGACAGGGAAAAGATCAATGCGGTTGCAGAGCGTTTTATCAGGGCGGGATACACAAAGGTTGGCGTTTATTACGGCTTTCTTTCCGAATGGGTAAAAAATGATGCACTGCCAATGGAGAAGCTGGAAAGGTATAAACACCTGGTATCGGCCCCCTGGGTTCACAGCCTGGTCAACGGGGAGAGGCCTGATCATTATCAGAACGACAGGTTCATAATTATTCATGCTCACTACCGTAACCGGGATGCCTACCTGAGCGGACATATCCCCGGTGCCATCGATATGGATACACTGGCTGTGGAAGCGCCCGAGACATGGAACAGGCGATCGCCTGAAGAGCTGAAAAAAGCCTTTGAAGAACATGGTGTCACGGCCGATACAACGGTTATACTTTACGGGAAATTTATGTATCCCGACAATAATGATCCTTTCCCCGGGAGTGCAGCAGGGGATATTGGGGCTATACGCATAGCCTTTATTATGATGTATGCAGGGGTGAAAGATGTGCGTGTGCTGAATGGCGGATACCAGTCGTGGACAGATGAGGGATATGAGATATCATATCAGGACGAAGCAAAGAAGCCGGTTAGTGATTTTGGATCGGTCATCCCGCGATTGCCGGAGCTGGCCGTAGACACCCCTGAAGCTAAGAACATGCTGTCAGCGGCTGATGCTGAACTGGTATGTGTACGAAGCTGGCGGGAGTATATAGGAGAGGTAAGCGGTTATAATTATATAGAACCTAAGGGACGCATACCCGGGGCTGTGTTTGCTGATTGTGGAAGCGATGCCTACCACATGGAGAACTACCGCAACTTTGATCATACCACGAAGGAAGCCCGGGAGATAGCTGATACATGGGAGGAAAACGGTATTACTCCCGATAAGCATCTTGCTTTCTATTGCGGCACAGGCTGGCGTGGCAGCGAAGCCTGGTTCAATGCCTGGCTGATGGGCTGGCCAAAGGTGTCTGTGTATGACGGAGGCTGGTATGAGTGGAGCGCCGATCCGGCCAATCCCTTTGAAACGGGCATACCTGAACAAACCAAGATATCCTGATAAAAGATTAGATGATGAAAAGTGAAATAAACAGCATAACTGAACAGGTCAGAATAAGCAACCTTCTCACCCGGCAGGATGAAGAGGCGGATATAAGGGAAATATTCACGGGTCTTTCTTCAGATCCTAAATATATCCCCAGTCGCTTTTTTTATGATGCTGAAGGATCAGCCCTTTTTGAAAAGATAACCACCCTGCCGGAATACTATCCTACACGTACTGAAAAGGCCATCCTTGAAAATATATCTTCACGGCTGCTTGAATCAGGTGGAGATACAGACATTGTCGAACTTGGAAGCGGTGATTGTTCCAAGATTTCTATTCTCATGGATGCTATACCTCCGGGAAGGCTGTCCTCGGTTAAATATTTCCCGGTTGATATAAGTGAGTCGTCAATGCGTAAATCGGCAAAAAGACTGACAGATAGATTTCCGGGTTTACAGGTACATTGCCTGCTCGCCGATTTTATGAACCACCTGGATGCTCTTCCGGGCGGGGAGAAGCGACTGGTATGCTTCTTCGGAAGCACTATTGGAAATCTTACACGAGAAGAGGCAGTAAAATTCCTGTCCGGGATAGGAGGGATGATGCAAGGAGACGATTCCTTCATGGTTGGTTTTGATATGGTGAAAGATCCGGGAATACTGGAGGCAGCATATAACGACAGCCAGGGTATAACAGCGGCCTTTAACAGGAATATACTCACTGCTGTCAATAATATTGCAGGTACCGTTTTTAACCCCGGCCGGTTCAGGCATCTGGCATTTTATGATCCCGCTGAAATGCGCATTGAAATGCACCTGGAGGCTTTAGAGGATATGGAAATTCACAGTCCTCATTTCAGTCATGGTATACATATCCGTAAAGGAGAGACCATTCATACGGAAAACTCCCATAAGTTCACCGGTGACTTGATCCATGTGATGGCTGAGAAAGCAGGCCTGAAGGTCCGGAATATATTCACGGATAAAAAGGGATGGTTTTCCCTTGTTCAATTTACAGTGGATGATTCCCTGTAATTAGATTTTAACCTGGTTCAGTAAATTTAAATAATGATTTATTACAGATAAAAATTATGGAAACAAGCAAATTGACTGTCAGTGTTATTTATGGCTCGGTGCGCAGTGAACGCAAGGGGATACAGGCCGCTGAATACCTGGTGAAAAAACTGAAGAAAAAAGATTTTAAGGTGAACCTTATTGATCCGCTGGAATACGATCTGCCTTTGCTTGATAAGATGTATAAGGAATATGATAAGGGCACTGCGCCGGAGAAGATGGAAAGACTTGCCGGGATACTTACTGCATCGGACGGGTTCTTAATTGTTACCGGCGAGTATAACCACAGTATTCCCCCGGCGCTGAAAAATCTTCTTGATCATTTCCAGAAAGAATATTATTTCAAGCCTTCTGCCATTTCATCCTACTCAGCCGGCAATTTTGGAGGGGTACGTTCGGCGGTGCACCTGCGGGCTATCCTGGGTGAGCTGGGCATGCCGGCCATCTCGTCAATGCTTCCCATGCCTTTCATCGGCAAGCTGTTTGATAAGAACCTGGTGCCACAGAACGAATTCACAGACCCATCAGCCGACCGTTTTATAGAAGAGTTTACCTGGTACATGGAAGCTTTCAGGGAAAGAAGGCAGAAAGGGACGCCATACTAAACTACATATTAAAAACATGAAAAATACAATTATTACCATCCTGGCAATACAGATACTTTATAGTTGCAATGCACAGGATAAACTTAACTGGAGCCAGTATCTGGAAGAGTTTAATAAGGATTTTCAGAGTGAATTGAAATCCAGTAATGTGGCAGGGGCAAGCTATGCCGTTTTCAACAGCAATGAGACAGTGTGGGTTGACAACTATGGTTTTGAGAACAAAGAATCAAATGAGAAATCAAAAGCATCCAGCAGGTATCTTATTGGTTCACTTACAAAGGTATTTACTGCTGTAGCAGTAATGCAGTTATATGAAGATGGTCTTCTTGATCTGGATGCTCCGGTAACAGATTACATACCTCAATTCTCAATAAATCAGAGATTTCCAGGCTCTGAGCCAATTACTGTAAGGTCAATCCTGACTCACCATGCAGGGCTGCCGGGTGATATTTTCCTCCACAAGTTCTCTGCAAATCCTACTCAATTCAGGGATGTCCTGGACTACCTGAATAATAGTCATACCTGCTTCCCTGTTGGAAAAATTAAGTCATACAGCAATCTGGGATATGCCCTGTTAGGGATATTAATAGAAGAGGTGAGTGGTTTATCTTACACGGAATATGTTAAAGACTCAATCATTAATCCTTTGGAAATGTATAATACCGGATTCTATCTGTCTGTGGATAATAAGGATGATTTTTCCCTTGCATATGACAGATCGGGGAAAGCGGTATTGGAGTATCCAATATTTGATGTCCCGGCAGGAGGAATTTATTCCACTGTTGAGGATATGGTGAAATTCGGGCAGGTTTTTATCGGGAATAATGGTTCAATCCTGAGAGAAACAACAATTGATGAAATGTTCAGGCTACAGAATAAGGATATTGCTGCTGATCTTGATGACAGATCAGCAATATGTTTCAATTTCAGGAATAAAGCATTTGATCTTGGAAGGGTACTGGAACATGGAGGTGCAACTGTATATCATAAAGCCCAATTGTATATTGCACCCGATGCCCGCCTTGGGGCAGTAATGCTCTCAAACTCCCCTGATGGTGTATTAAACTCATGGAAGCTCAATGAGCAGGTTATGGTTGAATACCTGAAGGTCAATGACAATTTACCGGGGAAGGTAAATCAAACTGAAAAAGAAGTAAAATTTACTTCGCTGGAAAAGAAAAACCTGGAGTCTTTCACCGGAGATTACGTTATGCCCGGGATGATATGCAACTTTGAATGGCTGAATGATAATCTTTATACAACTATTCAGGGTAATTCATTCTACATTACACCTGAAGATGATCATTCTTTTGTGCCTGCAAAAAGAATTCTGGGGAAATTAGCAAAATCAAAAAGAGCATGGTTCTTTCTTGAAGAGATTGATGGGGAAAAACTCTTTATCCAATCGATGCCATGGGGTGACCTGGTTATTATAGGGCAGAATGTGAAGAGGAGTCCAATCCCTGTGAGATGGAAAGAAAGAATCGGAGAATACAGTATTTTTAACCAGGGAGAGGATGAAATCCAGATGATAAACAGCCTTGAGATTAAGGAAAAAAATGGATTTCTCGTCCTCGTGTATAAATACCATGATGCTTTTGGCAATACCTCACCGGTGGAAATGGCCCTGGACATTAAGAATGATTCTGAAGCTTTTATTCTGGGGCTTGGCCGGGGCGGTGGTGAGGCAGTTACTTTCCATGAAACACAGGATCAAAATTATGAAGTATTAACTTACCTCGGGCTGAAAGCTAAAAAGAACCCTTATTATGAAGACTGAGATCATTTCTTTCAAACTTGGTTTAACCAGCTGCTATTTAATCATTGGCAGAGAAATAGTAATGGTTGACTGTGGCATGCCGGGGAAACTAAAACTTTTCAAAAAAGTCCTGGAAAAAAATAGGATTGACCCGTCAAGGATTAAACTTATAGTGCTTACTCATTCACATTTCGATCATTGTGGCTCTGCACGGGATATCAGGGATTTAACAGGGGCAAAAATCGCAGTTCATGAAAGCGAAAGAGAATGTGTGGAACGCGATAAAGTATTAATTCCCAGAGGTGTTAACCTCTTGGGGAAGATTACTCAGCCTATGATCTTTTCTTTTAAGATACCTTTCCCTAAGTTCACACCGGACATTCTTCTTAATAATGATCCCTATTCGCTTACCGAATTTGGTATTGACGGGGAAATAATTCATACTCCCGGACATACTGTTGGTTCCGTAAGTGTAATACTGGACTCGGGAGAAGCATTTGTGGGTTGTATGGCACATAATGGATTACCGTTCAGATTGAAACCGGGATTACCAATATATGCCCAGGAGATTGAGGACATAAAGAAAAACTGGAGAACTCTTATTGACAGAGGGATTACTTATGTTTATCCCGGCCATGGCAAAGCTTTTCCGGTTGATGTGCTTAATGCTAAATTCGGGGTTTAGACTCGCTTGTTTGCTTACCTTATTTGCTTAAGCTCCGGAGTTCAAAGTGCTCGCTGGCTCAGCATGCAGGCCTGCTTCAGTTCTGCCGACCCTTGGCAAAAATACGAAGAAAAACTTGCTGCTGATGCTAATATGATGTATATTTACACCAAAAAGCTATGATTAGACAGAGTATTTCATTCACAGAGCCCAATGATGAATGGTTAAAAGCACAATTGAGGAAAAAAGAATATTCCAGCAAAAGTGAGCTTGTTAATGATCTGATCAGGCAGGCAAGACAACAGCAGGTCCAGATCGACTGGATTAGAGCCAAGCTTGATAGAGCTGAGAATAGTGGTTTTACAGACGACAGTAAAGATCAGATTCTAAACCAATCAAAGTCATTGCTCAATGGCTGAATATAGATTAAGTAATGAGGCTAAAGAAGATTTAATTCGAATTCATCATTACGGAGTAGAAAGATTTGGCATGGCTCAGGCAGATAAGTATTTTGATTCGTTTTTCAAATACTTTGACATAATTGCCCAGCAACCATTCTCTTTTGAAGCAGTTGATTATATTAAGAAAGGTTATAGACGCTGTGCATGCGGTTCTGACTCCATCTATTACAAGATAAATGATGATATTGTTGAAATAATGGCGATTATAGGGAGACAAGACTTGAATAGTATCCTTTAATAATTAATTCCTTAGCCCCGGGCAGCCACCTGTTAATCATTCCGCTGGCCAATGCCGGGACTTATCAAAAATGAACAATTCGCAAACATTTAGGGTTAAGTATTAGTAATTTAAAAATGCTATGGATAACAATCAGAAACGGCAGATATGAGGCAGCTGATAAAACATATGGAAGGAATTAAAAAATTTTAAACTAATGAAAAATTACTTTATCCCTGCAATTGGAATTATAATTGTCACGATCATTTTAGTGATAATAAATGAATCTACGGAAACGACAATAATTAAGGATTATGCCTTGATATTTATTAT
>JBNJHQ010000124.1:0-7745 GCA_051748705.1 Bacteroidota bacterium | reverse complement strand
CATAACCGTTGCTCATAGGAGAGTGGCCGGATATATACCATCTTATGCCAAGACCAAGGGTATGGAAGAGAAACCCGAGCAGGATAAGACCTGAAAATATTTTTATTAGGGGGGTCCTTCCTTCCTTACCTCTTATTATCATTGATATCAGTATAACAAGCATTATGATTCCGACACTTGCATAATAGGGAAAGAGACGCTCAAAGATCATCGACTTGTAATAGAAGATCTCGGCCCTGACCTGACTTTCTGATGGAAGCTCATAACCGGCATACTTCCTCTGGTAGTTTAACAGCGATTCAAGGTATTCATCGGCCTCGCTGTAGTTCCCGGTGCTTTTCCCTTCATAAAGGGCAGTGGTATACAGTGAAAGAATATTGCTGATATAGAGACTGTCGTTTTCATTCAGTGCATTCTTTAATGCTGCTGAGGGCGGACCCCAGGAATCAGTGCCGTCCCGTAAGGGGAATATCCTGAAAAATTCCCCCCTTGCCATCATCATTATGATATTTACCCTCTCATCAACCTTAATTATCTCCTTATCCATCTTATCCCTTTCCCCGGAAGGCTTATTCACCACTTCCTGTATCATAGCGGCAAGTAAATACTCACCTCTCTCAAAATCTATCAGTTGCCTGATTGAAGCATATTCTTCTGTTATCCCTATAGCTTTTCTGAGATCCCTGTTGGATACTTTTATCAGAGGTTCATCCTGCCAGTTCTGAAAATCCGTACTCAGTCCCATAAAAACCTGCATGGGGGAATAACTATTATAGGTATTTGTCCGGTGTATTTTCCTCAGGATATCATGGCTGAGTGTATAAAGAGGCTTTGTACGTCCTTTCTGGTCCTGCACCAGCACTTTCCCGAATTCCCCCACCTTCTTCTTATTATATATGATTTTGGAAGGATTGGCCCCGGCTGTTATATTGAATGCCAGGAAGAAGATCAGCATACCTGCCAGTTTTGCTCCTGCATTCCTCCACATGGTGGGCTTCACTTTCCGGAAGAGTGAATTCCTGTTAAGCAGAGAAAGAACAATGAAAATGGTAAGAAGTGCATAACCTGTATATGTGACGAGCATTCCTGCCCTGTCATTGTTAACTGACAGTATTGTGCCCCTTTCATCCGGGTCATAGGAAGACTGGTAAAACCTGTATCCTCCATACTTAAGTATATTATTCATGTAAATGGAGTAAGGTTTATTAACATTTTCTTCCTCATCAATCAATACAACCTCACTGCGGTAACCCGAGGGACTGGATGAACCCGGATACCTTTCAAGGATAAAATCTTCCAGCTTCAGGGTAAAAGGAAACTCTATTATGTCAGGACCGTACGCCAGGACAAAATTTTTATTATCAATCTTAACTTCTGCTGTATCGGCATCTTCGTTGTAGACATCATAAACATATAGCTTCCTGAGATCCGTGCCATATCTCAGTTCTATTTCAAAGGCATCTTTCCCCGTAACGGAATTTTCCGTGTTCACACTCACAGGCATTATTGCACCGGATGCAGTCAATTTCTGGGGAACAATACGATAATTAGGAGTGCTGTATATTATCCTTTCCCTGAAAGAATGAGTTTCACCCTCTTCCAGGGTAAATTCCTCCTGTGTCATCATGCTCAGGCCTTTAAGAACGGTATTGGGCCTTATGTTAAAGCTATCATTATCCAGGCTGATATTCAGGTCACAATCCTCATCCACACCAAGACCTACCTTCAGGTCATCAACCATCCTGCTCTCACCTTCTGAAAGGTATACCACCTCCCGGAACCTTCTGCCCCTGGTTATAAGGAGGGCTGCCATGGGTTTACCACCCTGTACATCCACCACCGATTCGCTGGCATTGGGAATGTATCTTGAGTACCTTACCGAAAAGGAAATATCATTTATCTCACCTTCCTTATAAAAAGAACCCAGCGAGGTATTTGTCACCATTACCTTCTCTTTATGAGATAAAAGCAGTTCATCATTGCTATCATAAACCTTTACAGACATATACTTATCAGAAGTCATGCCGTGAGAAACAGACTGGCCCTCGCGGATATGTACTCTTCCTTCTTTACCGGAGTAGCGGGTTATGGCAGCACCCACAATAATTATAATAAATGAAAGATGGAAAATGAATATGCTTATTTTTTTCTTCCTGTAGAGCTTAAAAATAAAAACCTGGCCAAGCAGGTTAACGGCCAGCAGAAGGAATATCAGTTCAAACCACTTGCTGTTATATACCATCTGGCGCGCCGATGCTGCCCCGAAGTCATTCTCGATAAATGTGGCTACTGCCATTGCTACAATGAAGACCACAAATAAAACACCCGTAAAAACGGGTGAAAAAAGCATTCTATAATTAATTTTCATATATTCAAATATTTTTATTTCATTGAAAATGAAGATAATAAAAATTTTCTTCACTCTGTAAGTGCTTCGCTAGCGCATAATAGATATTATCCGTTTTCTGATATCATTTCGAGAGTATCTTTTTTCAATATTTTTATCTCGGGGCATTCCGAAGAAATTATCCCCTCATTGGAAAAATCCTTAAGTATCCTTACCAGGCTCTCCTTTGCCATTCCGGCCATATCAGCCATTTCCTGCCTTGTAAGCAATGGTTTGAATTCATCTGATCCGAACACTTCGCCGGCAAGGTATAAAAGAACCTCCGCCACGCGACCGGGCATTTTCTTCTGTGTCATACTCAGCAGTTTATCCAGGTAAAACTGGGTCATAATATTAACTTCTTTGATAACACCTTCGGCAAAATCCCTGTTACCGGTGAACAATTTCTTTATTACATCAACACTGATAAAACAGGCTTTCACCTCATCAATACTGGAAACCGAGTAGGAATGCCTGAGATCGGTATATATCCCGGGTCCCACTATCATCCTTCCTGGTTTGACAATATTAATGATCAGGTTTTTCTGTCCCTGACCTTCCATGTACACTTTTGCCATCCCGGAGCGCAGGAAAACAGCATTTGAGGCCGGCGATGATTGTTTTATAATAATCTCCCCGGGCCTGAAATCTGCTTCGTACCTGCTATTCTCAAGTAATTCGAGCTCCGTCTCGTTCAATACCTTGAAATTCGACCAGCCCTCCTTGCAATCAATGCAGTTACAAATATTCTTCTTTAACATAGATTTTCTCCCCTCTTGTTAATAACAATAATACTACAATTGACGATTATGATATCAATACCAATAGTGCTGAATAACATGTCAGATGTTGATATTTATCAACAAAGATACATGAAACTATCATCTAATGCAAAGGACAAGATCAACACTGTTATTTTAGTAACAAAACCAAAAAAGAACTAAATTGCATATGATATAAATTCTGGAAATTAATTAACAAGTCCAAAAACTTAATACTATGAAGAAACTATCATTTTTACTATTAATCATTGCTGCTGTTACCTTTGTTTTTACAGCCTGTGAAGGACCGGAAGGGCCACAGGGGCCTGAAGGGCCTCAGGGAGCGACAGGGCCAACGGGACCGGCAGGGCCAACGGGACCAGCAGGTACGGCAGGCTGTATTGAATGTCACGATAACAGCCAGCTTATAGCAGCAGTATCGGCACAGTGGGAAGCATCTATTCATGCCACCGGGGGCAATGCTGAAAGAAACGGTACAGCCTGTGCTCCCTGTCACACAAGCCAGGGCTTCCTAGAGGTAAATGCGGCGGGTGATTTTGAAGCAGGAGTCGGCAATAAATTCACAGCTGCGGCAATAGATAATCCAAACCAGATCAATTGCTATTCCTGTCATAACATCCATGCTACCTACACTACGGATGACTGGGAACTGATGAAAACAGCGCCCACAGATGCATGGCACAGTGTTGACGGATCAACGGTTACAAGCGTTGACCTTGGAGCGGGTAATATGTGTACCGGCTGTCACCAGGGAAGGGCAATGACCACACTGGCCAACTGGGATGACGGGGGTACAGCGATGCTCACCCCTAGTTCATACAGGTGGGGATTACACCACGGACCACAATATAACGTATATGTTGGAGAGGGTCTTTTTGAGTTTGTAGGATCAACAGATTACCCAACTGACGAGAACCACCTTGTTAGTGTCGCCTCAGACGGCTGTGTAGACTGCCATATGTATGATGCCTACGGTATTCAGGCCGGCGGTCATACCTTCAATTTTGGTTATGCTTACCACGGATCAGTTGTTCCGAACTGGAATGCAACATGTACATCATGTCATATTCCTGACGGGGTTCTCGATCTCGATGATCTCCTGGCAGGTATCCAGGGTACCATTGAAGGACTTCTTGAAGAACTTATGACCGAGCTTCTGAACGCCGGTGTAATGGATGCAGACGGCTACCTGGTACATGCAGGACAGACGGTTGATGACCAGACTGAAGAGCATCTTGCCGCCTTCACCAACTGGCAGGCTATTGAAGAAGACAGGAGCCTGGGCTTCCATAATCCCGCCTACACCGAAGCAGTTCTTCGTAATACACTTGAAGTAGTATTTGAAATAACTAAGTAAAGATAGTTTTCATACAGATATGAAGAGGTTCTCCTTCAGGGGAGCCTCTTTTTTAAAAAAAAGAAACCGACCCAGGCTTCTCCCGGGTCGGTCCCATTTCTATAAAAAACGATTCCTGTTATTCTGCCTTGAAAGTACGCATATAGTTAACCATATGCCAGATATCCACGTCGGGTATCTTATTTTCATAGGCCGGCATCTCATCGCGACCGTATTTGGTTTTGTAGAAATGTTCCCCATCTGTCTGGTCCTGATAGAGATCACCGGAGAAGTCACCTGAGAAAGTCTTAAGGGCCCTGGCTTTAACACCGTCGCCCAGGCCTGTTTTACCATGACATGAAGCACAATGCCTCTTATAGAGGGCTTCGCCTTTCTTCAGGCTGGCTTCATCGGCTGGCACAGGGTTTTCCATATTTACATATTCTTCCGGAACCGGCCATGGTTCAGGCATTTTCTGCCTCTGGGGAGTCATCGAGATCAATGCAAAACCCAGTCCGGTCAATAATAATCCAACTGTCAAAATTCTAAGTGTTTTCATAATACTAATTTTTTATTCATTAAATAAATATACAATTATCGTGCAAATAAAGGATTATTTTAAATAAAATAATAAATTTTAAAGTCCAGGGTCTTGATTATCTGCATATAAAAACATAAAATCATTTTTTCAATTCATGTATCATTCATGTTCTTCATGATACCCATCAATCATACTCTTGAAAAGTGTCAGTGGTTTATCTCCGAGTGTACATGTATACAGGTGTATAGCAAGAAAAACGGTAAGGAAGAATCCCATTGTAATATGCACAAGGTCCGTGATTAGCAATCCGCTCACCCCAAAGAACTGCCGTATAAGTATCTCCGGGAAAAAAAGTCCGATTCCGCTGATAATAATAAGGGGCATTCCGACATACATGGCAAGCACATATGAAATTTTCTGTAAAGGATTGAATTTCTGCTCATAGGTAACCGGGAAAGGATGCTTTTCATTCTTAAAGATTCCGAAAGCATAAAACTTCAGCTGTGCCAGGAGGTCGCCCCAGAAATTTTCTTTCTTGATACGGTAATGCCTGCTGTTCGAGGTAAAAATATTTCCAAGAACAAAAAATACGTAACTAAAGGTCAGGATAATTGCAGCAACATTGTGCCATGAAACCGCATTCTCAAAGCTGATCAGTGAAAAAGACCCATCACCCGTCGCAAATTGCATGGCAATGCCTGTAAATATCAGGATGAGGAAAAGAATAGCATTAATGGAATGCCATATTCTGATCCAGACCGGGTATAGATATAATCGTCTTAACATGTATTATTTCCTCCTTATTATTCTAAAAAATGCATGAACAAATATAACAAAGATTACTCCTCCAAAAATAATAAAGCTGAGGAGGTTGAGGATAACATTCCTGTTAGCACCAATAACATATGACTGGTTCATTATTATAGCATTGAGGAAACCAACATTCTGCCTTGCCTCCATACTACGGAACTTGTATAATGTTGCCATCAGTCTTGAGTCTGATGAATGACACTCGGTACATTTTTGCACTGCTTTCTCCATTGGCAGGATAGTATGTGCAATAAGTATACTGTCACTGAGGGCTGTATGGCATTCTATGCATCTTACACTTTCAAAATGCAATCTCTGGTTAGGGAGCCACTGATGAGTTTCCACTATCTGTGTTTCTTCCCTGTCGGTCAGAAGCCTGAACTGATCATAGTTTGCATGACATTCAAGGCAGATATTATTACCGTAGAGTATCACCTTTCCAAAGTCGTCTGTGTTTCTTGCTGTCACTTCGTAGCTGTGTGGGTCATGGCACTTCCAGCAATTAAAACCATCTATATCCGCATGTGTGCTGCTATCATATTCAAGCTGTATCTCCTCGAACTTAAAGTGTGCATACTGTTCATCGTAACCATGGCAGTCAGTACAGTTGTAAGGTTCTTCAAGCCTGGCAGCAGTGGGATGGGGAAACATCTCAAAGTCATAAGAATGACAGTCGGTACATGCGAAGCTCCAGTGATTCGACTGGTAAAAGTCATCCCGCACAATAAAATAATCATCGCACATCATGCGGTTCCTTGTGATTCCGGTTGCTGTATCCGTGAGTTCGAAATAAGGTTCACCGTGACATACGAGGCATTTCTCATTATCTTCAGCGAAAAGATTGTTTTCAATACCCTTTTGTACCTGGAAATCCTCCTGGGGATCCTGCAGTACCGGGCCCCTGTTTTCTGTAAGAAGAAAAACAGAAAGAACTGATGCAATTAGTGCTATGAAGAACTTCATATTTCAGTTTTTTTAAAATCTCACCGTTATGTTCATGCCAACCAGGAATTCTCCCTCCCAGAAATCATTCTTATTGTATACAAAATTTCTCTGGCCGAGTATCCCTTTATAATTGGCGAAGAAGAGGTGGAATGCATGAGTGGGGGTTCCTTTTTCCCATCCTATTACAAACTGTGGTTTTGTCCTTTCAAAATTATTCGTTCCGTCACCATCAGGATCTACATCAGGCGGTGTAAAAAGGTAATCATACTCAAAAATTATTGAGTGGGATGGCACAAAAGTAAATTTACCACCTGCATGCAGACCAAAATTAGCATTATTATAACCTGTTTCAACTGCATTGAGGTAAATAAATGTGGGTGCCAGCTGGAGTGAAATTTTTTCAGAAAATTTCCTCGCCACTATCAACTGGTGAAAATAAGAAAGCTTGTGTATAAACTTGAAGTTCTCCGGAGGTCCGAAATTTTCATCAGCCCTGGCCTCAACCGCCATATTACCGTAATAGGTCAGGGAAACGGGTATACGTCCTGACTCCGTTTGCTGAAGAATTGCATATTTACCCTGCAGGTCCCAGAGACTCAAATCCTTTGTTGCACCTCCTCCAATCATAATCCTGTCTGTTATACCATAATTGAGGCCGAGCCTGATATTGGAAGGAGAGTAAATACCGAAAAGTGATGAATGTCCGTCAGTAACAAGTCCAAAACGGTGATGGATCTGGAATTCCATCATCCCTTTATAAGGGGTCATCACTGTCTGGTTATCAGCAAGTATACTGGTCTCAAAGGTCCACATCACAGGATAATCCTCTTCTTCATCCTGGGCCAAAAGTGGAATTGCCAGAAAGGCAATCAGTAATAATGAGAGTATTTTTTTCATATTTTCCGTTTTATGTTTTAGATTTTGTTAGTTATCCTCTGCCCCCTG
>JBNJHQ010000123.1:0-7778 GCA_051748705.1 Bacteroidota bacterium | reverse complement strand
AAGATGGCCATGGAGAAGTATGCAGGTCTTAATTTAAACAGGTTCACCGAGCTGTGTGTTGACTGTGAAGCTTACTGTGAGCAGGCCTGCACTTATGGTGTTTGGACACGTCCATTGCTGGCTGCAGCACAGAGGAACCTGGAGATGGTTTAAGTGTGTGGGCATAGCTTGCATGTGAGGGATTAGTGTCAGCAACTCCCGTATAAGCGGCCCGGGGTATTTTTAGTTCTTTCAGTCAGAGGATGAAGGTGTAGGTATATTTCAGCATTATGGTACGCATCTTTGAAACAGGCAATGCAGGTACCAGGCGGTACCTGTCGGTATTAAAGCCTTCGTCGTAAATAATATAAAGGTCGTTGCCTTCCCTGGGGTTGTATCGAAGCCTGACATTGCCGGGTATGAACCTGGATATGCTGCTGTACTGAATAAATGCAGACAGGGATAATTTTGTATTGAATACCAGCTGGCCACGCAGCCTCAGGATATGGGAAATGAATTCCTGATCCCTTTCAGGCAGGCTCGCCGCCGAGTACAAATAGGTGCCATCCAGTTGCAGTCTTTGTTTTATAATTACTGACGGTGTGACAGTTATACTATTGGACCAGCCATCATACCACTTTCCCGAGCTTACTGATGTTCCGATAACAAAAGACCTTCCCCTGGGAGAATTTATATTTCCCTTGAAGAACAGGAAGCTGTATTCTCCTGAAGGTATGGATAGCTCAGGGTAAGGAATGAAATCTTCAAGAAGGTTATCGTATAACATGCTGGCATCTAATCCAACTGTCATTCCCTTCCTTGATTCTAACTTCCAGCCAAAATTCAGGGCAGAGGTTTCGGTAATATCATTTACTATATCAGAATACAGCTGACCATCGAGGGAAAATCCATGATTATATAACCAGGAATCATTATTGATCCAGTTATATGAAACTGTAAACCCATACCTTGAATAGTTCCTCCTGCTTTCAAAGCCCATCCCGGGATTATAGTTACCGCCAGCGTAATTATAATTCAAATTGTATGCGAGACCTTCTATCTGGCGTCTCTCCCATTGTATAAAAATGCGCGTTGGGTCAACAGAAAATACCCGGTTATTCTCGTCATTTTCAAATGTTTGAGCCCACATCGCCCTTAGGTATTCATTGCCAAAGAGGTTGAACAGGCCGTCTACACCGTAAGCAGTATTGTATTTTCCATTGAAATTCATCCTGTTGGTAATAATTCCACCTATTGTGGACTTATCATTTATCACGTCTTTTTGAAGTCGCAGTACGGTAAAATTCTCTGACAGGAGCTCATCCTTATAAGGAGCTGTTTGCATTGAAAGAAAACCAATGTCCCATGATTTTACCCTTCCCACCAGCCTGCCCCCTCCATATACGGTAACGGGCTGGCCGTTATACAGGCCTATTTGCCGTGTATGAAAAAGCCTGTTATAGCCATCAAAGTTAAACTCAAAATTGGTATTCCTTTCCTGGAAGAACTGTCTTTTTTCTTCAAAGAAAAGAGGGAACCTGGTGAGGTTTACCCTTTGATTGTCATTTTCGACCTGGGCAAAATCTGTATTTAAACTCAGGTCAAGTGTAAGATTATCTGATACGCGTAATTTTGTGTCCATCCCGATATTCCATTCCGGACTGGTGGAATGCTCATATTGTGTTCCGGCTTCATTCAGCCTGTTTTCACGCTTAACACCGGCCAGCACATAAGGAGTGATGTATACCGGATTTTTAGTGCTAATGTCCTTTACTACTACCTCCTGTGTCTGAGATGCTTTCCATGCACCCCAGCTTCCCTGTTCTTTGTGTGCCGTGGGTAAACTATACATCTCATTCTTATATGGGAGGTATCTTACAATACCAAGGCCCATAATAATTTTACCATCTTCTTCATGATATCTCAGGCTTGAGAAGGGTATTCGCATTTCAACCTGCCATTCGTTATCGTAAACTGTGGTTTTGACGTCCCAGAAGGTATTCCAGTTTGGATTCATGTCCCTCGCAAATACCTCCATATCGTTTGAAAAAGCAACATCCGATCTGCCCCCTGAGGGTGAAGTACAAAATGCCAGGGAATTTTCCTTATCATTGAAAGTATCAAGGATAATGCCCAGCCAGTCGCATTCATATTTCCAGTCGTCTCTTTTTAACTGAATTTTTACTTTGTCGATATTGCTGTCGGATAATATTGCCCCTGCATACAAATAATCCCTGTCGTATGCTATTTTCACTATTGTTTTTTCAGACGGTTCAGCCCCGTAATCAGGGGCGAAAGTGATCAATTCCAGGGGAGATATCTTATCCCATCCTTCCTCATTAATTATTCCGTCAAATTTGAGCTCACCTTCAAATTTTGACAAAATGATCGGGTCCTGTGCTGAAACAGGTGCTGGTAATAGAAGCCCCAGGATCAAAGGAAGGAAGTAAAAACAGAAGCGGACAAATACGGAAGTGATGCTTTTCCCGGTCTTCCGGTTAAGACTATTGTTCATTACTTTCGGCTTGTTGTATATCTATTTCGGTGCGTTTGGCAAATCAATCTTAGGGAAAGATACGATAAAAATGTATTCTGGCTTACCAAGGACATGATATTCAGTAAATAAATGTTATCGGATTTCTAATGATTGTGAGCTTGCCGGCCCGCATGCCCGCATTATTTTCCGGTCAATAATATCCCTGGCTATACCTGTTATTTCAGTGTGAAAAAGAATGAGAGGAGGGCCTGGTAAAAGTATGCAGGTATAAATTTTCAGATGCATAGTTGCACATCGAGGTGTATTACATAGTACCGGTGAGGGGGAACTTCAATGCTTGTCTCTTTTCCCCTGTAGCTGTTTAAAATATTTACCCCGGGGGTGCTTTTTGGAATTTCGTCGTATCCCTGTATTTTGACAGGTTCGGGTATATCCCTCAATGACCACCCACCTCTTAAACTGATGATGATGGTATTCATTCCAGGGTCATATGTAACGGTGCCAACATCTATATGGCGATTGGCCCATATTGTTTCAGTGGAGGCAACTGGATGTGGTGTGTCTGTCCCATTTTTCATATAGTCAACCTCAAGATAATACCACCAGTCTTTGCCTTCACCGTCGAGGCAACCGGCCCATGCAATGCCTTTCCTTGTAGCGGGAGCCAGCACTGACACCTTCTCGTAATATGGCAATTCATTATACGCCATAACATATAATATCTAAGCATTCCGGCCTTTACAATGCCGTAATAAATGTCGGTTAAAAAGATATCATATGCAAATCTCAAGCGTCCTAACAGCTAGTAAATCAGGTGATTCGGCCTATGTTAATCCAAAGAATCAAGCCAGATATCAACATACGGATGATGTTTATCCGGAATATGGGTTCATTAATCAAAAAGAGCTTATTTCGTCAAAATTTTACGGTAAACCGGCGGTGCATTCTTACTTCTTCTGGTCTTGAACACCTTTTTGGACGGTACATTCTTTCATCTGATGATCTTGAACAGCGTTGAGGACAGGGCCTTGATCCTGAAGAAGAACAAAGCCTGAAGTAATTCTTATGAGGCTGACGGTTTATCTGAGGCCTGTGGCTACTCCTCTATACAACGGACAGACAACCCGGTATTTTTGTCCCTGTAGCTTATAGTGGCACTGGCCCCGTCATTGTTTATCAGCATGATACCCCCGAAATTTTCATCGAGGCCTGTGCTGCACCACCAGGCGCCCAAATACCCGATAAAGTCATACCATCCCTGGAAGCTGCGGAATCCTCCCGGGAGGGCATGGAAATAATACGAGTCGGAAGCTCCTGTATTCGGTTCTTCCCAGCGGGGATGTTCAACCGGGCTGGTATGGTTGCTTTTAAGCTTGCCGCCGGCAACATCCTCACCGCCCAGGTATGATATCAGTTCTTCATAGTCTGCTTCTGTCGGCACACGATAACCGTCAGGGCACAGTCCCCTGGGATCAGTCACAGCAAGCCAGTTATATAGCAGCCCGTAAGCCTTCACGACTTCTTGCTCTGTATCAAGCCCTTCAATCAGTCTGTCAGGATAAACTGCATAGGCAGGTCCGGCATAGGACCACTCATAGCTGGCATTCAGGTTTGACAGGATTCCTGATCCGTCCCTGTATGTGCCCACACGTAGGTTTTCCGTCATCCAGACCTGGTCACCTATCCTGATGGTGCCGTAGCTGTTACCTTCGACGTCTTGAATTTTGACTGTACTTTGAGGCTCCTTCTGGCATCCGTACAATAAGATCAGTCCAATTACTGATATAAGCAAAAAGCAATGTTTCTTTTTCATATTCATTTACAATAGGGTATTACCGTACTAATTTAATAAAAATATCAAAAAGAGCTTATTTCGTCAAAATTGTGTTCAGTATTCTTTCATCGGAGTTTGTTATCAGTTTTTAATGATTTTAATAAAGCGGGATGAATTTTTACCATCTATTCTCAGCAGGTAGATGCCCGGAGCGTAGCGACTCATATCAACCACAATATCCGAACCGGCCAGGGCCGGGATATGCTGTTCATACAACACCTTGCCGTTAAGGTCTATTATTTTTATGTATTCTACATTAAGATCCGGATTATCTTTCCCGATTGTTAAGGTGAGATGATCACTTACCGGTACCGGGTAAGCCCTGAGATTATTTTCAGGGAGTGATTCGATACCGGTTATTTCCTCTGCTTCTATTCCGATTATTCCTGCTCCTGCCACAGCGCTTACAAGAATGGTGTCGTTTGTGCTGCTTATCTCCAGGAGCGGGTTGGATTCATCCATGGGTAATCCTTTATAGTCTGCCATGAATTCATAATCCCCGGCCTCGAGTTTTCTGAAAATAAACAGGCCTTCTCCGGAGGTAATATCCATGGCTTCCAGGGATTGACTATCCGGATCAAGGAGATATACATAACAATTGCTTATGGGAGTTCCTTTTGTTGCGGACAGCCTGATGCTTCCGGTTTTTCCCTGCCCGTTCTCATCTTCTGAGAATGTTCCTTCCACCGTACCTGTTCCACTGCCCTCCCCGGGTGCTTGAATGATATTGATATCCAGGCCCGTTAAATCGCTGTTAACATTCACATACTGAGCATCAGCCATTGTCAGCTCGTTCCCAAGGTAAGTGGGCAGTGCATCCGGGTAGCCCAGGGCATCGGGTATTGCCTTTACCGTATAAATACCTGTGCTTATACCTGTGATTTCATACTCATTGCTAGATGACAGTTCAAGCTGCATCCCGGGTTCAATACTGTTTTCAGCATACAGTTCCACCACACTTTCATTGATGGGTGTTTCCCCGCCTTCATCGTAAATGTGTCCTGATAGGCTATATTTATCATCCGGACCCTCACCGCTTCCGGCGATACCGGTCAGTATAATGGTATCTTTTGGATGATCGGAATCGTTGGAATGTATTATAAGATCGGCTTTTTTATTACCGTCGAAAAGCGGGATGAATTTAACAGTGGCGGTACATTCTTCGCCTGACCCAAGAGATCCGCACCCGGATTGGAATGAAAACTCCAGGGCATCCCGGCCTGTCAGTTCTATTTGCTCGATAATAATATCTGTTGTTCCGGCATTTTCAAGGGTGATGTCAGCGGTCTCTTCTTCGCCTGTTAGTATGGTGCCAAAGTCAATAAGGTGGGATGAGATACTTAATTCCCTTTTGACGGATGATCCCCTGAGTGTTATATAATAGGTATCCTCCGGGTAGGCGTTGGTGGCAATGGAGATTTGAACCTCCATATCTCCTGTTTTTGTGGGCTTGAAACCAACAGTCAGGGTACAGGCTTCCCCCGGGGGGATTACAGTGCAGGAATGATTGACAGTAAACTGGTCTATGTCAGGATCCTGCATCGCTACTATTCCATATATTTGAATATCCGTTTCACCTGTATTATTGATCAGTATGTCCTCAGTGGTCGTTCCATCTATCTCAACATAACCAAAATCAACTAAAGATTTGCTCAGGGAGATTGTGGCGACGGGCGTGCGGCCGTCAATCCTGATCTGTTTCTCCGGTTCTGAAGGGTCGTTTGAAGATATATTCAGGTATGAGTACTGTGCACCCTGAGATTGTGGCTTAAAGGCAATTACCACCTCGCAGCTGTCTCCCGCTGCCAGCGCATCGCAGGTGTTTGAGACAAGGATGAAATCGGTAGGGTAGACTGTTCCCCATAATTCCTTTTCAACGGTGATCTCATCGAAGGTAAGCTCTTTTTCTCCTTCATTGATAAGGTATACAGATATGGTCTCCTCGGTATTTTCCGGGACAGCCCCAAAATCAAGTGGTAGGGGCCTTACCCTCAGCAGGGGCATTTCGGAGCGTGCCAGTATGGGTATTTCCATGAAGATACCGGTAGGGGCATCGTAATAGACCTTCATATGAGTATCATACAGTCCTTCTGAAGTGGGAGAGAAGTGGACATACATGCCATCGGTTTCCCCGGGATCGAGTCGTACTTCAAAAGTCTTTTCCACATCGAAGCAATCGTAATCATTAATCACAGCCGAGTCAACTGTCATCCTGCGATTATCAGCATTTTTAAGGAATACGGTTATTTTTCTTGTATCATCGACAGGAACAGAACCAAAATCAAGTGTGTCAGGGTGTATTTCCAGTACCGGCACAGGGCGTCTTAAGGCATAATAGATATTTTCATCTTTTTCATAAACAAGGTGATTATTATGGTACAAATCCTGGTCAATAAGCGTTGACTTGAACCACATGCTTTCTGTTTTATCATCAAGTGTCTGCCTTATCCAGGGGCCGTTAACATTGGTAGCATAACGTATTTCACCGGAAGGGAAGTGGTTATAGATAAAGTGTGCTTTTCCGGGATCTTCAGCATACACAGCATTCCCTGAACTTCCAAAGTCGCCGCCATCCACCTTATTTATTGTCCAGTTGCCATATTGTTTCCGGGCAAATTTTATATTTTCCAGGCCATCCTGTTTGATGTTTCCCACGTATGAAATATGTGGGTTGCCCTCAGAATCCAGTGAAATGGAATTTACCATTCCCTCGAGCTGTCCTCCACCCCAGTCGGGTTCAATAATCTCTGCCTGTGACCAGGTGCCGGCATCGGGATCCTGGCAATAATGATAAACGATACCCTTATTAACAGCATAATAACAGACATGTGGTTTATCCTGCTCATCCAGGACGATGTCAACATGGCTGTAACCTTCCTGTTCCAGGAGGTATGGAGCCGTCCACTCTTTTTCAATGGTTTTCATGTACATTACCGGGGCATAGGAGTACCATTTTTCTCCTTCCTGGTAAACAAGGTGAAATTCATCCTGGCTGTCTGTTTCCACTTTTATACGGGAGAATCCTTTTTCATTAATGGCAGTGATCACCTTTTTCCATTCACCCTGTTCATCCTGCCACATGTGATACATTTTGCCTCCGGGGGATGATTCCCAGTCAAAAACAGAATACATTATATGTACTTTATTCTCACTGTCAAGTGCAAGGGCACAACTCTGACCAGTATATTCCTTTAGCGTGGCAAGTTTTTCAATTTCCCAGTTCCCCTGGTATAGCTTATGTGCATACAAAAGGTCGTCATTGCTGAAATACACTGTATGAACGTGTCCGTCTTCCTGTGTTTTCATATCAGGCATTTCTCCGTGCCCCAGGAGACTGGGGATAATATACCTGACATTGGTTTTTTCGAAGACCTTATTGTTGGATGGATTCAGGTCGAAGGCATCACCGCTGGCCTCAGCCGAGAAGGTGAGGGTTCCCAGGTCGCATGTTTGCAGTTTACAGCTTAA
>JBNJHQ010000122.1:0-7994 GCA_051748705.1 Bacteroidota bacterium | reverse complement strand
CTTTTTGAGGTCCTGTACCTGCTCATATCCGTTCTTCTCCTGCGTTCTGCTTCACGTACCTGGTCAGGGTCAGGGCTTGGTATATGACCCTTCATCAGGGTTGATATAACGCTCTTGTTGACCCTTTCTATCATAGACTTGAACAGTTCGAAGGACTCAAACTTATATATAAGCAGGGGATCTTTCTGTTCATATGTTGCATTCTGAACTGATTGCTTAAGCTCATCCATCTCCCGCAGGTGCTCTTTCCACAGCTCATCTATTGTAGCGAGCACTACAGTTTTTTCATATGACCTGGCAAGCTCTTTACCGTCTGATTCAACCGTTGCTTTCAGGTTTGTAACAACCTGGTACACCTTTGTACCGTCAGATATTGGTACAACAACATTTTCATAAACATGAGACTGTCTTTCATATACGTCTTTTATAACGGGATAAGCTTCGGATGATATTTTATCGACTTTCCTTTTATAGGTGTCGATAACATTCCTGTTCAGCGTCTCGATCAGTTCATCAGCATTTATTTTAAGGAATGTTTTGTCATCCACGGGTGACTCCATGGAGAAAGATCTCAGCAGGTCGATACTGAAATTGTCATAATCACCCTCGGGGAGATAAGTGCTGACGATACTTTCCGAGACATCATACATCATATTGGCAATATCAACGCTCAGCCGGCTACCCTGCAGTGCATGTCTGCGTCGCTTGTATATCACCTCTCTCTGGCTGTTCATCACGTCATCATATTCGAGCAGCCTTTTACGTATGCCGAAGTTATTCTCCTCAACCTTTTTCTGTGCCCTTTCGATTGATTTGGAGATCATCTGGTGTTGTATCATCTCGCCCTCTTTGAGTCCCAGCCGGTCCATCACTCCGGCTATCCTTTCCGATCCGAAAAGTCTCATCAGGTCATCTTCGAGGGAGACATAAAACTGGGATGAACCTGGATCGCCCTGTCGTCCTGCCCTTCCCCTGAGCTGGCGGTCAACACGCCTTGATTCATGCCTCTCAGTACCAATAATAGCCAGGCCGCCCGCTTTCCTTACACCCGGGGTAAGTTTAATATCAGTACCCCGTCCCGCCATATTAGTAGCTATGGTAACTCCCTTTTCCTTCCCTGCCTCGGCAACTATTTCTGCTTCACGTGCGTGCAGCTTGGCATTAAGGACATTATGTTTAATACCCTTCATATTAAGCATCCTGCTGAGCAATTCAGATATTTCAACCGAGGTTGTTCCTACCAGTACAGGCCGGTTCTTACTGTTCAGGTCGAGTATTTCATCAATAACGGCATTATATTTTTCCCTTTTGGTTTTAAAAACCATATCATCCATATCGTTCCTGATGATAGGTTCATTTGTAGGGATAACCATAACATCCAGTTTATATATATTCCAGAATTCCCCGGCTTCCGTTTCAGCGGTACCTGTCATGCCGGCCAGTTTATGGTACATCCTGAAATAGTTCTGGAGGGTGATGGTCGCAAATGTCTGGGTGGCGGCTTCCACTTTAACCCTTTCTTTTGCTTCTATTGCCTGGTGAAGCCCGTCAGAATACCTGCGGCCTTCCATTATACGTCCTGTTTGCTCGTCAACAATTTTAACCTTATTGTCGATTACCACGTATTCAACATCTATTTCAAAGAGGGTATATGCCTTTAGCAGCTGGTTCATGGTATGAACCCGTTCCGATTTCACAGAAAAATCCTGGAGCAGCTCATCCTTGGCCTTAAATTTTTCCTTCTCATCAAGATCTGATTTTTCTATTTCGGCAATCTCGTTACCAACATCGGGAAGTACAAAAAAGCTTGCATCTTCCACCGAGGTTGAAATCAGGTCAATGCCTTTTTCGGTAAGTTCAATGGAGTTATTCTTCTCATCTATAACAAAATAAAGAGCCTCTGTCACTTTCGGCATTTCCTTGCTGTTATTCTGCATATAGAAATTTTCCGTTTTCAGTAACAGGGTTTTCATCCCCTCCTCGCTAAGGAATTTAATCAGTGCACTGTTTTTTGGCAATCCTTTGTAAGCTCTCAGCAGCAGGAAACCACCTTCTTCCGTATTTCCTTCCTTGATAAGCCTTTTGGCATCTGCCAGTATCTGGGTTATAAGTTTTTTCTGGGCACTTACCAGCTTTTCGACCCTTGGCTTCAGGTCATCAAACTGTTGTGTATCGCTTTTAGCTGTCGGTCCTGATATTATAAGGGGTGTACGTGCATCATCGATAAGGACGGAATCGACCTCATCCACGATAGCATAATTATGCTTTCTCTGCACCAGGTCTTCGGGATTAATAGCCATATTATCCCTGAGATAATCAAAGCCAAATTCATTGTTTGTCCCGAAGGTTACATCGGCCAGGTATGCTTTACGCCGTGCCTGTGAATTAGGTTCATGTTTATCTATACAGTCAACCGTAAGCCCGTGAAACTCATACATTGGGCCCATCCATTCAGCATCGCGCCGGGCCAGGTAATCGTTGACGGTTACCAGGTGCACTCCCCTGCCCGTCAGGGCATTCAGGAAGACCGGAAGAGTGGCCACAAGGGTTTTTCCCTCACCGGTGGCCATTTCAGCTATCTTACCCTTATGCAGGGCAACTCCGCCTATAAGCTGAACATCATAGTGGACCATATCCCACTGTATCTCGTTACCCCCGGCTATCCACCTGTTCTTCCAGTAGGCTTTATCGCCCTTGATCTCAATACTGTCTCTCACGGCTGCAAGGTCACGGTCAAAATCATTTGCCGTCACCTCGATCTTTTCACTCTCCTTAAAGCGCCGTGCAGTATCTTTTATGATGGCAAAAGCTTCAGGTAAGAGTTCATCGAGGAAATCTTCAAGTTTGCTGTCAATCTTTTCCTCGATCATATCTATCTCGTCAAAAATACCTTCCTTGGCAATTACATCATCCTCGCCGGCTGCTTTTTCCTTAAGTGCCGCTATCTCGTCCTCTTCCGCCTTTATGGAATCTTTTACCCTTGTCCTGAGACTGGCAGATTTTGAGCGCAATTCATCATTACTCAGGGATAAAAGTTTTTGATATTCAGTATTGATCTTTTCAACAAAAGGCGATACCTCCTTCAGGTCACGCTCATATTTATCACCAAGAAAAACTCCCAGTACCTTATTTAATACATTCATCTTGCCTTACCCTTCTTTAATTCCTTTTCACTATTCCTAATAAAATACAAATCACGAAGCAAGGAACAAAATTAAATGTTTTTCCAGATAATAAAAGAAATGAAATGATGTATTTATTTACCTCCGGCCTGCACAAGGGTTTTACTCCCCTTCTTCCTGGCTTCTCATTGCCATGATATCCCTGTCGAACATATAGAGGTTATGGTCGCCCACCAGGTTAAGCTTATCTATGATGGCCTCAACCGAGCTTTCCTCCTCAACCTGTTCTGAAACAAACCATTGCAGCCAGTTATGCGTGGCGTAATCATCCTCCTTCACAGTCTCCGCAACAATCTCGTTAATACTGCTGCTTATATACTTCTCATGCTCGAGGACCTGGTCAAACAAAACTTTCAGACCGTCAAATTCTGCAGGCGGTTTATCGAAAGACGGGATGATTGCCTTACCGCTTCTTTCATTGATAAACCTTATAATTTTGAGCATATGCATCTTTTCTTCTTCAGCCTGGGCATAGAGCCATTCAGCAACGCCTGCATATCCACGGTTTTCAGCCCATGAAGCCATTGACAGGTAAAGAATTGCACTGTAACCTTCTCTTTCGACCTGCCTGTTTAAGAGGTCTTCTACAGATTTTTTTAACATCTTGTTTTCGTATTTTTATAATGAATAATCAGTTTTTATCTAAACAATTTACGATGCTTAAAGTTCACCCGGGCCCCCGGTAATATGCACCCGGTCTGCCACGAGCCTTTCCACTTACGGGATATGGGTCGTAAAGTCCACCCATGCCCCCTGAATACACACCTAACCGGCCACGATCCTTTCCACTTCCGAGATAAAACTCTTCAGTTCAAAAGGTTTACTGAAAACTGCATCAGCACCCAGTGTTTTTGCCAGGTCCAGGTAACTTGAAGGGCTTATCTTGCCTCCGCCTGAAATGGCAATTATCCTGATTTCCGGCTTAAGCTTTTTCACTTCCATAATAAGCCCAATGCCATCCTGCTCGGGCATGAGTATATCCGTAACCACAATATCAAGCGACTGTTTGAACTTATTAAGAGCTTCTCTCCCGTTTGATGCTTCAACAACCACATGCCTTCTCTTTTCCAGAGCAGATTTCAGCATCATTCTGAGATCATCATTATCTTCAACAAGCAATATTCCGGCCATCGCAATTTGTTATTACAATTTTATCCATAAATCCCATTAGGGTCCGACTAAAATAATAAAAAAGAAGGGTACTCCCTTAAGGTTTCCCATAAGTGTTGTAAAAATTTATTTTGATCAGTCCCGCGGCCATCCCCCAGTATCTGAGCCTGTTTCTTCCAGTGGTATCCTGAGGGTAAACAGCGATCCTTTACCGGGAGCACTTTCCACATTTATCTCTCCCCCTATCCCTGTGATAATCCCATGTGCCACGGCCAGGCCCATTCCGGTTCCCCCCTCATCCTTACGAGTGGAAAAAAATGGTTCGAATATCCTGTCTATTATTGACGGATCGATGCCTTTGCCCGTATCGGCTATACCGATATCCACATAGCGTTTGCCCTTTAATTCCGAACTGGTGAGACTGATTGTCATTGTACCTTCCAGCTCACCCATGGCATGCAGTGCGTTTGTCATAATATTGAGGAAAACCCTGAAAAGCTGGGTGGGGTCAGCATAAACATAGCCACCCGGAGCTTCATACTTCGTTTTAAGTGTAATATTGGAGGGCAGTGAAGTTTTCACAAAGTCCACAGCCTCTTTAAGTACCTTATCAGCTTCAAGGTCGACACGATGCTGTTCAAGCTGCCGGCTGAAGACCAGCATCTGGTTAATTATGTTTTGTGCTTTGTTTATGGCTGCTTTCAATCTTGCCATGTATTCAGAGACCGCTGCATTCTCTCCTGCTTCCTCCACGGTCAGCTCTGAATAACCCGAGATAGTTGTAAGTATTGTATTGAAATCATGTGCCACACCTCCGGCAAGTGTACCCAGGGTCTCAAGTCTTTGGGCCTGTTGAAGTTGTCTTTCCAGCACCACTTCCCTTGTCACATTCTCAAGAGTTCCATTTGTGATAATTCCAGAGTGTTCATCCTCCCTGATATGGCTGCTTATCCTCGCGAAAATTTCTCTTCCCCCGGGTGTAAGCATACGTACATTTGAAAAAGTAGCTGTCTCACCCGTTTTGCCTGACCTCAGGTGTACCGGGAATCGATGGTCAGATTTCAGCAGTTCATTAAAATTCAGTTTATCTCTGTCATTCCTGCTTACCCCGAGTATATCATAGAAAGTATCGTTTGCCCTCAGTATTGCCCCATGCCTGTCACATGAAAACATACCAAAAGGAAGGTAGCTTTCGGAGTATTTATATTTCTGGTCGATATCAATGAATTGACCGTTTAATTTATCCCCGGCCCCTAAGCCCTTTGTTTCTATTATGGTATAGTTCAGGCTGGTGCCGGGACTTTTAAAAGGTCTGTATGTTACATCATAGTATTTACCGGGTGAATCGGGGACATCGAAAAAGGCCCTGTACTTAACCGTCTCACCACCGAGACTGCGTTCGATATTTGAAAGAATTTTTTCCCGGTAGGTATTTTCTCCCCATAATTCAGAGGGACATTTGCCTACCAGTTGCCTCTTATCCATATTGAAAGATCTACAGAAAGGCTCATTTACGGCAACATACCTCATCCTGTCATTAATGATACTTATCATTGAATCAGAACTGTCAAGCAGGTAGCTGAGTATTTCTTCAGACAGTTTGTTCATTATGCTTAATCAAATTCCAGTCCAAATTCATTCCTGAGCTTATCGACTGCAGGGTTTTTATCAGCCAGGTACCTATACTTTTCTTCTTCGGTGTAGGGTGTTGAATTATCCTTTTTTTCACTTACCCTGGTATGAAATACAATTTTCGAATTTGAGAGTTCCCTTTTAAGGTGCGAGACCATGTCATGTTTGTATTTCTGGTCGAAGTAGTCTTTCTGGGCTTTATTGCTGAGCTCAAGTATAATTTCAGTGTTGTCTTCAATAACGGGTTTCATTGCCTTAATTATGCTTGACATACGCGGATTACCTTTTTTCAGGGTATCACCGAAGCTTTTCCATGCTTCTGTAAGCTCTGATTCGTCAAATTCCTTATTATCCTCTTCACTGGAATCGCTGTAATCGTCTTTATCCTCATCCAGCACTGCTGCATCGCTATTTTCCTGTTGTTTTTTCAATCGTTCCTTTATTGAGAATGATTTTGCCGGGCTGTATTCATTTTTCTTGCTTGGTGCCTGTTCTTCCTTTATTTTTATATCCTCTCTGTCAGCCGGTCTCGTTTTGCTTTCATCTGTTATTATATTCCCTGGTTTTTCATCATCTTTTACTTCATTCTCAGATTTTTTCTTCCTGTTATCTGAATTAATGGCAGCCAGTTTTATCAGTGCAAGTTCAACATGCAGTTTCTGGTTTTTACTTGTCCTGTAATATATGTCGCATGCACTTAATATGTCCAGACCTTTATACAGGAATTCCAGCGGGCACCTGAGTGTTTGTTCCCTGTACTTGCTTCTTATGGCTGACCCGGCCTCCACCAGTTTGAGTGTAACTTCATCCTTGCATACAAGCAAATTACGGAAATGGCTGCTGAGTCCTGCTATGAAGTTATGCCCATCAAATCCTTTTTCAAGTATATCATTGAAGAGAAGGAGTGAGCTGGCCACGTCGCCTGAAAGGAAGGCATCTGTAGCTCTCAGGTAGTATTCATAGTCGAGTACATTAAGATTCTCAATTACATCGGCATATGTGATTGTTTTACCCTTATAACTGACTATCTGGTCGAGTATTGACAGGGCATCCCTCATTGAGCCGTCTGATTTCTGGGCTATTATCTGCAAAGCTTCCTGTTCGGCCTGTATATTTTCCTGTTCGGCCACATACTGGAGCCTGTTAACTATATCGTCGATGGTAATTCTGTGAAAATCAAATATCTGGCACCTGGAAAGTATAGTAGGAATGATTTTTTGTTTCTCAGTTGTTGCGAGTATAAACACAGCGTGAGGCGGTGGTTCTTCAAGGGTTTTAAGGAAGGCATTGAATGCCGAGGTACTGAGCATATGGACCTCATCAATAATATACACTGAATACCGGCCTACCTGTGGGGGGATCTTGACCTGGTCGGTCAGAGTGCGTATATCGTCTACCTTATTATTGGATGCAGCGTCCAGTTCATGGATGTTATATGACCTGGAGCTGTCAAAAGCCTGGCATGATTCACACTTACCGCATGCTTCAGTTTTATCGGTCAGGTTCTGGCAGTTGATAGTTTTGGCTAGAATTCTTGCACAGGTTGTTTTACCCACTCCCCTGGGGCCACAAAAAAGGTAAGCCTGTGCCAGGTGATTTGTTTTTATTGCGTTCTTGAGAGTTAATGTGATAGATTCCTGTCCTACCACGTCATCAAATATTACAGGCCTGTATTTCCTTGCCGATACAATAAAGTTCTCCATTTATAAGATTTAGATTTTGTCCTTATTTATCATCAACAAATATAAGAAATAATGGTATGCTTACAGAATCAAACAATCTTAAATATATCAACAGTTTATTGCTTATTAAGAGAAAAAAATATATTTTTGCAGCCCGATTTTACTTATTAAAAACAAACGAGAAAAATTATGTTAAATCAGTACGAAACCGTTTTCATTGCAACTCCCGTTTTGTCTGAGATCCAGATGAAGGAAGCGGTACAAAAATTTAAGAAGGTCATCACCGACAATGGAGGTGAGATCATTCATGAAGAGAACTGGGGCCTGAAGAAACTGGCCTATCCCATTCAGAAAAAGTCAACCGGGTTCTATTACCTGATTGAATTTA
>JBNJHQ010000121.1:0-8116 GCA_051748705.1 Bacteroidota bacterium | reverse complement strand
AAAAAATACTTTGACTGCACTTCTGAAACAACTTCGGGGGGCATAATAACAAAAACGCCGTTTGCCTCTACCTGCTGGGTAATCCTTATCCCCTCGATACCATTTAGTCTTTCGGCCAGCTTCCTGCTCATCTGGTTAGCATGCCGGGCATTTTTCAGCCACAGGTCGTTTCTGAAATATGCAATAAACTGGGCAGAGACATAGCGCATTTTGGATGCAAGCTGCATCCCCTGTTTCCTGATGTATTTGAAGTTATCAGAGAGTCCCTCCCTGAGAAAGCATACTGCCTCACCGTACATCATGCCGTTTTTTGTACCACCGAATGAAAGCACATCCACTCCGGCCTCGGTTGTGAAATCGCGGAAAGGCAGGTTAAGTGAAGCAGCGGCATTTGCTATCCTTGCACCATCCATATGCAGGAGCATATCATACCCGTGCACAAAATCGGCCAGATCGCGTATTTCACCAGGTGTATAAACCGTCCCCATCTCGGTTGACTGGCTTATAGAAACAACCTTTGGTTGTGAATGATGCTCGAAGTCGAAACCATGAAGATGCCTTGCCAGGTATTCACGCCTCAATTTACCATCGGGAGTATCCACTGTCAGTATCTTGCAAGATGAATATTTCTCCGGTGCACCACACTCATCCTGTTCTATATGTGCGGTAAATGCGGTAATGACTGAATTCCATGTCCGGGTTACCGCAGTCAGTCCCAGCACATTGGCAGCTGTCCCGGTAAAAACGAAAAACACCTCTGTTTCAGGTCCGAATATTATCCTGAATAGCTCTTCTGCTTCCCTTGTATAATCATCATTACCGTAAGCCAGCACATGTCCATTGTTGACCCTTTCCATTTCACTCATTACCTGGGGATGGATCCCTGCATTATTATCGCTGGCAAAGCCCCTGGACACTGATTTTTTCATAAGTATATTTTTTTCAGAAATAAAAGAAAATAAAGATAGTTTTTATGATATTCCTAATTATTGAGTATAGTAATTTAAAAAGATTATAAATAATTTTTACCTGATTTGATCCAATATATATTATTTTTGATGCTTAAATCCATTCGAAATCAAAACTAACAAACTTTCTTAAGATGAACGGAAATTTTGCTCTAATTGATTACCTGATCTTCATAATTTACGCAGTTTCTCTTATTGCCCTTGGACTATGGGTATCGCGTGACAAAAAAGGAACAGGCAGGAATGCAGAAGACTATTTTCTTGCCAGCAAGTCCCTCCCCTGGTGGGCAATTGGCGCATCCCTCATAGCGGCCAATATCTCTGCCGAGCAGATGATTGGCATGGCAGGATCAGGTTTTGCCATTGGTCTGGCCATTGCCACCTATGAATGGATGGCAGCGGCCACGCTTCTTATTGTTGGCAAATATTTTCTCCCTGTTTTCATTGAAAAGGGCATTTACACCATACCCGAATTTGTTGAGAAGAGGTTTAATAAATCACTGAAAACCATACTGGCTATTTTCTGGATTGCACTGTTCATCTTTGTAAACCTTACATCGGTGCTCTTCCTGGGAGCCAAGGCAATGGACACTATTATAGGCAATGGTGACGGGTCGATAATGATACATGCCATTATAGGACTGGCTTTTGTTGCCGCAGCATACTCGCTCTATGGTGGTTTATCCGCTGTAGCATGGACGGACATCATACAGGTGGCCCTGCTGGTGCTGGGTGGGGTTATAACCACCGTTATTGCATTAAACAACGTTACCCCGGATGGCGGACTTGGAAATGGTATCAGTCATATCTACAATACAGCGGGAGATAAGTTTCACATGATACTGTCAAGGGATGACCCCGAGTTTTTTAATCTCCCCGGCATAGGTGTGCTTATCGGCGGTATGTGGGTTGCCAATCTTTATTACTGGGGTTTCAACCAGTACATCATACAGAGGACACTGGCTGCCAAATCGCTCCGTGAAGCACAGCGCGGCATCACTTTTGCCGCTTTCCTGAAGCTTTTGATTCCCTTATTCATAGTAATACCCGGCATTATTGTATGGGTATTTTTCACACAGCCTGAAGGAACAACTATTATACCGGGAATTGCAGAAGCTTTCACTAAAGCTGATGGCACCACCAATTATGACAAAGCTTTCCCGTGGCTTATCGGTACTTTCATACCCAGCGGACTGAAGGGTCTTGTTGTGGCCGCCCTGGCGGCTGCCATTGTATCATCCCTGGCATCCATGCTTAACTCAACATCCACCATTTTCACAATGGATATTTACAAGCCATATTTCAATAAGACGGCTTCGGACAGGGTAACAGTCAGGGTAGGCAGGATATCCGCTTTCAGCGCACTCATTATAGCCATACTGATAGCACCCCAGCTGAGAAACATTGAACAGGCCTTCCAGTACATTCAGGAATACACCGGAATGGTGAGTCCGGGCATACTGGCCGTTTTCCTCACAGGGCTTTTCTGGAAGAAAGCCACAGCCAGGGGGGCAATAACAGGGGCGATAGCATCTATTCCGATAGCCCTGATACTGAAGCTCAACATTATGGACCTGCCATGGATGGATCAGATGTTTTACAACTGCATAATGACAGTCGTTGTTATAATGGGTGTGAGTCTCACCACCAACAAGGCTGATGATGATCCGAAGGGAATAAAGCTGGTTGCATCTATGTTTAAGACAGGCAAAGCTTTCAATGTAGCGTCCTATATTATTCTGTTGATCCTGGCATTATTATATACCATTTTCTGGTAGTACAGGGAGGGACACGCTTATGGATGGATACAGGTATTTCATATATTTATCCTACAGCGGAAAAGCCTATCATGGCTGGCAGGTCCAGCCGGGCAAAATAAGCGTGCAGCAAAAGGTGGAAGAAGCCTTAAGCGTCATATTGCAGGAAAATACCAGGGTAACGGGAGCCGGGCGCACAGATGCGGGGGTGCATGCACGTTTATTCACAGCCCACTTCGACAGCGACAGGCATGACCTGGCAGGCAACAATAACATTATTTTCCGCCTTAACACCTTACTGCCAGGAGATATTTCCGCCAGGGATATCCGTGTCGTTAAGAGGGAGGCCCATGCACGTTTTGATGCCCTTTCCAGGACCTACATGTACTACATCAGCCTTAATAAAGATCCGTTTTTAAGGGACTTCACATATTACAGGCATGGGAACCTTGATATTGACGCCATGAACAGGGCTGCCGCATACCTGACCAGCCATGAGGATTTCACCAGCTTCAGCAAGTCGCATACCCAGGTAAAGACCAACAATTGTAAGATATATGAAGCTGCCTGGACCAGGGAAAAGGACATGCTGGTCTTCAGGATAAAAGCCAATCGTTTCCTGAGGAATATGGTGAGGGCAATAGTAGGGTCAATGATTGATATTGGAAGTGCAAAGATGCCACCGGGAGCAATGGAAGATATCATAATGGCAAGGGACAGGTCAGCGGCAGGGGTATCAGCACCTGCTGAAGGCCTGTTTCTGGAAAATATTGAATATGATTCCTCTGTATTTCTCTGATAAATCTTAAGCGTTCCATATTTCCCAGGCCTTTTCAGCCTGGATGTGAAGCATCTCCATTCCATTTTTTACCAGGCAGCCCCTCTCCTGCCCCTTTCTGAGGAAAAGAGATTTTTCCGGGTTATAGACCAGGTCAAAAAGTATGCAGCCCGGTTCAAGTGCTTCATAGGGAATATCCGGGGTACTTTCCGTTTCAGGAAACATGCCCAGCGGCGTTGCATTTATTATAAGCCGGCAATTACGGATAAGGTCAGTTGTCAGATCCCCGTAAGACAGGTCAGCTTTCCCTTTTTGCCGTGAAACAACCTCATATTCAATGGCCAGCATATCAAGTCCTTTCTGCACTGCCCGCGAAGCTCCGCCCGTACCCAGGACCAGGGCATTATTTATCCTGGCGTCCAACAGTGGTTTAAGTGACAGCACAAAACCGTCCACATCGGTATTGAATCCTTTCAGAATGCCGCTATTTCCTTCACGGGAGATCCTTATAACATTGACAGCACCAACATCTTCGGCCTGTTCATCAAGATCATCAAGGTAATCTATTACTGATGTTTTATAGGGGTGTGTAACGTTCAGTCCTTTAATATCAGGATACCGGCTCAAAAGGCCGGGCAATTCATTTATTTTTTCAAGCGGGAAAGTATTATAGACAGCATCCGTCTTTTCCTTTCTGAACTTATTCATAAAATATCCTTCCGAGAAAGAATGCTGCAGGGGGTAACCAATGAGACCGTATCTTCTCATAATTATTTCTTTCTGCCCAGCCTGTCCAGGATTATTACCACGATAAAAGCCGTTGCCATCAGCAGCAGAGACTGCATAAGGAAGGGGTTCTGGCCGGTGATATCCTGATAAATATGAGGCAGGACATTACGTTGCACAAGCGGCACTGTCTCCCCGTGTGTATTTATTATTGAGCTTATGGTTTCTTTCCAGGGCCATATTTTATTCAGTGATCCGATAATAAATCCTGCCAGCACTGCTATTGTCAGGTCATGGTATTTCCTGAAAAGCCATGAGAGCAGGTTTGCAAAGCTCAAAAGTCCGGTAATAATACCCAGGCCAAAAATAAGCAATACGGGTATGTCAAGATCACTCACAGCTTCCAGTATAAACCTGTATTTACCGAGGATAAGCAGGATAAAGGCACCTGATATACCTGGCAGGATCATTGCACAAATAGCTATTGCCCCGGCAAGAAATACATACCAGTAAGCATCACTTGTCTGTGCCGGGGTAAAACGGGTAATAAAGAACATGATGACTGTCCCGGCCAGTAAGCCTGCGATGCGTGCAATATTCCAGCTTTTTATTTTACGGGTAACGATAATGGCCGAGGCCAGTATAAGTCCGAAGAAAAAGGCCCATATCATCACCGGGTGGTTGTCCATCAGCCATTTCAGGAGCCTGGCCAGGGAAAAGACACTCAGCAGTATGCCCGCAAAGACTGCAAGCAGGAAATTGCCGTTGATACTTTTCCATAGGGCTGAAAACCTGAATTTCACAAGCAGTTTAAGGGCATCGAGGTTAACCGATTTTATTGAGGCTATCAGTTCCTCGTATATACCTGTAATAAATGCTATGGTACCTCCCGACACTCCCGGGACAACATCGGCTGCTCCCATGCCCATTCCTTTAAGGAAGAGCAGGCTAAAATCTGAAAACTTGCGCATATATTTTATTGATCCTTAAGGAACTGGAAAAAGGTATCTCCTCTCAGGCCGTTCCTGAGCGATTCAAGTGCAATAATTTCATCCGGGGATATATTGCCCAGGTTGACATTGGCTCCGAACTCCTTTATAAACCAGGCCTGCTGTGATTTAAGAGGTGCTTCCCAGATAATACTATCGAAACCCACTTCATTTGAGAGTTTATCAATCAATACGGTATTGACCGAACCGTCACTGTTATAAATACCTGTTGTGCCACTCTCCCTTGCTTCGGCAATAACCTTCTGTGATCCGGCTTTCAGTTCTGCTGCCATCATTTCCACCCATTCGTCCGGGCTGTACAGCACATCTTTTTTCTTTGAACCAACCTCGGAGAGGACATAGTAATGATCAGACAGCCGTTTAATATATTCCGTTTTAATGTCCTGGTCCATTTCAAACGATCCGTCAGAAACTTCAACCGACTTTATTCCAAGCTTATTAATAAGTTCCACATATTCATCGAACATGTTCCTGACGACATAGGCTTCAAAAAGGGTTCCTCCCAGGTATGTTCTCACACCTGCCGATTCATAAACTTCAATTTTCTGTCTTACACCGGGGGTAAATACAGAGGTTCCGAATCCAAGCTTAAGGTAATCGATATAATCACTCCCCACACTTACCAGGTCTTCTGCAGCCCTCAGGCTCAAACCTTTATCCATGACCATGGTAAGGCCACTGCTTCTTGGTCTCCTTGTTCTGTCGGGTATACCCGGCAAATTTGCTATCATAGTATCAGCTCTTTATATTTCTTTTTATCAGTTTAAGAGTTTTCTTATCGATCATGTTATCAGGAAAGAGAGGCCTGTAAAAGTCGTAAAATGAGGGTGACTCATTGAGGGCTTTTACAAAATGCAGCCTGAAGGAGGCTTTATCGCCTGTAAAAAGGTATACTGAAGCGAGTATGTATCTTAAGCCATGGACATCACCTATTACTTTCATTCCTTTTTCGAGTATTCCCACTGCATGGTAATAGTAAGCTCCTTCAATGATCAGTTTACCTAACCTGAGCCATGTGGGGTCGTGATAAGGATCGATATTAAGTGCTTCAATAAGGGACCTGAAAGAATCTTTCACCCTGTTACAGTTAAAATAAGCTTCGGCGAGGTAATACCAGTATTCACAATCATCATTTTTGAGTGAAACTGCTTTCCTGAAATATTTTACACTCTCTTCCGGCCTGTCATCCAGCAGCAGCAGTCCCAGTCCATACCATGGTTCTGAAAAGTCCGGATCAAGGTCAATAGCTTCATTGTACATTTTAAAGGCCTTCACCCTATCGCCGGTTTTCCCGTAACATTCTGCTGCATATGTGATTGCTTCGGAGCTTTCTTCTTCAAACTCAAGGTAGTGATGATAAGCTTCCAGCGCTTCACTGTATTTACCTTCTTTGCTGAGTATGTTTGCCATATTAAAGATAGCGAAGAAGTTATCCGGGTTTATGGCAACGGAAAATTCATAGGCATCGAGTGCTTTTCTCATCATACCTTCCCTGGTATAGAGAAGGCCCAGGTTATACCAGGCATTGTCGGAGAAGGGCTCCATGTCCAGGTATTTCCTGTAATACTTAATACTGCTCTTATAATCACCGAGCTTCTCATAGGCAAAGGCAAGGTCATACAGATGGTTAATATCGTCCGGTTCAAGCCGTGACAGGCGCTCCAGGTAATTAGTCAGCAGTTTATAGTGATTGAGGTCGTTGAGTATCCCGGTTATATTGAGAAGGATATTAATTTCCTCATTTTCGTCAATTGAAAGGGCTGTATCGAAATATTTCCTGGTGCCGTTCAGATCGCCGAGCATACCGAGGGCTGCTCCTTTAAGAAGGAAGACCTCATAATTGCTGGCTTCAATTTTTTCTATCAGCTTGATTATTTTAAGAACATCCAGCGGCCTGCCCTTATCGATCAGCACTTTTGCCTTCTTTATCTGTATTGATGTTGAAGTTGGGTGCTGCTGACATGCTGATTCAGCAACTTCAAAAGCATAGTTTACATCACTGATCTCAAGGTAATAATCGATCAGGGTCTCAAACTCTGCAACATCAAAGAAATAGTTTTCATTATTATTGCGCATACTTTCATAGCGCTTCACTATTTCCAGAATCTCCTCCTCTATGTTTCCAAATCCCTGGTCTTCCATCAGGTTAAAATTTATTCCCTGCAAAATTATAATATTTTATCAGACAATACCCATCAGCAACTTTGATTTATAAACATGTATATATTTTTTATAAACACCTGTAATCCAAGTATGAAGGATAATTTGTTCATAAAAATCATTTAAAGAAAATGAGCGGGACGCAACCTTTCAAGCTTCATTTTCATCTTAGAGGTGTAATTAAAGGAGAAATTAAGATTACCCTCATACCCTTAATTACCCTAAAATTAACCTAAATTCTACCTTCAAAGAGCCGGGTTTTCGCCCGGTTTTTTTTAATTATTATTTTATCTATTTTTGAAATGTTGAATCTAACTGCCAAATAAAGATGAAAAGAAAAGTAGCCATATATTTCAGTGTTTCTATTTTGCTTTTAAGTGTAAGCAACTGTTCGGTAAAGGATGAGACACAGATCAATTATGAGACAGGTCTTTTCCCGGAGGAAACGGTAAACCTTGAGGGCATTAATTCGAGCTATGATGATTTCAATGTTGCCACACCGCATTTAGCCGGTGAACTTCCGCTCATGTTTTCAAGTAACAGGAACAGTGAAGGTTCACACTTTGATATAGTTACAGGTTTTATCTATTTTGCTTTCAGCCAGGTTGATGCAGGTTTCTGCATAGAAACTTTCATGTTTGACAATGTTTTTTACAGGACCCTGGAGAACAAGGTAAATACTGACAGGGACGAGCTCGGCCCCTACAGGTTATTCAA
>JBNJHQ010000120.1:0-8253 GCA_051748705.1 Bacteroidota bacterium | reverse complement strand
GTCGAGACTCCGCAGGTATATTTTCAATTCAGTGTAGGCATCTTCGTCAATGTGAAATGCCATCCCTCCGATATTAATGCTTACAGTAATTTTCATATTCTTATATACTACCTTTTTGAACAATGTATTTTCATCTACAAAGATATGTACAAATATTAATACTATGCAATACATAGTACTAAATATTTCTTATTTAAATTTTAATGATGGCAGGCTAAGCTTTGTATACTAATATGTTAGATGATCAACAAGGGTGCTTATTTATATTGATTCTATTTAAGATTGCTTTCCGCGACATACTTTTTTGTCGCTCGGTTGTTATAATAAAATGGTGGTATACAAAAAACCCCGGGGTGTTCTTACAGGTATATTTGTTGATAAAGGGTAAGTGATGGATAGCGGTCCCTACAAATTTACTACCTTTAATGAAATTTGAATTACAATAGTTGATTTATGAAAAAATATAACTGGGGAATTATAGGTCCTGGCAGGATAGCGCACAAGTTTACAAGGGGGCTTAAGCAGCTTGACAATGCAAACCTGTATTCTGTAGTGTCAAGGAGCATGGAGAGAGCAAGGGATTTTGCACAGGAGCATGGCTACCTGAAAGCATATGATAATTACCTGGAGTTTGCTTCCGACCCTGAGCTGGACATTGTATATGTGGCTACCCCGCATTCACATCACCACAGGGACACCCTTACCTGCCTGAGAAACGGCAAGCCGGTGCTCTGTGAGAAAGCCTTTGCAGTTAACGCTTTACAGGTTGATGAGATGATAAATGCTGCAATGGAAAACAAGCTTTTCCTTATGGAAGCACTGTGGCCTCCTTTCCAGCCTTCTTACAGGAAAGCACACGAGCTGATTAATACCTCACGAACCGGGCAGGTCAGGTATATTATTTCCAGGTTTGCCTTCAAGGCCCCTTTTGATCCGGAGGCCAGGACATTTAACCCTGAACTGGCAGGTGGGTCTTTGCTTGATATAGGTATATACCCTGTTATCGATGCCCTTACCTTCCTGGGCGTACCCGACAGCATTGAGACAAAGCCCGTTTTTGCCCCGACAGGTGTGGACGCGTCAATAGGTATTTTGTTTGGATATAAGGATGGCCGGGGAGCCTCACTGTACAGTTCGTTTGCAAATGACGGGGGGACAGGCACCCTTCTGATATGTGAAAATGCTAATATTAGTATCAGCAGGAGCAGGGAACATGTACAGTACCTTGAAATAGAATATCCCGGTGGCGAAAAGGAAGCATATACATACAAACCCCTCGCAATGGGCTTTCATTATGAAGCGGAGGAAGTGATGCGCTGCCTTGACGGGGGATTAAAAGAAAGCCCTGTTGTGCCACTGTCTTTCAGCAGGGACCTGATAGGCATTCTTGACAGGATAAGAAAGAACGCGGGAATTATCTACCCGCCGGAAAAATAACAGATCTATGCACATCAGCGGAAACCTCAGAAAGATGGAAGTTGGCTTTGACAGCAGTGATATGTCACTGTCTGTTAAATATTCCCTCCCCGTGGGATCTGCTTTGCTGCCCCTGAATGACCTTACGGGCAGTAGCATAAGGATAGAGTGGAAGAAAAGGATTAATTGCATATACTGTGGCAGGGAAACCCGTCAATCTTTTGCCCAGGGTTATTGTTATCCCTGTTTTATAAGCCTGCCGCAGACCGATGCCTGTATACTGCGTCCGGAAAAATGCCAGGCACACCTTGGTATATCCCGTGACATGGAATGGTCTGAACGCAACTGCCTGCAGGACCATTTTGTTTACCTTGCACTGAGCCCGGGCCTGAAGGTGGGTGTAACACGCAAATCACAGGTGCCGGTTAGATGGATAGACCAGGGTGCTTCGCAGGCAATAAAGCTGGCACTTGCGCCAAACCGTTATCTTGCAGGCGCTATTGAGGTGGAACTGAAAAACCATTTGTCGGATAAGACAAACTGGCGGGATATGCTCAGGGGACTGGTACATACTGATATTGATCTCAGGGAGGAAAAGGAAAGGGCAGGTTCACTGCTACCCGGAGAAATGAAAAAGTACCTGAGTGAAGATAATGGGATATTTGAATTTACATACCCGGTTAAGGAGTACCCGGAAAAAGTTACAGCGCTCAACCTGGAAAAGAATATGGGCATTGAGGGTGTATTTACAGGAATAAAAGGGCAATATTTGATTTTTGAAGGCGGCCATGTGCTAAACATTCGAAAGTACGGTGGCTACCTTGTTGATTTATATTATGAATGATATATGAGCTCGGTTTTTGATGATAACATAAACGGGAAATTGTTCAGGAAGAAAATCCTGTTGAGCATGCTTATTCCTTCCGTTTTTATCATACTTCTATGGTTGATCAGCTTCCTGGAATCACAGCTCGATCTGAATTTTTATCAACTGGGTATCTATCCGCTCCAGGCAAGAGGACTGCCCGGGATCATTACATCCCCGTTTATTCACAGTGATTTTGAGCACCTGTTTAATAATTCACTTCCCTTATTTGTACTTGGAACGGCTGTGTTTTATTTTTATTCCGAAATAGCTTTCAGCATATCTGGCTGGTCATGGCTGTTGACAGGCCTCTTAGTCTGGATAGCAGGAAGGGAGGCCTGGCATATAGGAGCAAGCGGCCTGGTTTATGCACTGGCATCTTTTCTTTTTTTCAGCGGGATAATACGAAAATATTTTCGCCTTATGGCCCTTTCACTGCTAGTGGTATTCCTTTACGGGTCAATGGTATGGGGCATGTTCCCCCTTATAGATATCCATGTTTCCTGGGAATCCCATATGCTTGGTGCGGGCTCCGGCCTGATACTTGCCGTACTGTACAGGAAACAGGGACCACAGCGGAAAATGCCAGACTGGTATTACGAGGATGAGTACGAAGAAGGATATTATGAATCTTTTGATGAACCAATCAATGTAAACAACAAGGAATCATGAAAAAGCTAATCCCAATGAAGAAAGTATTATTACTGATTTTCTCAGCTATCCTGTTTAACAGCATGATTATTCATGCGCAGGAGAAGGTCTCCGCGGATACTCTTACCCTTGATCAGGAAGAGGTCGAAAGCATTTTTAGCAGCGATGAAGCCCTTGACATAACAATAACATTCGATGTAACCGAATACATGCGGAAAAAGCCTGATGAATACATGGATGCCGTAATCACTTTCTATTATACTGAGGATGATTCAGTGAGCTATGACATAAGGCTGAGGTCGAGGGGAGAAAGAAGACGAGAAATATGTGCCTTTCCTCCTATAAGACTCAATTTCAAGAATACCAATACTGTTTTTAATGATATAGACAGTATGAAGAACATTAAGATGGTAACACACTGTAATGCATCCAGTATGTATGATAATTACGTTTTGAAGGAATATCTCATATACAAGATGTATAACCTTGTGACGGAATATAGTTTCAGGGTGCGTCTTTTGAGGGTAAAATATATTGACACAGGTAGCAGGGAAAGGTCTTACAGCAAATTTGGATTTTTGATAGAGCCTATGGACGTGCTGGAGGAAAGGATGGATGTCCTGGAGCTTGAAAACATACCTTTGAGGTACGAAAGCATGATCCCTGATATGCTGGACAGGATGGCAATCTTCCAGTACATGATTGGTAATACCGACTGGCAACTTGTGACCTACCATAATATTAAGGTTGTTAAGAGCATAGACCAGCAACAGGCCATACCCATACCTTATGATTTTGATTATTCTGGCTATGTAAACGCCTCATATGCTGTGCCTCATCCGATGTTTCCCATTGAGGATGTACGTCAGAGATATTTCATGGGAGCCTGCCGGCCTGACTCAACCTACAAGAGGATTATCAGGGAATTTGTGGATAACAAAGATAATTTTTATGGCCTAAAGGATAAGTGCGAATTGCTTGATGAAAGATCTGCCAGGCATATTAATAACTATCTTGATGATTTTTTCAAAGTAATTGAAAAGGACCGCCTCGTAAATATTTTCATTAACGAATGCCAGGATAGATAGGCATGCTAAAAAAAAGAAGAGATAATATGAACAGGATTACCCTCACAGTTTGCGTTATAATTTTATTATCAAACCTGCAGCTTCATGCATGGGAAGAAAATTCAACCCTCGCTGCCAAAAATCCCAATCCGGATCAAAAAGGTGCCGATTTCGGCCTTTTCAGTGAAAATACTATACTCGATGTAAAGCTAGCCTTTGATATAGGCACTTTCATGAGGGATAAGCCGGAGGATGAATATCTTGATGCTGAAATTACTGTATATGAGAGTGATAATGATTCCATATTTGAGCATATTAAAGTAAGTGCAAGGGGAAATTTCCGCCGCCGGACATGCGATTTTCCACCTGTCATGCTTTATATGGAAGGTATATCAAGCGGGTATACTGACATTGATAAGCTGAAAAAGGTAAAGCTGGTAAGCCATTGCAGCACCGGACAGGAATATCAGAACTATGTATTGAGAGAATACCTGGCATACAGGATATACAATATTATTACCGATTACAGTTTCAGGGTAAGGTTGTTGAATATTTCTTACTTTGACATCCATGCAGATACTTTATTTGCCGAAAAGACAGGTTTCATCCTTGAACCGGTTGATTTTCTTGAAAAGAGGTTTGATGAAGACGAAATAGAGGACATTGAAATTAAGATGGAAAGTGTCGAAAATGACATCCTGTTGAAATTATCTGTATTTGAATACCTTATTGCCAATTCCGACTGGGCTGTGCCGCTTATCCATAATTTAAAGGTTTTTGGTGATGAAGAATCACTTGAACAATTAATTGCCGTACCCTATGATTTCGATTATTCTGGGTGGGTAAATGCACATTATTCAATGCCCAGAGTGGACCTGGGGCTGGAAAAGATAACCGAGAGGGCTTTCTACGGACCCTGTTGCAGCGACGAGATGTACAGGTCTGTGCTTGATTTTTATCTCGGGCTGGAAGATAATATTATTGACATGATTAAAGATTTTGAGTATCTTGATCGCCGGGAGAGAAATGATCTTGTACGTTTTGTAAAGAGTTTCTACAGGCTTTACAGGAAAGATAAGGTCATAAGTCTTTTCAAGGAACAATGCTTAAGTAATAAATAACCCCAATGACTGATTTATACCTGGCGCCTCAAATCGGCTCAATTGACATGGAGCAGACAAAAGAGTTCCTGATAAGGTTTGGTCTGAACATTGTCACACTAGTTATACTTGTAAGGTTTTTGTACTATGAGTACAGGAAAGAAGGTATCCCTGATTACCTTTTTGGTTTTTTCCTCATGGGGGTTGCAGTCTTCATGATTTGCACCGTGCTGGATATGGTGGAATTTGGACTTGAACTTGCAATTGGACTGTTTGCCCTGTTCGGGATTTTGCGTTTTCGAACCCAGGCCATTCCGGTCAGGGAAATGACATATCTTTTTATGGTGATAGCAGTTTCAATGATTAATTCACTTGTTAATTTCGCTGACCCTGTCAATGGTATTATTCTGTATAATACACTTATCATCATACCTGTATGGATACTGGAAATTTTTCTGTGCACTAATAAACGCATGAAAAAGGAAATATTGTATGATAAGCTCGAAGATGTATACAAGGGGGAAGGACATCTCATAAGCGTTCTTAAGGAGCTTACCGGCTTACAAATTACGAAGGTCACAATTGGGAAGATTGATATTACAAAGCAACAGGCTGATCTTACTGTTTATTACGTCCGTAAGTAATCTCATATTTCAGTTTATTGTCAGGCCAGTCTTCAGCCGGGGTGATATCCTGGCTTTCGCCTGGTGTAGACCTTCCTTCAATAATATGCCTGTATAACAATTCCTTGAGCTCACTTACTATCCCGGGATGATCTTCTGCGATATTATTATCCTCCTTCGGATCATTATCAAGATCATAAAGCTGGAACCATGGCAGCTCCATCTCTTCGGCCTCTCGTTCAGTTGGATGGCTCCAACCCCCGGATCCTGCACATACATTAAGTTTCCACCTGTCTTTCCTTATGGCAAAATATCCGTTGGCAGAATGGTGAATAACTGATTCGCGACCATAGGCACTCTGGTCGCCCGTTAATATTGGGAGCATACTGTAAGAATCTTCAGCTGCATCAGCAGGCAGTTCATAACCCAGGATATCAGCCATTGTAGCCATAAGATCATTGAGGGAAACAGTTTTTACACTTTTTCTGCCAGGACTTATTGTTGAAGGCCATTTCATTATAAAGGGAACACGATGACCTCCCTCGAAAATATCAGACTTATGGCCCCTGTATATGTAGCCGGGTGAATGTCCCAGGCTCTTGAGCTGTTCAAGATCAGCTTCCGGAGAGCATCCGTTATCCGAAGTGAATATTATTATAGTGTTATTTTCTACCTCATTGTCTTCCACTGCATCGGCAATCCTGCCGACCATATGATCAACCATTACTACAAAATCACCATAGGGGTTTGTATTGCTTATACCTTTAAATTCACCGGTTGGAAGGATCGGGGTGTGCGGGGCGGGAAGTGCAAAATAAAGGAAAAAGGGTTTTTCTTTTCCTGCCTGGCTGTTGATCCAGTCAATAGCCTTTTCCGTTAAGTCAGGCAGTACCTTTTCGTGTTCAAAATCAGCACCTGTGTTTCCTTCCCTCCACCATCCGAACTTTGAGGTATCAGAAGTAATACGGTCAGGCTGGGAAGTTATCTCATGGTTTTCAATATATACATAAGGTGGAATATCCAGAGATGCCGGGATAATATATGAATAATCAAAACCGTAATCATTGGGACCTGCAGTAAGTGGCTGGCTGAAATCAGCCACACCTTTTTCTTCATCCATTACCCAGCCAAGACCCAGGTGCCATTTGCCGATGCATGCAGTTGTATAGCCTTTACTTTTGAGCATGGAGGCTACTGTCAGCCTGCTGCTGTCTATTAAGGGTTTATCCCAGCTCCATGTGACACCTTCCTTCAGAGCGGTCCTCCATGAATATCTTCCCGTAAGTATACCGTATCTTGTGGGTGTACATACGGCCGAAGCCGAATGTGCATCTAAAAAGACCATCCCTTCAGATGCCAGTATGTCAATGTTAGGGCTTATGATCTTTGAGGCAGGATTAAAGGAGGAAACATCACCATACCCCAGATCGTCGGCAAGAATATATATCAGGTTCGGGCTTTCGCTTACTTCTTCAACGGTACTGCATGACCATGAAAGGGTAAGGATGGTTAACAGGAAGATAAAAGGCCGTATTATATTTAGCATATTAATCTGTTTTTAATCTGTTTGACAGCGCATAAAATGCAATGTAAACAAAACAGGCCAGAGGAACAAAATATGCCAGGTGAATACTACCGGTCAGATCAGAGACCTGACCCTGTATGGCAGTGATAACCGCACCGCCTACTATTGCCATTATATGTCCCGAACTCCCTATTTTTGTATCTTCTCCCAGTCCCCTGACACCCAGGCCAAAGATAGTGGGAAACATGAGCGACATAAACATTGATATTATTACAAGGGCAATCACACCGGCCAGGCCATCGCCGAATATTACTACAAGAGTGCTGATTATTGCCATAAAGGAGGCAAAGATCAGTAACTTGATAGGTCTTATATATCTCATTAGAAATGTGAATATAAACCTTGATGCTGCAAAAAGGATCAGTGCTGCTATATAATAACCGGCGGCAACCTGTTCGGGTGTTTTCCCTGCAGCAAGCTCTATGTTTTCAAGATTCAGTGCTGACATGGCATATCTTATGGTAAAAGACCATACTCCTATCTGGGCACCAACGTAAAAGAACTGTGCTATAACACCCATAACATAGTTACGGTTGTGCAGCAGTCTCTTAAGTGTTGCTTTCAGATCAACTTTTGAGCCCTGGTCCGATGCCCTGGGCATCCTCGTGACAAGGATCAGAATCCATAATACCAGCAGTAGCAAACCAATTGACACATAGGTAGTGGTAACTGCATTCAGTTCTCCGGCCTTTATCATGCTCAGCTCCTCGGGATTCATCGCAAGGCGCTCTGTTGCACCCGCGGTGTTCAACTCTGACAGTATAAAGACCTGGCTGATAAGCACACCGCTTATTGATCCCAGGGGATTGAATGACTGGGCCAGGTTCAGGCGCCTGGTACCCGTTTTTTCACTTCCCATAGCAATAATGTATGGATTGGCAGCTGTTTCAAGTACCGACAGGCCGCCGAAAAGTATCCACAGTGCACCAAGGAAATGGAAATAATT
>JBNJHQ010000119.1:0-8291 GCA_051748705.1 Bacteroidota bacterium | reverse complement strand
TGTTTTGAGCTGTTATAGGCACTGCCGGCATGCTCGGCTACCTGCCCGGCCGTAGAACTGGTAAAAACCAGCCTCCCGTATCCCAGGGCTACCATATCTTTCAAAACTGCCTGTGACAGTAAGTAGGGACCATCAAGATTAATCCTCATCGTATCACGCCAGACTTCAGGTTCCTGCTCCCAGATGACTTTTTCATGTGCTGATCCTATACCATGATTGCACACCAGTACTTCAACCGGACCAAGGCGGTCACGTGTCTGATTTACTGCATGATTACAACCCTCAGGTGTGCCCAGGTCGGCAACACAATAGTCCAGCCCAAGACTCATTAATTCATTTTCGCTTCGGGCAACGGCCATTACCCTTGCTCCCCGGGATGACAAAAGTTTAGCCGTTACCCGGCCAATTCCCCTTCCTGCTCCTGTCACCAGTGTTACCCGTCCTTCTACTCCAGCCATATTAGTATTATTCTGTTTAGTTATTAAAATCCTTAACTAATTTAGATGAATTTCATTGAATTACCACAAATTTCCAGAATATCAATTATTTCAGATAAGTTATAGCCGGATTATTCAAACACTCCAGTAAGGGCAATTTGATTTCTTTCTCAAAGGATTCTCAGATATATATGGCGCTTAGTGGGTTGTATAAAATTGCCAAATATCCTATATTAGTCAGTTAATGGTAAACTACCAGGCAATAAGTTTAATCACATAAACAGGAGAAGAGTAAAGAAAACAGGTCTTCATAATAGTTTTTACATATGAAAATAGCACAGGCTTTTATAGGAGTAATTGTGTTTACAATCCTCCAGCTTTCATCATGTAACATACAGGATGATAAAAAGCTGAATTCTGCAGATATCGTAATATACGGAGGAACATCAGCAGGCATAAGTGCTGCCATTCAAGGTGCGAGGCTTGGCAGGTCAGTAATACTGATTGAACCATCTAATCGCCTGGGGGGCCTTACCACCGGCGGCCTGGGCCAGACTGATATCGGTAATAAGCAGGTTATCGGTGGTATATCCCGTGAGTTCTACAGGAATATTAAAAAGCATTACGATGATCCTGCAAACTGGGTATGGCAGCCAAGATCCGAATATAAGGACGGGGGACAAACGCGTACCGGTGAAGATGAAGATGCCATGTGGACATTTGAGCCCTCTGCCGCCCTGGAAGTATATCATGATATGATCAGGGATCTGGATATCACACTCGCATATAACAAGAGGCTTAACAGGGAAACGGGGGTGTCGAAAATTGACAATGTCATTAACTCCATATCTATGGTATCGGGTGAGACCTACCACGGAAAGGTTTTTATCGATGCTACTTATGAGGGCGACCTTATGGCTGCTGCAGGAATATCCTATACAGTGGGGAGGGAATCCAATCTTCAATACGGAGAAAGTTTAAACGGTGTACAAACCAGTGAATTGGGTAAAACATTAAAAAGTACAATTTCATACAACAGTGTCCACCATAATTTTATCGATGGTGTTGATCCCTATATCATAAAAGGTGATCCGTCAAGCGGACTTCTGCCATTTATAAATGAAGGCGGCCCGGGTACAGAAGGTGAGGGTGACAGCGGTATACAGGCATATTGCTTTCGAATGACCCTGACAGACCATCCCGAAAACCGGATACCATTCAGCAAACCGGACAATTATAAGGAGCTGGACTATGAACTGCTGTTCCGAAATTATGAAGCTGCAGAAGGGCCCATAGAAGAAATGTATTCCTATGGTGATCCCCTGGTCCCATGGATCAATTCTGCCATGCCCAATCGCAAGACAGATACCAACAACCAGAAAGGATTTTCAACTGATTTTATAGGACAAAACTGGGATTATCCCGAAGCTTCATATGAAGAACGGGAAAGGATTGTGGAACGGCACCGTCATTACCAGCAGGGATTGATGTGGACCCTGGCCTACCATCCGCGTATTCCCGCGAAAGTAAGGGATAAGGTCTCGCAATGGGGAACATGTAAAGATGAATATGAACGCGAAGATGGCTGGCAGCAACAACTATATATAAGAGAAGCAAGAAGGATGGTCAGTGAGTATGTAATGACCCAGAAAAACTGCGAAAGAATTGAAATTGTGGATGACCCGATTGGTATGGCAGCATATGGTATGGATTCCCATCATGTCAAACGTTACGTAAATTCAAAAGGATTTGTATCAAATGAGGGAAATGTTGAAGCTCCCGTGCAGGCACCTTTCCCGATAAGTTATCGTTCCATAGTACCAAAAAAGAAAGAATGCAGCAATTTGGTTGTGCCGGTATGCATCAGTGCCTCGCATATAGCATTTGGATCTGTACGCATGGAACCTGTATTTATGATTCTTGGTCAGAGTTCAGCCTTGATAGCCTGCCTTGCTATAGAAGAAGATAAGGCCGTTCAGGATCTGGCATACGGGGATTTAAGGGAAGAACTCATAAAACAAAAACAAATACTTGAGTAGGGAAGTCTGAATTGGCTGTCACCTACGAGACAGGACATAAGAAGGGACTGCATTGGGTCTGATATATAATTCCATTTTACCCGCGATTCACAGGATAGAAGATATACTCATATCAAAAATCCCGGCCGGCATTTTAATAAAATTGTTTGTACCTTGAGGCCTTTTATAAGCAGAAGCCAAGAAAAGTAATACTGGATGAAAATTCCTTCTTTAAAGAAATTCAGGGTTCCGCATGTCTTTGTGCTCCTGACCTCTTTCATTCTACTATGCAGCCTCTTAACCTATGTTATACCTTCCGGACTGTACGAAAGAAAAACGGTATCCATTGGCGAAAGCACCCGTACCATTGTAATACCGGGAACCTACAGGGAACTGGAAAAAGACATCTCCCTGGAAGGTATTATCATGGGTGGTGCAGATAATGGAAAAGCCAGGCCGGTAAGTATTATTAATTTCCTTACTGCCATCCCGCGGGGGATGGAGGACATGGCAGATATCATATTCCTGATATTCATTGTTGGTGGCGTACTGGGTATATTGCAGCGCACAGGCACAATAACAGGTGTTATACAGGCATTGCTGGACAGGTTTTCAGGTTCAGGGACAATGCTTACCATTATTCTGATGGTGGCTACCGGTATTGGTGGTTCAACAATAGGGATGGGTGAAGAACTTATTCCCCTGGTCCCTATTTTTATCATAGTGGCTCACAGGCTCGGCTATGACCGCGTTTACGGAATGTCAATTGTCTACCTTGGTGCACTTATCGGTTTTGCTGCTGCCACAACCAACCCCTTCACCGTTCAGATTGCACAGGGGATTGCAGAGGTTCCACCCGGTAGCGGTATACTGTTCAGGCTGATATTTTTTGTTGTGTGTATGTCCGTTACCATTTCATATGTCCTTTATTATGGTCATAAGGTGAAAAGAGATCCATCAAGGTCACTTATTGCAGGAGATGACACCTATAGCCCGGACAAAGAGTTTAAGTCTCAAAAACTAAAATCATCTGACATCTGGATCATCATTATAAGCTTTATCATTTTTGCACTTATTCTTTATGCTATACAGGTAAAAGGATGGTGGCTCAATGAAATGTCAGGCGGCTTCATTCTGATAGGTATCATTGCAATAATAATCTCCGGCATACCTCTTTCAGAAGCTGTAAAATCTTTCGTTAAAGGAATGGAGGAAATGATTGTCGCAGCCCTGGTGGTGGGCTTTGCTAGCGGGATCAGGGTGGTCCTTGAAGATGGTCAGATACTGGATACAATTATTTATGCCTCTGCCGGGCTTCTGAATGACGCTCCTAAAATTGTTGCTGCCGAAGGCATGCTGATTCTCCAGACAATACTTAATCTTTTTATCCCCTCCGGGTCGGGACAGGCAGCCGTAACAATGCCTCTAATGGCTCCACTGGCCGATGTGCTGGGTATAACACGCCAGACAGCCGTATTTGCTTTTACCAGTGGTGATGGCTTTTCAAATATTATCATTCCCACCAGCGGAATACTTATGGCCATGCTCAGCATTGCTAAGATACCCTATGAGAAATGGTTGCGATTCGTTTTCCCACTCTTCCTGGTGCTTATTACCATCGCCGGGATTTTCATAGCCATAGCTGTCCTGATCAATTTTTAGCTAAAACCCGCTGATGGGAAGACCATGACAGGCAGTAAATGAGAGATCAAGGGTGGATAAATTATAAAAGTGCCGGTGGCCGGGCATCGCGAAGGCTGCATGCCGTCAGTTATGTTTCCCAACATATTGTAAATGAAACGTGAATTATTATTTTTGACGATTCATTTTTAATAATTCGCCCGGAAAGACCCACTTTATGAAGAATATTCTTACAGTCTCCAGACGATTGATGACGCGAGGATTCTCCAGATCCCTTGATTTTGTCGAAATAGTAGGAAACAGGCTGCCCCATCCCGCCACAATATTTGCACTGCTCGCCTTGCTGGTTATGATTCTTTCCTGGCTGGCCAGTGCTTTTTCCTACCAGGCTGAACATCCTGTCACCGGTGATTTTATCACGGCAAACAGCCTTTTCAGCAGTGACGGTATCCGCTGGATCTACACCAACATCATATGGAACTTTGTCAACTTCCCTCCCCTGGGTTATGTTCTGGTCGTAATGGTTGGCATAGGTGTTGCGGAAGGATCGGGATTATTTTCAGTAATGATACGCTCACTTGTACTGGGGGCGCCCCGGAAAGTAATTACAGCTGCAATCGTAGCTGCCGGTATCATTTCGCACCTTGCATCAGAGGCCGGTTATGTAATTCTTATACCGCTTGGAGCCATGATATTTCATGCCCTGGGAAGGCACCCAATGGCCGGACTGGCGGCAGCATTCTGCGGCGTCAGCGGCGGCTTTGGCGCCAATTTCCTGGTAGGCTCGGTAGACCCCATTCTGGCCGGACTGTCTACTTCAGCTGCACAGATTCTCAGGGAAGATATGGTAATTAACCCTGTGGTCAACTACTATTTCATGTTTGTATCTTCTTTCCTGATTATACTGCTTGGCACCTGGGTTACCGAGAGGATTGTTGAACCCCGTTTAGGCTCTTATGAGGGCTCTGCAGAAAGGGTGGCTGTGGAGCAGCTTGGCAAAGAGGAAAAGAAGGGGCTTAAGTGGGCCGGCTGGGCACTGCTTGTAACCGTTGCATTGCTGGCAGCGACAATTATTCCTGAAAACGGAATTTTCAGAAATCCTGATGACGGCTCAGTGCTTAACTCACCTTTCTTTGACGGGATTATCATTGGGATACTGGTGTTTTTCTTCATTCCCGGGCTGGTCTATGGCTGGGTGGTTAAAACCATCCGGAATGATAAAGACGTTGTAAATCATATCACCAATTCAATGAAAGGTATGGCAGGCTATATTGTCCTGGTATTTTTTGCTGCCCAGTTTGTTTACTTTTTCAGCTACAGCAATATAGGACTTATAGTTGCCATTAATGGCGCTGAAGGTCTCAAAAATATTGGTCTTACAGGTATTTCACTTATTGTGGCATTTGTTATTCTGTCAGCCTTTATCAATATGTTTATGGGCAGTGCATCGGCCAAGTGGGCCATTATGGCGCCGGTGTTCATACCCATGTTCATGCTCCTGGATTACCATCCCGGTCTTACACAGGCTGCCTTCCGGATAGGCGACTCTGTTACCAACCTTATCACACCGATGATGAGCTATTTTGCACTGATCGTAACATTTGCCCAGAAATATGACCAGCGCTACGGGATTGGCACAATAATCTCAACCATGCTGCCTTATTCCGTTATACTGACAATTGGATGGTTATTGCTGCTTATCGTATGGATGCTTATTGGTATCCCGCTTGGCCCCGACGGACCGCTATATATGTCATGATACAAAGAGAAGGCCTTGATAATTTTGACCCCCCGGTCAGTATCCTCGTGTTGTAGCATCTGATAAGCCTCATATCACCCACCAGTTGCCACCTGCTCATCTTTGATCCATTCCGTCCAGTAATATGTGAAGGAATTATGTGGAATATCCCTGGATTTAAATTTAAACTCGTTCGGAAGGTAGAATGATGACACTTTCCCCATGGTAAATGTTTGTGGCTCAGCGGTGCCTGTTAGACGGAATGTTTGCTTATTGTTGATATTGATACAAAAGGGCATACTAAATGAATCCGCTACATTTTTCCATCGGTATATAAAAGTCAGCTTACGTTTATTATCAATATAATACCTGCATTCAAGAATAGGTGGCTGAGTTTTATACAGGAAAATATCAAAAAAACTGCTGTAGTCTTTTCCAGTGTATTCACTTACCAGATCAGTGAAATCAGTTGTTGTAGTTATTCTGTATTTATATTTATTATAATAATCGCGGATTATTTTCATGAAAAGCTCATCATCATCTATCGTACACCTCAGGTTATTCAACATGCTGGCTCCTTTATGGTAAATATCATTGCCTATGAAAGTATTGGCGTTTATGTTCCTCTCCCCCACAAGGGGCCAGATGTTAAATACTCTTTGCTGGCTAACCGCGATAGCATCAACATAAGCCCTATAACCGTACTTAGCCTCTGCGAAGAGACATTCAGCATAGGTGGCAAAACCCTCATTGATCCATGCATCTGCCATGTCTCCAATCGCCAGGGCATTTCCCCACCATTCATGGGCAAGTTCATGGACTACAAGGTAGTCAAAGTCCTTTGTCCAGTAGTCTCTCCTGTCTTTCCCTTTATATGCATCACCTATTGCAATAGCACCCTGGTGTTCCATCCCCTCATAAGGTGCTTCCACCATACCTATACCGTCCCTCATAAAGGGATAGTCCCCGAAAAGGTCCTCAAAAATAACTGCTATCTCCCTGGTCTGGGAATAATATTTTTTTGCTTTCTTAAGATTGTGTGGAAGAACATAATAATCAGCATTATATTCACCTGTATTGTTTTCGAATACCTCTGTGAAGTTGACAAAATCACCCATATAAACAGTAACATTATAATTGTTTATGGGATAGGAAACAAACCATTCATATCGGTTCCAACCATCCACTTCTTCCTTCTTTGAAACCAGGTTCCCATTTGAAACACCATAGTAGCCATCAGGCACAATGAGATTGATACCCATTGAATCGGGTTTGTCGCTCAGGTGGTCTTTACAGGGCCACCATGAACTGGCGCCCAGGTGTTCACATGCAACACCCACCCAATATTTATTCCTGTTAGTCTCCCATACAAAGCCGCCATCCCAGGGTGCTCTTGGCGCTTCCCTGGGGCTGCCGGAGTAATCTATTTCCAGGATATATTCCTCCCCCGGGATCAGCTTGTCATCCAGATTTATGAATATTGCATTGTATAGCCTGGTATAATTAAGGACACGGTCATTCATCCTTATTGATGATACCTCCAGATTATCAAAAAGGTCAATCTGCATTTCTTCCGATTTCTGAACTGCAGTAAAATAGACTTTATTGGATCCTGAAATGCTCTTTTCCTCCGGGTTTAATCTGACCGACAGGTCATAATAAAATACATCATAACAATCCCTTTGTGGTCTTAACTTTCCCTGCAGTGTATCCGCAGGCTTTATTACAGGTCTGAGATCCCTTGAGGGATCCATTTCGGCTGAAGTATAATGGCTCATTATCTCCTTAACCATAAACTCCCTGGAACTGATGAAGTTAATAAACCTTTCCTGCATATGGAATCCCAGCAACCTCGCTCTGTACAGATCAGCCCTTGCCCTGATTTTATCATTTAAGTAGTACCTTAAATAACCACGTGAGTAATACAGGTATGAGTTATCGGGGTAGCTTTGAAGTAAATCATTTATATGTTCTATGGCTTCAACATATTTACCAAACTCAATACATATCCTGACAATTTCGAAACCCCTCTGAAAATCAGGATTGTCATAATCATATTCCGGTAACTGAGCATTCATTAACAAGGATGAATGTATCAGCAATATTAACAGAAAAAGCTTCTTCACGATTTATATGTTTTGTAAGCAGACACTCAAAAATATTAAAACTAATTAGTTAAGTCAACAGTAAGAGCAAATAATTACAAATTATTCAAGCCATTGAATGAAAAAGGATATTCAGCTAAGCACTCAGTCAGGGCTACCCCTGGGGATTTATATTATCGACACGGCCCCGGGAAGATTATTGACAGGCGTCCGGTTAAAACTTCATTTCTCTTGATTTAAATATTCCAAAATCGTAATTTGCCACCCGTTAACAAATACCCTCTTTATAATGAAAAGATTATTCAGAACCTTGTTTTTGAGCCTGGTTTCAATTTTCCTGATATCAGGTTCC
>JBNJHQ010000118.1:0-8332 GCA_051748705.1 Bacteroidota bacterium | reverse complement strand
TGCATTGTTTTTAATTTCTCTTAACATGTTTTTCTGCATGATATGACGAACGCACCAAAGGGCTGCTTTCAACGAAGAGGAAACCTTTTTCCATGCCTGCCTTCCTGTAATTTTCAAACATGGCCGGCTCAACATAATCGACCACTTCCATGTGTGCAAGAGACGGCTGCAGGTACTGTCCGATGGTAAGAACGCTACACCCGGCCTCAAGAAGGTCATCCATGCTGGCATATACCTCTTCTTCCTTCTCTCCCAGTCCCAGCATAATACCGGATTTGGTCCTTACCCCCTGCCCGCTCATGTACCTCAGTACATCCAGGCTGCGGCGGTATTTAGCCGCCGAGCGTATTTGAGGTGTCAGCCGCTCAACCGTTTCAAGGTTGTGGCTTATAACATCCGGACCTGCATCAATAACTTTCTGTATATCCTCTTCAACACCCCTGAAATCAGGTATCAATGCCTCTATTGTCGTTCCCGGGTTAAGCTCCTTAACCTTCCTGATAACTTCAGCCCAGAAAGCTGCACCACCGTCGGGCAGGTCATCCCTGTCGACAGAGGTAATAACACAGTGCTTGAGATCCATCATCCGGACCGACCCGGCAAGATTTTCCGGCTCAGCAGGATCGGGCGGCAGGGGTTTGCCCGTTATGGTGCCACAAAATTTGCATGACCTGGTGCAAATATCACCAAGGATCATGAAAGTTGCTGTACCGGCATTCCAGCACTCACCTATATTGGGACAATTACCGCTCTTGCATATGGTATGCAGATGCCTGGTCTCAACCAGCTTCTTTACCTTAACATAGCTCTCCCCGCTGGCACGCTGCATCTTGAGCCATCCAGGCAAACGCCTGTTATTCAATGTTTTATCCTTGTAGCTCATAATCGCCATTTCATTATACAAATCTAATTAAAATAGACATATTTACCTATTATGCGGATCGGTCTGATAGATAAGCCTTTGAATAAAAACTGTATTATTTTACCTCATTACAAAGGTATAAATAATCAATTTTTGTACCATTGAAGGTATCACAGGGCGCCTTTTCATTTTTTGTAATTAAATAACATACTTTTAATTGTTGACGGTGCAGGCATAATTTCTATATTTATTTTTTTAAAAATTCTAAATCTATTAACTGAAAAATAAAGCGTAATGAATAACAAGAAATTCTTAAAGATGTCCCTGGTATTGTTTGCTGCCCTTCTTTTCCCCTTAATATCAGTGGGACAGGGACAGGAAAATTTCAATAATGAAAGCTGTACCAGCATAATGGTTGGCAAGAAAGCCAGTACCGACGGCTCTGTCATGACCAGTCATACATGCGATGCTTACTACCGCACATGGCTGGAGTTTGTGCCTGCAAAGGAACATGAGCCAGGCACCATGCACCCGGTACGATGGGGAACCATGCACACCAGTTCGAGATGGAGCGAAGAGAATATAGAAGTTAAGGGAGAGATACCGGAAGCAGAAAAAACCTTCGGGTATCTGAATACTGCCTATCCCTGCCTGAATGAAAAACAACTTGCCATTGGCGAAACAACCTTCGGTGGAAGAAGGGAATTAAGGAATCCCGACGGAATGTTCCTCATCGAGGAACTTGAGAGGATCGCACTGCAGAGATGTACAACGGCACGCGATGCGATAAGGCTGATAGGTGAACTGATAAAAGAATACGGGTATGGTGATTCAGGCGAGGCTATTACCATAGCCGACAAGAACGAGGTATGGCACATGGAAATAATGGGCGAAGGTCCTGACAATATCGGAGGTGTTTGGGCAGCACAGCGCATACCTGATGACCATGTCGGGATATCAGCCAATATCTGCCGCATAGGCGAGATAGAACCTGCCAACGAAGATTATTTCATGGTCTCGGATAATATATATGATGTCGCAAAAGAGATGGGTTTCTGGGATGGCAAGGAAACATTCAAGTTCTGGAAAGCATATTCCGGAAGGAAGCCTTTCAATATACGCGAATACTATGTGCTGAGCTCACTTGCTCCTTCGCTCGGGCTCGAGTATGATGATGAGGAATTACCCTTTTCTGTCAGGCCCGAGAAGAAAGTTGATATCAGGGATGTAATGAAGTTTTACCGCACTACCTACGACGGCACCGAATGGGAGATGATAAAAAACCTGAAGGTACCGGTAACACGTCGTGACGAGGAAGGCAACAGTTACACCGACACCATCATTAGCCCCTCTGTTCATCCATGGATGAGCCGTGACAAGCAGGCATTATTGAACACCCTGGAAGAAGATGTTGTTGAGTTTTACAGGCCTATTGCCGTCCAGTACTGCGCCTATTCCTTCATCGTGCAGCTGCGCGACTGGCTGCCGGATGAGATAGGAGGAAGGATATGGTTTGGCCTTGATGTGCCAACGCTGAGCCCGAGGATACCTGTTTATGCAGGAAACCTGAGCCTGCCGGAAAGTTTTTATGTATGCGGGCAGGATCATTTCAGCACCGAGTCTGCTATGTGGGCATTCAGAAGGGCTAACAGGCTGGCCATGGTTAACTGGGGCCTGGGAAAAGAAATGATGGAACCTGTTGTGATGGAATATGAGGAAAAGGCTTTTGATGAAGTTGAATTTATTGAGCAAAAAGCTGCCGGCTTATACAAGGAAGATCCTATGCTCGCCCGTGAATTCCTGACACGCTATTCAAATGATTTTGCCAGGTCAGCTGTCAACCGCTGGTGGGACCTGGGAGATGAACTGTGGGTAAGGAACAGGTGGGGCTTTTAAATCCTGTTATGAAAATATTTAAACGGAAAAAATATTCATTTATTAAGCTCTTATACCTCTTTATGATAAGTGTGATGACCTTTTCATGCAGCCCACGGGATAAAGAGCCGGTCGGAATATTCGATACTGCCGCCGATGTAGGTGATCCGGATTTAAAGGGAGCTACTGGCTATGACGCTGAAACGGGTGAGTACCGGTTGACCGGGGCAGGTGAAAATATCTGGTCCGTCTCCGATGAGTTTCATTTTGCATCCCTTATCGTTGAAGGCAATTTTATAATGCGTGCACGTGTCCGTTTTACCGGCGAAGGTGTTAACCCCCACCGCAAAATGGGTATCATGCTGCGTGACTCAGCCGGCGGGACGGCTGCCCACGTGAGTGCAGTTGTTCATGGCGACGGCCTGAGCTCCCTGCAGTACAGGAAAAAAGAAGGAGGTGAGACAGAAGAAGTAAAAACAACAGTTTCAGGCCCCGGTATTATCCAGCTGGAGCGCAGGGGAGATACCTTCATTTTTTCATGTGCCCCTGAAGGTGATACTTTTTCTTCTGTTGAGGTGACCGGTCTCCCATTTAAAGAAAAGGCAAACCTGGGACTTTTTATCTGCTCACATGAGGCTGATGTAAAAGAAACAGCCATTTTCGATAATGTGCGCCTGGTAATCCCGGCTCCGGGTGATTTTGTGCCCTACCAGGATTATACCGGAAGCCATATCGAAATACTGGATGTTGAGAGCGGGAAAAGGGAAATTATCCACAGCTCTCCCCTGTCTTTGCAGGCACCCAACTGGACACCGGACGGGAATAAACTTATTTATAACAGTGAGGGCAGATTATACGGTTTTAACCTTGAGACTTCATCAATTGATGAGATAAATACCGGCTTTGCCGTTAACAATAATAATGACCATGTGCTGTCATTTGACGGGAAGCTGCTGGGAATAAGCGACCACACCGAACACCCGGACAATGAGTCGCTTATATATGTCCTGCCTGCTGAAGGAGGTACCCCGGAAAAGGTTACCAACGAGGCCCCTTCCTACCTTCACGGCTTTTCGCCTGATGGTGAATTCATGGTTTACACTGCAGGTCGTGATGAGGCAGATCACCTTGATGTATATAAGATATCCCTCCTAACAGGTGAGGAGATCCGTCTGACTGATGCACCGGGACTGGATGACGGATCAGAATATTCACCGGATGGCAGGTATATATATTTTAATTCCAGCCGGACCGGCACAATGCAGATATGGCGCATGAATCCGGACGGCAGCGGGCAGGAACAGCTTACTTTCGATGAATATAACGACTGGTTCCCCCATGTTTCACCTGACGGGCAATGGCTGGTTTTTATTTCCTACAGCAAGGAGATAGAGGCCGACGACCACCCTTTCTATAAAAATGTCTATATCCGTTTAATGCCTGCCGCCGGAGGTGAACCGAGGGTAATTGCTTATCTTTATGGAGGGCAGGGGTCGATGAATGTCAATAGCTGGTCGCCCGATAGCAGGAAGATTGCTTTCGTGAGCAACACGGTGATTAAATAATACATTTACGTGCTTTTCGGAAAAAATAAAGTGAGATGAGTGAAAATCAGTTTAAGGTAAACAAAGACCACAGGTGGCCCGCTGGAGCTTTCCCGAAGGTGGGTATAAGACCGGTAATAGACGGCCGCAGAAAAGGAGTAAGGGAATCCCTTGAGGAGCAGACGATGAACCTGGCGAGGACAGCAGCCGCTTTAATCAGCTCGAACCTGGAATACCCCAACGGGGAAAAGGTGGAATGCGTGCTGGCAGACACTACCATAGGAGGCGTTGCCGAAGCAGCACTCTGTGCAGAAAAATTCAAAAAAGAAGATGTGGGCCTTACCCTCACCGTCACACCGTGCTGGTGCTACGGGAGTGAGACAATAGACATGGACCCACTGAGGCCCAAAGCCATATGGGGCTTCAACGGCACCGAGCGGCCGGGTGCCGTTTACCTGGCTGCAGCACTGGCAGGACACACACAGAAGGGACTGCCCGCTTTTGGAATTTACGGCCGGCACGTGCAGGATGCAGGCGATAATACTGTACCTGGAGACGTAAAGGAAAAAATTCTCCGCTTTGTAAAAGCCGGCCTCGCCGTAGCCTATATGAAGGGAAAGGCTTACCTCTCCATGGGCAGCGTATCAATGGGTATTGCCGGCTCAATAGTCAATGAAAATTTCTTCCAGGATTACCTGGGTATGAGGAATGAGTATGTTGACATGAGCGAGTTCAACAGGAGGATGAATGAGGATATTTATGATAAGGACGAATTCGGCCGTGCACTGGCATGGACAAAAAAATGGTGTAAAGAAGGCAGGGATACAAATGAAAAACCCCGTTCAGCAGGTGAAAAGGAAAAAGACTGGGAGACGGTAGTAAAGATGACCCTTATAGCACGCGACCTGATGGTTGGCAATCCACGGCTCAGAGATGCTGGTTTCGGCGAGGAGGCCATGGGACACAATGCCCTCGTGGCCGGCTTCCAGGGACAGAGGCAGTGGACCGATCATATGCCCAACGGCGATTTCATGGAAGCAATCCTGTGTTCATCATTCGACTGGAACGGAATACGTCCACCCTACCTGCTTGCAACGGAGAATGACAGCCTTAACGGCGTTTCCATGCTCTTCGGCTACCTGCTTAGCAATACAGCCCAGATGTTTTCAGATATACGTACCTACTGGAGCCCGGAAGCCATTGAAAGGGTAAGCGGGCATAAACCTTCAGGCAAAGCTGAAAATGGGATCATCCACCTGATTAACTCAGGTGCCTCGGCACTTGATTTTTCAGGCAGGCAGCAAAAAGACGGCAAGCCGGCTGTCAAGCCGTTCCGGGAGATAAGCCCCGGAGAGGTGAAAGACTGTCTTGAAGCCACCAGCTGGCCGGCAGCAGTTACAGAATATTTCAGGGGTGGCGGCTTCTCCTCGCAGTTTGATACCGCGGGCGGCATGCCCATTACCATATCAAGGATCAACCTTGTCAAAGGACTGGGACCGGTGCTCCAGCTGGCAGAAGGATGGACAGTGGAATTGCCTGGTGAGGTGCACCGGCTGCTTTGTGAAAGGACAAATCCCACCTGGCCGACAACATGGTTTGTCCCCAGGCTCACAGGCGAAGGAGCATTCAAAGATGTTTATTCGGTAATGGCCAACTGGGGTGCCAATCACTGTGCATCAAGCTACGGCCATACGGGAGCCGACATGCTGACGCTGGCTTCAATGCTCAGGATACCGGTCAATATGCACAATGTACCTGCTAACAGTATATACAGGCCCTCGGCCTGGAATGCTTACGGCATGGATCCTGAAGGAAGCGATTACAGGGCATGTAAAACATACGGGCCTTTGTATGCTTAGCAGGAATATTATTGCTGCATGTAAGTAGCTGAAATAATATTAACAACGAAAAATCTATCATCTGAACCAGGGTGAAGTCCTTTGAAAAAACCAGGTGCCTGGCTGCAGCAGGCATATCAACAGCTTAAGACTATTCATATGAGCGAAAAAAAAATCTCTATTGTTTTCGATTGCGGTGCCACAAACGTTAAGGTTCATGCCATAGATGAGAAAGGAGAAATACTACAATCAGCATCATATACCAATAATACGCAGCCCGACCCTTTTTACCCGGAATACCGGATATGGGATGTTGATGAGATATGGGACAAGTTTTGCAGGGCCTCCCGCAAGGTGATGGCTGCTGTCACACGAAGCAATATTATTGGAGTAAGTGTTACCACCTTCGGTGTTGACGGCGCTCTTTTCAGTAAAGACGGGAAGATGCTCTACCCCATGATATCATGGCAGTGCGGGCGCACAACACCGGTAATGAAGGATATAGACAAATATATACCCCCCGGTGAACTGTACCGTGAATCAGCCTTATTGCCTTTCAGCTTCAATACTATAAACAAGCTTGTCTGGCTCAGGGAGAATCACCCGGACCTGCCTGGGAAAGCCCACAGGTGGCTGTTCGCTCCTTCCATTTTTAGCTATATGCTCGGGGGCGAGATGAAAAACGATATCACCATGGCAGGCACATCAATGCTTACCTCTGCTGCTGACCGCGGACTGTCAGATCTCATCATGAACAGTATAGGGATTGATCCCGGTCTGTTTGGTGAACTTGCCGAGGCGGGTGAGATAACGGGAAGGGTAAGTAAAAAAGCATCGGAGCTTAGCGGTCTGCCCGAAGGTATACCTATTGTAGCAAGCGGTCATGACACACAGTTTGCAGTTTTTGGTTCGGGTGCCGGGATCAATCAACCGGTGCTTAGCTCAGGCACATGGGAGATACTGATGGTAAGGTCAGGTAAATACCGCTCGGGCAGGGAACAGCTGGACAGTTCAATAAGTACGGAGCTGGATCCTGTTCCTGGCCTGTATAATATAGGTAACCAGTGGATAGCTTCGGGCATGCTCGAGTGGGCAGGAAGGAACATGTTCCCGGATTGTGGGGATGAGATGCATGAGAAAATGATATCCATGGCTTCCACGGTTCCTCCCGGGAGCAGGGGGATAAGAGTTGTGCCAAAGTTCTTCGAGGAAAGTGAAGGCAGTGGCGGGGGTCAGATCAGCGGACTCAGTATGGAATCGACCCGCGAAGAGATTTACCGTGCCATGCTGGAGGCACTATCACTCAGGCTCAGGGAAGGGGTTAGGGCGCTTGAGAAGGCTGGAGGTTTCAGCACTGATAATATACTGTGCGTGGGAGGAGGATCGAAAAACAGGCTGTGGAACCAGGTCAGGGCCGACATAACAGGGGTGCCCATAACTATTATTGATAAAAAAGAAACAACTGTACTGGGTGCAGCCATGTTTATAATGTACGCTGCCGGACTGGCCTCCAGCCCTGATGAAGCCCGTGAGATGATACCCTTTGAAACAGAAACATTCGAGCCGGGACCGGACAGGAAGCCCTATGAAGAACTGTTTTTCTGAAAAAAGGTGCCCTGAGTAAACCGGGCACCTATCCTGTTTGGCTTATATCCAGGATTATTCCCCGCCAAGCTTAAACTCAACAGGAATACTTAATCTTACCTTGACCGGAGTGCCTCTCTGCTTACCCGGTTCCCAACGCGGCATATCCTTGAATACCTCCATGGCTGCCTTTTCAAATCCTGCATAGGTGCTCTGGCTGACACTGACATCTTCTACATCACCCTTCACATTAATAACGAAATCAACCGTCACCTTCCCTTCTATACCCTCTCGCCTGGCTTTCTCAGGATACTCGAGATTATCATAGATATAGGATTTCAGGGCGCTTAAGCCTCCCGGGAACATTGGCATTTCCTCAACAACGATAAAAATCTCTTCGGTGGTCTTTCTGCCAGCTACCACTTTGTCTGTTTTCTCAGGCTTAAACCGGACACCCTCCTTTAAGGTAATAATCACTACACCATTTTCAGCTTTGTACTTTTTCACCATCTCGGATTCGGGATCCTTGGTAACCTGCATCTGTTCGACATCTTCAGGATCAATACTGTTGAGATTATCCACCCTCTTACCGTCGACAATAATTACCGGCCCTCCCTTGTCTTCTCCGC
>JBNJHQ010000117.1:0-8632 GCA_051748705.1 Bacteroidota bacterium | reverse complement strand
GACATATCAGTTGTAATTTCGGGTCTGTCAGCATAGATATCCCTTTCAGTGACCTGCAATAATGAATCACTGGTTTCCTTCATTATAAGTTGTTGTTGCATGGCTTTAAGCCTGATTACCCAGAATATGTTATAACCAAGTTCCTCCAGTCTTTCGATATGCTCGTCAACTTCCTGCCTGTCTTTGAGGTCAAGTATCCTGACCTTATAGAATTCTCCTTCCATGACTATTTCAACATTTTTGCCCAGCAGTCTCTCCAGCCTGTCCCTCATTATCTCAGCATATTTCCTGGTTGTGAAAGCCCCCATCTGTATGGCCCATGAGTCTTCAGTTATAGTTATCAATTCTTCTGTTACTTCGTGTATGACGGTGTATGCGCTGTCAGTCTTTGTTATGGTTTCGGCCACATCTACCGTATCAGCAGGAGCCAGGGTATCGGCCTCCAGCCTGTCTGTGCGGGTCAGTCGCAGCGTAAAGTCGAGGTCACCAACGATATCTCCCTCGAGTGATTTGCCTATTACAAAACTTATTGAGTCAGGCTCGCTTACCATGCCCAGTTTATTAAGCTGTGCCGTATCGGGCATTACGAAATATTTTCCGGGTTTAAGCCCGAAATAGCTGTAATAGCCATCGTACTCAGTGAGAGCACTTGCCACGATTTTCTTATTTTCATCCAGGTACCTTACAATAATACGTCCCAGTCCTGTTACGTCTTCCGGCCCTTCAAGCTTCACAAATCCGGCGGCTTCACCCACAACTGTTACGGGGATATCAATACTCTTCATTATATTGGGATCAACCTTTACATTAAGGCTTTCATAGGGCAGTCGCCATGCTATATTATAAAAGCTGTTGGGATCCAATTCAATATAGCATGAGGTATAGGGTTCAAGGCCTGTTATTGCTATCAGGGTGTCTTTTTCCGATTTATGCACGTGTCCGCTGCTTGTGCGTAGGTTCAGTCCCGGTGCACTATTCTCACCCGGGTCTTTTACCCCATTAGCATTATAATCAAGGAAGGGTCTAAGGATTATTCCGCCCCTGCCTACATTAGGTCTGTTATCGGCTCTCCGGTACTTAGTGCGACCGTCATTTACCAGGCTTCCCCTGGCATATTCCACGAAGCTTCCGGTACCCTGTGAATATCTCGCCGAAGCGCCTACCTGGGCAAAGGAGAAATTATACCTGAATCCCAGTTCGGCCAGGTTTAGATTGGACCTCATATTCCGCTCAAAAGACAGGTTCAGGAATGCCTGGTTGATGAAATGTTTCTCTATCCTAATCTTTGCAGAGATAAATTCTCCTTTTGAAAAACCATACTGGACCTGGGGCATCAGGGTGAGCCGCCCAGGGAACCTGAAGGCGAGGGAAAGGTTACTATAGATATAGGGATCTGCCCTGTCGATAAATATACCATAGGTAGTAAGGTTTGTACTTATCCCCAGCATCGATCCAGAGAATAGCCATTCACCGGTTACATAATCAGAATTTGGCAGTACAATCTGGTTTATACTAAAACGGTTATATGATGAAAATTTCCCAAAGCGTAAAGGAATTGACAGGGAAGCCTTTCGTTCTTCGAGGTAATTGAAACTTATTGCTTCCTGGTCCTTATCGTACTTATTGTATTTGATATCAAACTGGAAGTTTGAGGGAGATCGGTACGTGAGGTTGCCGCCGGCCTTTACTCCATGTATATACTGTCCTGTAAGAAGCAGGTTATTGGTAATTCTCAGCGAGCTGTTAATAAATGGCATCAAAGGGCTTGATGTCACAGATGAAAGGTATTCGAAGCCCGCCCCCAGGCTTATTCGCCTGTTGAGCCCATAGTCAACTTCGGCCCTTCCAAACCTGCTGGCTGAGCCATCTTCTACGATGCCTCCTCCTATAGTATATTCAAGGGTTCCAGGCGGGAGAAAATTGAAGGGTATATTTATGTTTTGTTCACGTGTTTGTTCTTCACCCCAGGGTCCGAAAAATTTGAGTTTAACAATTGTATTCCCATATACAAGGGGCACCTCGAAGGTAAAAAATCCTGATGCATCGGCTTCGGTATAGTCTACAAGAACATTATTAACATAGAGTTCCACTATCCAGCCCGGTTCTGTACGGTCGCTTAGTGTATAGGTTCCAAAGGATCGCCTGTAAGTAGTGGGGGTATTGGTCAGCTGAGCACCAATTACAGGGTTATATATTGTTGAGTGGGCATAGGTTGGAATTTTACCTGCTCTTACCTGCCGTAGCAAGGTATTATCATTATTTACGTAGCGCCACAGGTAATGTTGTTGTTTTTCCGTAAAAGGTTGTCGTGTGTCGTAGTTAAGTGAGGCAGTTGCTTCCCCTCCAAGGATCATGGCACCCAGGGAGAGGTTTAAGCGAGCGTTGGAAGGACCGCCGATCTGCTCTGTAGCAATAGCTGACCAGTCGGCCATGCCAAACCTGAACATGGGGTATGTTCTCTGGACAAGGGTATCAGCTTCCTTTTCACCTGAGCGCAAGCGGGAGAGGTTTTTGCGTATTTCTTCCTGGCGCATCTCACGGATAAGGGGCAGGTCAAGCTGCGTTTCGAGGGTGACGCTCAGTGCCCTGAAATTGAAGCTACAATAAAGACCAAATATCTCACCGAAATATGATGACTTTAGGTAGAGGTTTGACTCTGTTTTTATAAGGTCCCCAGTGCCCAGGTTAATCATCCTGTCATCGTATTGTATCGTGTTATTGAGCCTGTCAATAAGGTATGTATTATCAGGGCTGATGAAGAAACCTGAGACCGATTCAAAATTGTTGGCAGGCGTGTTTTTTATTTTCAGGAAATCGAATAATTCGCTTATGGCCAGGTAGAGTTCCCTGCCCTTGATTAATGCCTCTATTTCTGTCCCACCGACCCGGGGCACTTTGAGGCTCACGGATATTTCATAAGCTTCCTGCTGGTTTTCCACTTCCTGTGCCAGGATACTAACAGATGGCAGGAACAGAAATATTAATGACAGGAATATGAGCAAACCCCGGAGGGTCGAAAGTATGTCTTGTAACCATTTTACTTTACATACTTTGCTCTCTTTCATTCGTCCTCCCTCATTAATAGGCAATTATTCCTGTACAAAAATTATATCATAGGTTCCGCTATAGTTCCCTGGTGGATTGGCGACAGAGTTACTTATTGTTAAAGTACCTCCTACACTGATCAGGTTCGGGAAGGGGGGAGTGGCTACGAAGGGAGATGGTGGATCTGAGCTACCGACAGTTAGTGTGATTGATCCGCCGTTGCTGCCGTTTAATACAGCATCCGGACCATTAAGTATTGATATCACAGTTCCCGGGGTTGCCCTGAGTTCATAAACCGTAGGATAGTAAGCAAAACCCAGGTCGAGTAAGATAACATCTCCTGTTGATGAGCGGATGCCGGTAGGGCTTACGCTAACCGTGCCCCCTGCCGCACCATGTGTAAAGGCACCAAATGTCAGTTGCTGGGCCGTCACCGTTATCCTGACCGGCCGGGGTGGTGGTTCCTGGGCTGAAGATGTTAAGGGGAGAAAAAGGAGAATGATCACCACCAGGTGCATGGTTATAATTTCATAGTACTTCCTGTTTTGCTTCTTTCTTCCCATCAGTTAGCTATAAATATTTTCCTGGAGCCGGTTCTGTCGCCTGTCCTGTAATTAATAATATATATTCCCCTGTGAGGAGGAGCCCTGTATTCATAATATCCGGGTTGCCTGACAATCTGTTTAGAAACCAGCTGGCCGGTAAGATTGAAGACAGACAAAATCCCTTCGCTGCCTCTTACATCATAGATATTGGTTCTTAAAAGGCTATTTGAGCTATATACATCAAAAAGTGCATCCTGGGAAGCAGGATGCTCGGTACCGGTTGTCATACTTAATATCTCAAGATAGAACCTTTCATGGTATTCGCCCGCATCAAGATTTACACTGTAGAGGGAATCCCCGTTGAGACCCTGCCTGTTTTCTGTTACATTATCATGCAGCAGGATGTCCATATCGGCGAAATATGTATCACGATCAAGGAGCATGAAATTTATTGTTCCGCTGCGGTTTAATTTCAGGCCAAGTGGTATAACCTGCGTTGATTCAAAATCACCGGGGATAGCATTTATCGAAAGTTTTTTATTTTCGTTTACCGTAGCATAAAGGTTAGGAACCTGGAAATCGGTATTCAGGATCTTGAGTGCGTCCAGGTCACTGTCGAAATTATCAGAGGCCATGTTATGTATATATATGACAAATGGATCTGTACTTTCAGCATCATCTTCAAATGCAGCAGCAACACGGATCAGTGGTTTTGACTGATTATCATTTTTAGCCAGGGATGCTGATTTATAGAAGGACTGTGACTGGTTATTAACCCTTACGTCATTATTCATTCCCAGTGTTCCTGTAACCGGGTAGGAGCCGTCGGAGACATGTACAAAGAAGCCCTGCATTGATGGGATAACTGATGTGACGCTGCCATCACTGGGAATGCCGTTAACATAGGAACTATAGGTACCTCCATATTCATCCGTTGCACTCGACTTAAAGAAATATATGGCATCATCAATATTTGTTTTTGTCCATCCCGGGGCAGCATCCCAGTCAATTGGCGAGGGGTATGGATTTCCAACCAGGTTGAGCCCCTGTGTATAGGTGTTATTATTGTTATAAAGAGTTAGTGACAGTGCCCCGTTATTTACCTCTCCTGACACATCGACCGTGAGGGGATCTGTGCCTGCCCCGAAATGCACCGCATAGCCTGTCACTGGTTCAAGTACACCTGCAGGATCGGTGTAGTCTGTCCATCCCGATGTGGTGCGGCTTTCATCATATGCGTAGAAGGTGGGGAACCAGTAGGCCAGGTCCATATCATCCCCAAACTCACTCACAGTGGCAGCCTGGAAGGGAGAGCTGAAATATTTATATCCGAATCCTGAAGGAAGGTAGCGCTGCATTGTAACATTACCGGAAATTGAACCGGAACCCGATCCGTCAACCAATGCAGTTGCGGAAGCTGTGGAAGTCAGGGTTAAAAATCCGTCTGATGTAAAACTGCCGGCATCGATATTGATGATCCCTGTTAAAGAAAGAGGTCCCTGAAGAGTTACACCAGCACTGTTGTTGATTGTCAGGTTTTTTACCGTATTACCCGCAAATACTGATGCTCCGATGACCTGTGGAGCAGATCCGTTAAATTCAACAGTTCCGTCTGAAACATCTAAAGTACCATCATTGGTTATTAACCCTGATATCTGCAGGGTATTTCCTGTAATTGTCAGAGATGAACCTGATTCAATTGTTATATTATTAACTGTTCCGGTAGCACCGGGGCCAAGTACAGGTTTATTTGTGACATTGGGTATAAATACCGAATGTGTCAGCTCCGGAGTTATTCCGCAAGCCCAGTTGCCTGTAATATTCCAGTCTGTACTTACAGAGCCTGACCAGACCTGTCCCGTCACCGTCAGTAAGGCAGATGAGCTGGTGACCGGAGAGGTGCCGCAGGTTGTTGTTATGACACAGCTATACTGTTTCCCGCTCATTAAGGTTCCCGGATCAGTAAGAGTAAGGGTTTCGGTATTTGCTCCCGAGTAGATTCCTCCATCAGTAATGTCTGATCCATCCTCCTGCCACTGGTATGTAAGATTAGCACCATCAATGTCAAAGGTAAACACTGCATTATCTCCGTCACAAATAGAAACCATTTGAGGTTGTGTGTTGATGGTGACACCGGTGAATATGGAAAGATTGACCGTAGTAGCTGAACTTTCGCAACCATTGACAGTTTGTGTTACTGTGTAAGTATAGGTGCCCGGAGCAGTTTGTCCGGTAGAAAATGGATTTGCGGTACTTACAAGTGAACCGCCACTGTACCATTTTATGTTCTCACCCGTAGTTGCTTCAAGATATGTTATCTCACCTGTACAATACTCTTTATCAGGAGCTACAGGAGCATCTGGAATATCAGAAATTATAAAATCCTTGGTAATGCTTACCGGGCCACAGCCGCCGATATATGTATAGGTTATAGGGTAAGTTCCGGCAGTAGGGGGTGTAAATACATTACCTGAGATATAGGGATTCCCAGAGTATGTACCTCCTGCAGGATAACCGAATGTTAATGTTATTGGTCCTGCACAAAGACCTTCAGATAGCAGATTATCCACAGTAACTCCAACTGCATCTATTGTATAAAAAGTAGAAGGTGATGACTGGTTGAAATACTCGGTTCTCAGCCATCCGTCGGATCTTACATTATCAGAGACCCGCAGTTCATCAAATCTGCCGCTGAAATAGTAGCTTGACTGGAAAGGTTCTTTCCCGATAACCAGATTATCCGATGCCACACCTAAAGTCCCTGTCTTTTTAAAGGGTCTTTCAGAGATTCCATTGACGAAAGTCTTTATTGAATCAAGAACATCGGAACTTATGCCAGCCAGGTAGTACCATTGTCCTGTGCTCAGAACAGTGCCTCCGGCAACGCTTCTGTTCAATGAGGCTGTATTTGCCGAGTTTCTGATCTCAAATTCAACCTTATTATTTGTATATATACCGAATTTATAACCCCCGCTTGAATTATTCTGGTTGCCTGCGATCTTCTGGTCGCGGTTTCCCGCATTCATGTAAACCCATGCCGAGACAGTCACGTTTCCTGCAAAATTTATGTTGGGATTGTTGTTAACCTGTACGTATTCGTTTGATCCGTTCATACCAAGGGCATTATCAATGACCCCGGAAGGATAGGACGGGGTATTATATGGTGTTCCGGCAAAACCATATGATGTGAAATCTTCCAGGTTGTTGTCGTTCAGGTGCCATACACCCTTATAATGACTATCCCATACTGAGGTGACTGATTGATCAGCAGTTATTTGCGGATTTCCATATACTATCTTGATCACTGTGTTTGACGTGCTTGAAAGTACCGGGATGCGAACCCAGGCAATCAGGTTTCCATTGGTTCCATCATAGGTCTCAATCTGATGATTGAGCTGATTATACTGTTCATCGGTGAAGACGATATCGTAACCATTCGAATTATAGATCTGACCTGCCGGAGCACTTTTAAGGAAATCCTGCCCAGTCAGGTTTATCATCACCGGGAAATTGTAAAGATCTGATCCGCCAGCAACCTTTGTATAATCGATGGTAATATTCCTTTCATAGGCATAACCCATAAATACGGGTGTATAGCATGTAGCAAGTGCGTAGTCGAATGATGTGGTATTCAGGTTTGTGACATCTGTGCGTGAAACATCATTCCCTGACACGGATCCATGAGATCCTAAGGCTCTCCACGTGCTATTGCCATTATCTCTTCCTGTTATCCTGGCAAAAGCATCAAGGGTATAACTGATGAATCCATCTGCAGTTAAAGTGAGAGAATAAGTTGCAGATGGAGAGCCCGAACTTGAGAATCTCCAGTAACCTTCAGAAAACGCGTTATTGAGTGTTGCTGAACCGTCTGTGTAGGCGACAAAGCTTTCAGGGGGAGTTGAGATAAACTCAGCTGTAATATTTGTTGCCGCCGATAACGAAGAAAAATTCACAACTGCAGGCCTGTAATAAGAATCTGTACCGACAGGAAAAAGATAGTTTACTGACAGTGGAGTGCTTACAGGTCGTTGTAACCTGCCTGTTACTGTACCGGATACATGGTTTAATGAACCGGCAGAGCTGTTAGACATGATAAGCGTATATGAACCGGTGGTAATATTACCCTGGATCATGTTAAGCTGGTTATCAACAGTTGTATTATTAGCAAGCGAAACGCCGGCAGCATTATTAATTGTAAGATTGTAATAGGTGTATTCACCTATATCCTGCTGGGAGCTGCCGTTGTAAATTACTGTACCAGAACCAGGCGGGGCATTATTATCGCCTCCTGCAGTGCCCGTGATATTCCCGCCGCTTACAGAACCCCCGATGTATAACTCCCCGTTACCGGTAAAAAGGATGAAGGTACGTATGCCGGGACCATTCATACTAATATCCTGGTCTACCCTGACATCTCCGCTGGATATCCTCATAAAGGCATCTGTTGAAGGTGGTCCACCCCCTGTTACAAGATCAATGGATTCCGTCCTGAATGTTCCAGCATCCACAAGGAGGCCTTTTTTGGTCCCATTAGAAGAGGTTCTGACATAGGTGAGCCCTGTTACGGTCAGTAAGAAGGATGCATTAAACTGAAGGTATGAATTCTGGTTGCCCCCGTCAATCCTCAGTTCAGCAATACTGTTGGGCACATCAGCCGTAATAGTAACTGTGTGGTTATTACGTATGTATACTGTCCCCGCTCCAGTTGACACCCCGGGGTAATCACCGGCTGAGCAGTTTACCCAGGAGCCGCTACTATAAACCTGCCAGGTGGTGCTGCTGTTCCAGTTGCCGTTCTGCCTGGAGCGGTAATCTCCATCTGATTGTCCGTACAGCTGCAGGGTAAAGATTGCAGCAATTGCTATGGTAAGAAACTTAATATGGAGGTTTGTTCGGGACATCAGTGCAATTATGGTTCAACAAAAAGGTAGCAGTTCTGAGTGCTACCTTCCCAACATTAATTCAGCCTCCGCGTATGTTTCAGGTCTGATATCCGAAGAGGCTGAATAAGAGATTTTCAGTTTTCCTTTACTGTAATCCAC
>JBNJHQ010000116.1:0-8633 GCA_051748705.1 Bacteroidota bacterium | reverse complement strand
TGTAAGCGAGGTGTAGGTATATCTGAGCACATCTGAATCAGCTTCCTCGTTCACGGAAATGCGACTGCTGTATACTTCCTCACCAAAATCAATATAATGATCTTCGTCTGTATTGAAGTTTATTATTCTTATATTATTAAGAGCATTAATTCGTTCGCTTACGGCAATATAGTCATTGAACAGTGTATATCCCTGCAGCAGCACATCATCGCGGTGGGGTATAAAATCTTCCCACTTATCCATGCTGTAATCATTCTCGGGTGCCACCATCAGTTTGAAGTTAGTGGCCTCATCGGTATTTGTCCTGATAAAAAACTGATCATTGATATGGTTTATTGAGTATTCATGGTTGACCTGCCTCGGGGCAAAAATCCTGAATTGTCCTTCAGGGTTATCAGCTTCAAGTATCCTGGCTTCGGTGGTGAGGGTCTGGCTCGAGAATATAACCAGGTACTTCTCGCTCTGTGTTTTACCTATGCCACAGGTAAATTCCTCATCTTCTTCGAAATAAACCTCTACATCATTGTCTGCCGGTGTTCCCAGCTTATGTCTCATAATTTTTTCAGATCTGAGTGTCTCATAGTTCTTACCGGTATAGAAGCAAGTCTCGCTATCGGCTGCCCATGTCACCCTGCCCGTTGTATTCTCAATCCTGTCCTCCAGCATTTCACCCGTTTCCAGGTTCATGAACTGTATGGTATAGCGGCGGCGGCTGACAAAATCGGTCCCGTAGGCCATAATCTTGTTATCCGGGCTGATGCTCAGTCCTGTAACACTGCAATAGTCTTTCCCTTCAGCTATCTTATTTACATCAATAAGCAGTTCCTCCTCCGCGGCGATGCTTCCCTTTTTCCTGAAATAGAGTGGGTATTCCTGTCCTTCATTATAACGGGTATAATAGAAATAGCCATTATCGAGGTAGGGTACGGATTCATCATCCTCCTTTATCCTGCCCTTCATCTCCTCGAAAAGTTTATCTGCCAGCACCTGTGTCCCGGCCAGCACCAGCTCAGTGTATTCATTCTCGGCATTCAGGTAATCGAGCACTTTCTGTGTCTGCTCGTCAGGATTTGCAGCATTTTTCTGCTCATCGCTCAGCCTCATCCAGTAATAGTTATCTACCCTGGTATTATCATGTTTGACAAGCTCTTCAGGCATCTTCTCGGCATCCGGTGGCTCCGGCGCCTGTTTTGGTTTACAAGCGAACATCAGAATGAGTATTAGTAGTGGAGTTAATAAAAGTGTTTTTCTCATAGCAATTATTTTATTATGAATTTGAAGCTGCTAAAATAATAAAAATACTGCTTAACGGCTTTGTCTTTTAGCTTTATATATTATCCTTCAGACTGATTATGAGCCGGGCGGGATGAGCCGGGCGGGATGAACCGGGCGGGATGAACCGGAACACAGGGCCTGTCCCTGTCATACATCCCTGAGGGATAACTGGATGCGGTTTCTTACTGCATCCACGGCAATCACTTTCACCTTCACATGCTGGTGCAGTTTTACGATATCACCGGGGTCTTTCACGAAACCCTTAGCCATGTTTGATATATGCACCAGTCCGTCCTGTTTGACACCTATATCCACAAAGGCCCCGAAGCGGGTAATATTGGTTACGATGCCCGGCACCACCATGCCTTCTGACAGGTCTTCTATTGATCTTACATCGGCAAACCTGAACTCCTTTATCTCGGACCGCGGATCCCGGCCGGGTTTTTTGAGCTCCTGGATAATATCTTCCAGTGTGGGCAGCCCGGTATCCTCCGTTACATATTTTTTTATATCTATCCTTGCGATCTTTTCCTCATCTTTAATCATGTCTTCCACTGTAACACCCAGGTCAGAGGCCATTCTCTCAACGATATGATAACTCTCGGGGTGCACTGCTGATTTATCGAGTGGATTATCTGCATGGCTGATCCTGAGGAAGCCGGCGCACTGTTCAAAAGCCTTATCCCCCATTCTCTTCACCTTCGTCAGCTGCTGACGTGCTTTGAAGGGTCCGTTTTCATTCCTGAACTCAACAATATTACCTGCCAGCTGCGGGCCCAGTCCCGACACATAGGTCAGCAAATGCTTGCTTGCCGTATTCACTTCCACGCCCACTGCATTCACGCAGCTCACCACCACATCATCGAGGCTCTGCTGCAGCTTTGACTGGTCAACATCGTGCTGGTACTGTCCCACCCCTATTGATTTAGGGTCGATCTTAACAAGCTCAGCCAGGGGATCCATCAGCCTTCTTCCTATGGATACCGCTCCCCTCACCGTAACGTCATAATCAGGAAATTCATCCCTGGCCACCTGCGAGGCGGAGTAGACCGAGGCCCCCGCTTCGCTCACCACGAAGACCTTCAGGTCACCATCAAATTTTATCCACTTGATCAGGTCTTCCGTCTCGCGGCTGGCAGTACCGTTACCTATGGCTATTGCTTCTATCTTATATGAATTGACCAGGCTGGTAATTTTCTTTACCGACAGGGCCGTCTGGTTCTGTGGCGGGTGTGGGAAGATGGTTTCGTTATGCAGCAGCTTACCCTGTTCATCGAGGCATACCACCTTACAGCCTGTACGATAACCCGGGTCTATTGCCAGCACCCTTTTCTGTCCCAGCGGGGGAGCAAGCAGCAGTTGCCTGAGATTATCTGCAAACACCCTTATGGACTCCTCATCTGCCTTTTCCTTTGATATATTACGGAATTCCGTTTCCATGGCCGGTCCCAGCAGTCTTTTCCACGAATCCTTTACCGCTGCCAGCACCTGGTCGGACGAGTCGTTACCGGATTTCACGAATATTTCATCGAGCACTTCCAGGGCTTTTTCCTCATCAGGCATAATGCTTATCCTGAGAAAACCTTCATCCTCACCCCTGCGCATAGCCAGGAGCCTGTGTGAAGGACACCTGGACAAGGGTTCATCCCATTCAAAGTAATCCCTGTACTTGGCACCTTCCTCTTCCTTCCCTTTAACAAGTTTTGATATGACATGTGCCTCCCTGTCGAAGAGTCGCCGTATTCTCTTTCTTGCCTCCTGGTCCTCATTTACCCATTCAGCTATTATATCCCTTGCTCCCTGCAGGGCATCCTCTGCGTTCTCAAGCTCATCACCCAGGTATTTCTCAGCTTCAGCAAGGGGATCATTTATTTCCTGTTTCATGATAACACCTGCAAGGGGCTCAAGCCCTTTCTCGCGGGCCACCGATGCACGGGTCTTTCTCTTAGGCCTGTAGGGAAGGTAGATATCTTCCAGCTCTGTCATTGTAACAGCCGCTTTCAGGCGTTCCAGCAGCCCGGGAGTCATCTTCTCCTGTTCCTCTATTGACCGTATTATGGCCTCCCTTCTTTTGTCCAGTTCAAGCAGTTTATCATATTCATCCTTGATATGAGCTATCTGCACCTCATCGAGGCTTCCTGTCATTTCTTTACGGTAGCGGCTGATAAATGGTATTGTGGCGCCATCATCAATAAGCCGTATCACATTTTCAACCTGCCATTCATGATGCCCCAGCCGTGAGGCAAGCAGGGCTATGTATTTCTTTTTATCCATCATTATTCAATATATAAAACAAGTCCTTTCAGGTATTCGCTTTCAGGGTGAAAGATATTAACGGGATGGTCTGCCGGCTGGCTTAGCTGGTGAATGATCCTCACTTTTCTCCCGGCATTGGCAGCTGCAGCAAAAACAGACTTCCTGAAGTTCTCCCTGTTAACCACCTGTGAGCAGGAGAAGGTAAAGAGTATTCCTCCCGGGTTAATTATCTCCATTGCTTTCATATTAAGCCTCTTATATCCCTGCAGGGCATTATGCAGCACATTCTGGTGCTTGGCAAAAGCAGGCGGGTCAAGAACAATTAAATCATAGCTGCCATCTGTCTCAGCCATGAACCTGAAGGCATCGAGGGCAAAGCTTTCATGCCTGGCATCTTCCCCGTAATTAAGTCTGATATTCTTTTCAGCCATTTCCACGGCTTTTTTTGAAACATCCACTGTATGAACCATTTTGGCATTACGCAGGGCATAAACAGAAAATCCTCCTGTATAGGCAAAGAGGTTAAGAACATTACACCCGCCGGAATAGGCTTCTATCAGTTTACGGTTCTCCCTCTGGTCGACAAAGAAACCTGTTTTCTGGCCCTCTTCCCAGTCGACATGAAACTTATGACCATATTCCTCAACGATATTTCCCGTTTCATTGCCCCCTATGAACCCGTTCTTATTGTCAATGCCGGCTTTAAAGGGAAGGCTTGTATTGCTTTTGTCATACACGGCGGTGATCCGCGAATCCAGGGAAGACATCAATATATCTGCAAGCAGTTCTTTCTGCATGTACATACCCACCGAGTGAGCCTGCATCACTGCCACATTATTATAAATATCGATTATCAGTCCCGGCAGATTATCGCCTTCAGCATGGATAAGCCTGAAGACGTTTGTTGACGGCAGATCGAATATTCCTGTTCTCTTCCTGTATTCAATGGCATCCCTGACCCTGGCCCTGAAGAAAGTTTCATCAATCTCTTCATCCCTGAATGTGAGTATGCGTACGGCAATTGTGCCCGGCTGGTAATGACCACGTGCCAGGAAATTGTCTTTATTGTCAAAGACATCCACCGTATCTCCTTCGGCCGGTTCCCCGGACATTTTCTTTATTGCACCGCTGAAGATCCAGGGATGTCGTCGCATCACCGACTGGTCCTTTCCCGACTTGAGTATTATCCTGGTATTAGCTTTCATAATGTTTTACAGGGGTCTTTGCTTACCCAGCTTTTTGTATATTTTATAGCACACCCAGGCATCGGTGGCTGCATAATGCAATTGCGCATCCGTGAGGTGAGGAGCTTCCCAGTTCGACACCTGCTGTCTTTTGGATATCCTGAATCCCAGGATAATGGCAGATAATTTCCGCAGGCCGGAGCTTTCAATGCCAAAACTTTTGACATAGTCCTGGAGTTCAATAAAGCCTCCTTCCTTAAAGTTGCTCACTGCTTTAAGCCCCTTGATATCATCATGTATAGCCACTCCCACCTTGGTAATGGAATCATCAGCCAGGATATCGATAAGTTCACCAGGTAAGCCTATATTATTTATCCTGAAGAGGAAGGCCTTATTATCGGAGGCCAGTTGAAGGAGGGCCACCCTGTTCTTCCTGCCCTTCCTGAATGATGGTCTTGTCTCGGTATCAAAACCAATAACACGCTGTGATTTCAAAATATTTACACTCTCCTCCAGTTTACTGTTATCATCAACCAGTAAAATTTCACCTTCAAATCCTGATACCGGGTATTCTGCCAGTTCCTCCTTATCGATATTTTCCCTAAAGGTCATCCTCATCCTCCTCCCTGAGATCATCCATCCGGCGTGATATTATCCAGTCTGACTTATCATCCGCGTCCCCGGCCCGGGGAAGATCCTCTCCTATCTTTTCAGGATCGGTCAGTGCAAAATGCACTGCCCTGATGGTATTGACCAGTTTCTGTCCCCAGTACAGCCTGAATGACTCGCGGCATTCCCACAGGGCGTCATTCATAAGCTCAAGGGTGCCCACACGGTAAACCATCAGGAAATCCTTGACATCCTGGTATATATCAGCCATGTTTTCAGCCAGGTTGCCGTATATCAGTTCTTCCGTAGCTTCTTTGTCGGTATTGACATCTATATAGTCATTTGCCGCACCAAACTTGAGTGTAAGGGTATCTTTTACCATTTGCCAGTCTTCTTCACGGACAAACTTCTCCGTTTCCTCGTCGAGTTTTGACTCTATCTCCGGGAGGTTTACTGCTTTAAGATACAGCAGGGGCAATAATTTCCGCAGCACTTTCATCAGACCGGTCCCATCTACGGAAGGAGCTTCTTCGAGGATATGGCAATATTCATTGGCAACAGCCGTGAATTCAATCACTTCCCTTGAATAAACTACATTCTCATCCATAGGATAAATTTTGATACAAAATTATGGAAATAAATGAGAATTTTTGAATGCAGGAGCAAAGAGTTGCCTGCCGGGTGCCTGTGTGCCAGACTACCGAGGGTTCTGCCGGGCAGGGAAGCCGGGGTCTCCGGGGGGTGACGATGTTCTGCCGGGCAGGGAAGCCGGGAGGGGTGGAGTGCCGTGATGCCCATGTGGTCAGCTGTTCCACACGAGTTTTTCCGTATCATCCTTCAGAATTTTATCATGGTCGAGCAGCCATCGTATCACTTTAACGGCCTTTTCCTCATCTGTCTCCAGCTTCTCAACCAGCTGATCGGCAGCCACACTGTTTTTAAGAAGGATTTCCTTTATCCTGTCGAGTATCTGGTCAAATTCATATTTGCTAAGGTCCAGTTCGTTGCGACTCATACAGACATCACACATACCGCATCGCACTGATTCCTGCCCGAAGTAATCAAGCAGCATGCTGGCTCTGCACCTGGTTTGTGAGCTAACATATTTAAGCATCTCATTCAACCTTTCAAGGTATCTTTCCTTAACATTTTTGTGATTTTCCGGTGATATGTAGAGTGATTTCCTGTCGAGTCGCTCTTCGGTGAATATTATAAGTGCAGTCTTTTTACCGGGGATATAGTTAATGATATCCCGTTTGCTGAGGTTCAGGAAGAATTTATATATTATATCACGCTGAAGACCTGATTTTCTTGCCAGTGATTCTTCATTCACGGGTACATATTCCGTAAACATGCCGGTATAGCTTCTGAGGAGTAGTTTAATAAAGCCATCCATTGCAGCATTAGCCACCTGGAATTTATACAGGTCGTCGCGGCTCACCCTGAAATGTACCCTTGAGGGGTTATTCAGTTCTTCGGTCAGTTCAAGATATTTTTCCCTTTCGAGAAATTTAAGGCTGTTATATGCCTGGCTGACAGACAACCTGTATTTGGACACAAATTCAGCCAGGTTAAAATCATACACAACATTTTTACCGCTGCCGATCGGGATTTGCAAAAAATTACAGAGCAGCTCGTATATGTTTTTTATATAGTCGATTGGTGGAAATTTTGCATTCACTCTTTCTTTTGCTCTTTCAATATCGCTGTCATAATACAGCTGGACTGCCCATGCCTTTTTCCCGTCTCTTCCGGCCCTTCCGCTTTCCTGGAAATATGATTCAATAGAATCGGGTATATCCCAGTGTATAACAAAGCGCACATTTGCCTTATCTATGCCCATCCCGAAGGCATTTGTTGCCACTATTATTCTTGGTTTGCCTGCAGACCAGGCATTTTGTTTTTGTTCTCTCAGTTCCCTTTTCAGTCCGGCGTGGTAGTAATCTGCTTCGATATTGTTTTCCGCCAGGAAGCGGGCTATCTCCCTTGTTTTCTTACGGCTCCTGACATAGATGATACCCGATCCCGGTACTTTCCGGAGGGTATCCATTATATAAGAATTTTTATCCTCAACCTTACGTACCAGGTAAACAAGGTTTTTTCTTTCAAAACCCGATTTCAGTACATTTCTTTGCCTGAACTCCAGTTTATCCATTATATCTTCCACCACCTTTGATGTTGCGGTAGCTGTAAGAGCCAGCAGCGGCACATCTTTCCCAACCAATTTGCGTATGCCTGCAATATGCAGATAAGAGGGTCTGAAGTCATAACCCCACTGTGATATACAGTGAGCTTCGTCAACGGCTACCAGTGACACGTTCATCGACCCTGCCCTCTTTTCAAAGATCCCTGATCTTATCCTCTCTGGGGAGATATAGAGTAATTTATAATCGCCATAGACACAATTATCGAATGCTATATCTATTTCCTCCCTTGTCATGCCCGAATGTATGGCCATTGCTCTTACCTCCATCTGCCGGAGCTTATCCACCTGGTCTTTCATAAGCGCTATCAGGGGTGTTATCACTATGCACAGGCCTTCTGAAGCAAGTGCTGGTATCTGGAAGGTAAGGGATTTACCTCCGCCGGTGGGCATCAGTCCGAGCGTATCCTTTCCCTCACCCACAGATTTTAATATTTCTTCCTGCAGTGGCCTGAATGAAGTGTATCCCCAGTAGCGGGTCAGTATTTTCCTGTATTCGTCGAAGCGATTCATCAACTTAAGGCAAGGGTGTAAGTAAATGGTTCATATACAAAAATAACAACTGTATTTCAATTTTTTAGCCATCTTAAAAAATAAAAGACAGCACTTCAGTCAATCATCATTTTTTTGTATCTTGCGCCATCAAAATCAAACACCTGTTGCTTATGTCTTTTCTTGATGATAAAGTGGTTATGGAGGGAATAACATTCGATGATGTATTGCTTATTCCGGCCTATTCAACGGTTCTTCCCAGGGAGGTGAATATCAGCACCAAATTCACCAGAAATATTAGTCTGAATACGCCAATAGTATCAGCAGCGATGGACACTGTTACGGAAGCGGAGCTGGCCATAGCCATAGCCCGTGAAGGGGGCATAGGCGTTATTCACAAGAATATGTCAATAGAAAAGCAGGCCTTGCAGGTAAAGAAAGTAAAGAGAGCGGAGAATGTCATGATCCTTGAACCGGTCAGCATAGGTGTTGACGCCACGGTTTCAGAAGCTCTCCACCTGATGAAGGAATACAAGATAGGAGGCATACCGGTTATAAGGGATGACAATGTACTGGTTGGGATTGTAACAAACAGGGATTTAAGGTTTGAGAAT